>CABPWC010000009.1 GCA_902461025.1 uncultured Streptococcus sp.
AAGAAGGTTTGGACTTGAAAACTCCAATCGTTGAATTTTACTACAAAAACGATGATTTGGATGATCCATTTATCAATGATGAGCATGTGAAGTTTTTGGATATTGCCAATGATGAACAAATCGCTTATATCAAGGAAGAAACGCGTCGTATCAATGGATTGCTGAAAGATTGGTTTGCGCAAATTGGTCTTCGTTTGATTGATTTCAAATTGGAATTCGGTTTTGATAAGGATGGCAAAATCATCTTGGCAGACGAATTCTCTCCAGATAACTGCCGCCTTTGGGATGCTGAAGGGCACCACATGGACAAGGATGTTTTTCGTAGAGATTTGGGCAGTCTAACGGATGTTTATAAGGTCGTGTTAGAGAAGTTGCAGGGATTGAAGTAAAGTTTTACTTGGTCGTCACTACAATCTTTAAGTAGAAATAGATAAAGGAACTAAAATGGATAAACGTATTTTCGTTGAGAAAAAAGCTGATTTTCGTGTCAAATCTGACTCTTTAGTAAAAGAATTACAGCATAATCTTCAGTTGAAAACTTTGAATGATCTTCGGATTGTTCAGGTTTACGATGTCTTTAATTTGGCAGAGGACTTGTTTGCGCGTGCGGAAAAACACATCTTCTCTGAGCAAGTGACCGATACTGTTTTGGATGAAGCTGAGGTTAAGGCTGATCTTGAGAAGTATGCTTTCTTTGCTATCGAAAGTTTGCCTGGTCAATTTGATCAACGTGCGGCATCTTCACAGGAAGCTTTGCTTTTGCTTGGTAGTTCAAATGATGTAACGGTGAACACAGCGCAACTTTACTTGGTTAACAAGGATATTGATGCGAATGAGTTGGAAGCTGTCAAAAACTACCTCTTGAACCCAGTGGATTCTCGTTTCAAAGACATCACTGTTGGCATTGCTAAACAGGATTTCTCTGAGTCTGACAAGACCATTCCAAGTTTGGATTTCTTTGAAACTTATACGGCAGAAGATTTTGCACAGTATAAGGCAGAACAAGGACTGGCCATGGAAGTGGATGACCTTCTCTTCATTCAAGACTATTTCAAGTCAATTGGACGTGTGCCAACTGAGACTGAGTTGAAGGTGTTGGATACTTACTGGTCTGACCACTGTCGTCACACAACTTTCGAGACTGAGTTGAAAAACATCGACTTCTCAGCTTCTAAATTTGAAAAACAATTGCAAGCGACTTATGACAAGTATATTGCCATGCGTGATGAGTTGGGACGTACAGAAAAACCTCAAACCTTGATGGATATGGCGACTATTTTTGGTCGTTATGAGCGTGCCAATGGTCGTTTGGACGACATGGAAGTGTCTGATGAAATCAATGCCTGCTCCGTTGAAATTGAAGTGGATGTCAATGGTGTGAAAGAACCATGGCTTCTCATGTTCAAAAACGAAACTCACAACCACCCTACGGAGATCGAACCATTTGGTGGAGCGGCAACTTGTATCGGTGGTGCCATTCGTGACCCATTGTCAGGTCGCTCCTACGTTTACCAAGCCATGCGTATTTCAGGTGCTGGCGATATTACAGCTCCAATTTCAGAAACTCGCGCTGGGAAATTGCCACAACAAGTGATTTCTAAAACAGCGGCTCACGGTTATTCTTCATATGGGAACCAAATTGGTCTTGCGACGACCTATGTTCGTGAATACTTCCACCCAGGTTTCGTTGCTAAGCGTATGGAGCTAGGTGCCGTAGTCGGTGCGGCTCCTAAGGAAAATGTTGTCCGTGAAAAACCTGAAGCAGGTGATGTGATTATCTTGCTCGGAGGTAAGACTGGACGTGATGGTGTTGGTGGTGCGACAGGTTCTTCTAAAGTTCAAACGGTTGAATCTGTTGAAACAGCAGGCGCTGAGGTTCAAAAAGGAAATGCCATTGAAGAACGTAAGATTCAACGTCTTTTCCGTAATGGGGACGTGACACGTCTGATCAAGAAATCAAATGACTTTGGTGCTGGTGGTGTCTGTGTAGCTATCGGTGAATTGGCAGATGGTCTTGAAATTGACCTGGACAAAGTGCCATTGAAATACCAAGGCTTGAACGGCACAGAAATTGCCATCTCTGAATCTCAAGAACGGATGGCCGTAGTGGTTCGTCCAGAAGATGTAGATGCCTTTGTTGCAGCATGTAATAAAGAAAATATTGATGCTGTTGTCGTAGCGACAGTGACTGAAAAACCAAATCTTGTCATGCACTGGAATGGTGAAACCATCGTTGATTTGGAACGTCGTTTCCTTGATACAAACGGTGTACGTGTGGTTGTAGATGCTAAGGTGGTTGACAAGGATGTCAAGCTTCCAGAAGAACGTCAAACATCTGCTGAAACCCTTGAAGCTGATACTCTTGAAGTCTTGGCTGACCTTAACCATGCCAGTCAAAAAGGTTTACAAACCATCTTTGATAGCTCAGTTGGTCGTTCAACAGTCAATCACCCACTTGGTGGTCGCTACCAAATCACACCAACTGAAGCTTCTGTACAGAAATTGCCAGTCCAACATGGTGTGACAACAACTGCTTCTGTTATGGCGCAAGGATTCAACCCTTATGTAGCAGAATGGTCTCCATATCATGGCGCTGCTTATGCAGTCATCGAAGCAACAGCTCGTTTGGTTGCTGCTGGTGCAAACTGGTCTAAGGCTCGTTTCTCTTATCAAGAATATTTCGAGCGTATGGATAAACAAGCAGAGCGTTTTGGTCAACCAGTAGCTGCTCTTCTTGGATCTATTGAAGCTCAGATTCAACTTGCTTTGCCATCTATCGGTGGTAAGGACTCTATGTCTGGTACCTTTGAAGAATTGACAGTACCACCAACCTTGGTTGCTTTTGGGGTAACAACTGCAGATAGCCGTAAGGTTCTTTCTCCAGAATTCAAAGCTACTGGTGAAAATATTTACTACATTCCTGGTCAAGCTTTGGCACAAGAAATTGACTTCGATCTCATCAAGTCTAACTTTGCTAAGTTTGAAGCCATCCAAGCTGATCATAAAGTCACATCTGCATCAGCTGTCAAATATGGAGGTGTCCTTGAAGCACTTGCACTTGCAAGTTTTGGTAACCATATTGGTGCCACTGTAGCCCTTGAAAATCTTAAGACTGCCTTGACAGCTCAACTGGGTGGATTCGTCTTCACATCTCCGGAAGAGATTTCAGGTGTTGCCAAGATTGGACAAACAGCAGCTGACTTTACACTTACTGTCAATGGTGTAACGCTTGATGGACACAAACTTGACAGTGCCTTCCAAGGTAAATTGGAAGAGGTTTACCCAACGGAATTTGCACAAGCAACTGAGTTGGAAGAAGTGCCTACTGTAACATCAGATGCAGTTATCAAAGCTAAAGAAACAGTTGAGACACCAGTGGTTTACATCCCAGTATTCCCAGGTACTAACTCTGAGTACGATTCAGCTAAGGCCTTTGAAAAAGAAGGTGCGAAAGTCAACTTAGTACCATTTGTCACATTGAATGAAGAGGCTATTGTCAAGTCTGTTGACACAATGGTTGACAATATCGGAAAAGCCAACATTATCTTCTTTGCAGGTGGCTTCTCAGCCGCTGACGAACCTGATGGATCAGCTAAATTCATCGTTAATATCTTGCTTAACGAAAAAGTACGTGCAGCTATCGATAGCTTCATCGAAGGTGGTGGTTTGATTATCGGTATCTGTAACGGATTCCAAGCCCTTGTTAAATCAGGTCTTCTTCCATACGGTAACTTTGAAGATGCAAGTAGCACCAGTCCAACCCTCTTCTACAATGATGCTAACCAACACGTGGCCAAGATGGTTGAGACACGTATTGCCAACACCAACTCACCATGGCTTGCCGGAGTAGAAGTTGGTGACATCCATGCCATCCCAGTATCACATGGTGAAGGTAAATTTGTCGTGACAGCTGAGGAATTTGCAGAGCTTCGTGACAATGGTCAAATCTTTACCCAATATGTTGACTTCGAAGGTAAACCAAGCATGGATTCAAAATACAATCCTAACGGATCTGTGAATGCTATCGAAGGTATCACAAGCAAGAATGGTCAAATTATTGGTAAGATGGGTCACTCAGAACGTTTCGAAGACGGTCTCTTCCAAAATATTCCAGGCAATAAAGATCAACATCTCTTTGCATCAGCGGTTAAATACTTTACTGGAGAATAAAAGGTATATAAAATGACATACGAAGTAAAATCTCTTAATGAAGAATGTGGTGTTTTTGGTATCTGGGGTCACCCAGACGCTGCCAAATTGACCTATTTTGGACTCCATAGTCTTCAGCACCGTGGTCAGGAGGGGGCAGGAATCCTCTCCAATGACCAAGGGAAATTGAAGCGTCATCGTGATATGGGGCTTTTATCAGAAGTCTTCAAAAATCCTGCTAATTTGGATAAATTGACAGGGACTGGAGCAATTGGACACGTGCGTTATGCGACTGCGGGAGAAGCTTCTGTAGACAATATCCAACCTTTCCTCTTCCGCTTTCACGATATGCAGTTTGGTCTGGCTCATAATGGGAATCTGACCAATGCAGAATCTCTCAAGCAAGAATTGGAACAAAGAGGGGCAATCTTCAGCTCAACTTCAGATTCAGAAATTTTGGCTCATCTTATTCGCCGTAGCCACAATCCAAATTTGATGGGAAAAATCAAGGAAGCACTTAGTCTTGTCAAAGGTGGTTTCGCTTATCTCTTGATGTTTGAAGATAAGTTAATTGCAGCCCTTGATCCAAATGGCTTCCGACCTCTATCAATCGGGAAAATGGCTAATGGAGCAGTTGTTGTTTCATCTGAAACCTGTGCATTTGAGGTAATCGGTGCTGAGTGGATTCGCGATGTGAAACCAGGCGAGATTGTCATTATTGACGACAATGGTATCCAGTATGATAGCTACACAAACGATACTCAGTTGGCTATCTGTTCCATGGAGTATATCTATTTTGCTCGTCCTGACTCCAATATCCATGGTGTCAATGTCCATACAGCCCGTAAGCGAATGGGAGCTCAATTGGCACGCGAGTTCAAGCACGAAGCTGATATCGTAGTCGGTGTGCCAAACTCCTCTCTCAGCGCAGCTATGGGCTTTGCTGAAGAATCAGGTCTACCAAATGAAATGGGTCTCATCAAGAACCAATATACCCAACGTACATTTATCCAGCCAACTCAAGAATTGCGTGAGCAAGGGGTTCGGATGAAACTTTCTGCCGTTTCTGGTGTCGTGAAAGGCAAGCGTGTTGTCATGATTGATGACTCCATTGTACGAGGAACAACATCTCGTCGCATTGTCCAACTTTTGAAAGAAGCGGGGGCATCAGAAGTGCACGTTGCCATCGGGAGTCCTGCTCTTGCCTATCCATGTTTTTACGGGATTGATATCCAGACACGTCAGGAGCTGATTGCGGCCAATCATACCGTTGAGGAAACTTGCCAAATCATTGGTGCGGATAGCCTGACCTATCTTTCAATTGATGGCTTGATTAACTCTATTGGGATTGAAACAGATGCGCCAAATGGCGGTCTCTGTGTGGCTTACTTTGATGGGAAATATCCAACTCCTCTCTATGACTATGAAGAAGAATATCGTAGAAGTTTGGAAGAAAAAACGAGTTTTTACAAATAAAATTTCCCATTGAAGGAAAGGAAAAGGAATAAACAAATGACAAATAAGAATGCGTATGCTCAATCGGGTGTGGACGTTGAAGCGGGTTATGAGGTTGTAGAACGGATCAAAAAACACGTTGCCCGTACAGAGCGTGCAGGTGTCATGGGAGCTCTTGGTGGTTTCGGTGGCATGTTTGACCTTTCAAAAACAGGTGTCAAAGAACCTGTTTTGATCTCAGGTACAGATGGTGTTGGTACTAAACTCATGCTGGCTATTAAGTACGACAAACACGATACCATCGGTCAAGACTGTGTGGCCATGTGTGTTAACGATATCATCGCTGCAGGTGCAGAGCCTCTTTACTTCTTGGACTACGTCGCAACTGGTAAAAATGAACCAGCTAAGCTAGAACAAGTGGTTGCTGGTGTGGCCGAAGGGTGTGTGCAAGCTGGTGCAGCCCTCATCGGTGGTGAAACTGCTGAAATGCCTGGTATGTACGGTGAAGACGACTATGACTTGGCTGGATTTGCGGTCGGTGTTGCTGAAAAAAGCCAAATCATCGACGGTTCAAAAGTAGCAGAGGGAGACGTGCTTCTTGGTCTTGCTTCAAGCGGTATCCATTCAAATGGTTATTCCCTTGTTCGTCGTGTCTTTGCTGATTACACAGGTGAGGAAGTCCTCCCAGAACTGGAAGGTAAAAAACTCAAAGAGGTTCTTTTGGAGCCAACTCGTATCTACGTCAAAGCAGTTTTACCACTCATCAAAGAAGAATTAGTTAACGGTATTGCCCACATCACAGGTGGTGGTTTCATCGAAAATGTCCCACGGATGTTCGCGGATGACTTGGCTGCTGAAATTGACGAAAGCAAAGTCCCAGTCCTTCCAATTTTCAAAGCCCTTGAAAAATATGGCCAAATTAAACACGAAGAAATGTTTGAAATCTTTAACATGGGAATTGGTCTCATGCTTGCGGTGAAGCCAGAATATGTGAAACGTGTCAAAGAACTTCTCGACGAGCCTGTGTATGAAATCGGTCGAATTGTGAAGAAGACAGATGCTAGTGTGGTGATTAAATAATGGCTAAAAAAATTGCTGTTTTTGCCTCTGGCAACGGCTCAAACTTCCAGGTGATTGCGGAACAATTTCCAGTGGAGTTTGTCTTTTCAGATCATCGGGATGCCTACGTACTGGAGCGAGCAGAAAAACTTGGAGTTTTATCCTATGCCTTCGAACTCAAGGAGTTTGAGAGCAAGGCAGACTACGAAGCAGCTATTGTCGAGCTTTTGGATGAGCACCAGATTGACTTGGTGTGTCTGGCCGGCTACATGAAAATCGTCGGTCCAACCTTGCTAGCAGCCTACGAAGGACGTATCATCAATATTCACCCGGCTTACCTTCCAGAATTTCCAGGAGCTCATGGCATTGAAGATGCTTGGAATGCAGGTGTTGATCAGTCTGGCGTGACCATTCACTGGGTGGATTCTGGCGTTGATACTGGCAAGGTCATCAAACAAGTCCGTGTCCCACGCTTTGAAGGGGATACTCTTGATACTTTCGAAACTCGTATCCACGAAACAGAGTATAAGCTCTACCCAGAAGTCTTGGAACATTTGGGAGTTGCACGAAAATAAGGAAGAGCTAGAGTGGAACGAAAATTTTTGACTGTAGCAGAGAAAGAACTTTTTAAAAAGGAAAAGAGAGAAAATGACTAAACGCGCACTAATTAGTGTCTCAGACAAAGCGGGCATCGTTGAATTTGCCCAAGAACTCAAAAAACTTGGTTGGGATATCATCTCAACGGGTGGTACCAAGGTTGCCCTTGACAATGCTGGGGTAGATACCATTGCCATTGACGATGTGACTGGATTCCCAGAAATGATGGACGGTCGTGTCAAGACCCTCCACCCAAATATCCACGGTGGGCTTCTCGCTCGTCGTGATCTCGATAGTCACCTAGAGGCGGCTAAGGTCAATAATATTGAACTTATCGACCTTGTTGTGGTTAACCTTTACCCATTCAAGGAAACCATCCTCAAACCTGACGTGACATACGCTGACGCGGTTGAAAACATCGATATCGGTGGGCCATCAATGCTTCGTTCAGCAGCGAAGAATCACGCCGGCGTAACAGTTGTGGTGGATCCTGCTGACTATGCTGTGGTTTTGGAAGAATTGGCAGCGAAGGGCGAAACCACTTACGAAACGCGTCAACGTTTGGCGGCTAAGGTTTTCCGTCACACAGCGGCTTATGATGCCTTGATTGCAGAATATTTCACAGCTCAAGTGGGTGAAAACAAACCTGAAAAACTCACTCTGACCTATGACCTTAAACAACCAATGCGTTACGGCGAAAACCCTCAACAGGATGCCGATTTCTATCAAAAAGCCTTACCAACGGATTATTCGATTGCTTCAGCTAAACAGCTTAACGGTAAAGAATTGTCATTCAACAATATCCGTGATGCTGACGCTGCCATTCGTATCATTCGTGATTTCAAAGAACGTCCAACCGTTGTGGCTCTCAAACACATGAATCCATGTGGAATCGGTCAGGCTGACGATATCGAAACAGCTTGGGACTATGCTTATGAGTCTGACCCAGTTTCTATCTTCGGTGGGATCGTTGTTCTTAACCGTGAGGTGGATGCTGCGACAGCTGAGAAGATGCACGGTGTTTTCCTTGAAATCATCATCGCACCAAGCTATACGGATGAAGCGCTAGCCATTTTGACTAACAAAAAGAAAAACTTGCGCATCCTTGAGTTGCCATTTGATGCTCAAGACGCTAGTGAAGTGGAAGCAGAATACACAGGAGTTGTCGGCGGCCTTCTCGTTCAAAATCAAGACGTGGTGAAAGAAAGTCCAGCTGACTGGCAAGTGGTAACCAAACGCCAACCGACGGAGACAGAAGCGACAGCTCTAGAGTTTGCATGGAAAGCTATTAAATACGTCAAATCAAATGGAATCATCGTGACTAATGACCACATGACACTTGGTGTTGGACCTGGCCAAACCAATCGTGTGGCTTCAGTTCGTATCGCCATTGAGCAAGCTAAAGACCGTCTTGACGGCGCAGTTCTTGCTTCAGATGCCTTCTTCCCATTTGCAGATAACGTAGAAGAAATCGCCAAAGCAGGTATCAAGGCCATCATCCAGCCGGGTGGTTCCGTCCGTGACCAAGAATCTATCGAAGCAGCTGACAAATATGGCTTGACCATGGTCTTCACAGGAGTGAGACATTTTAGACATTAAAAAACAAAAGGGAGGGAAACAGTTTCTTTCCTTTTTTTGCTTTAAAAGCGAAACAAAACAAGATTAAAACGAACGTTTGTGGTATAATATTGGTAAATAATTCGCAAAAGAGGTTGAAAGATGAAGCTGTTAGTTGTCGGCTCAGGTGGTCGTGAACATGCCATTGCTAAGAAGTTGCTTGAGTCAAAAGACGTTGAAAAAGTTTTTGTAGCTCCTGGGAATGACGGGATGACTCTGGATGGTCTGAAATTAGTAAATATCTCTATTTCCGAACATTCTAAATTGATTGAGTTTGCAAAAGCCAACGATATTGCTTGGTCCTTTATCGGGCCAGATGATGCCCTCGCGGCTGGAATCGTGGATGAGTTCAATGCAGCTGGTCTCAAAGCCTTTGGTCCGACAAGATTGGCAGCGGAGCTGGAGTGGTCTAAGGATTTCGCTAAGGAAATCATGGTCAAATACGACGTTCCGACAGCAGCCTATGGAACCTTTTCAGATTTCGAAGAAGCCAAGGCCTACATCGAAGAAAAAGGCGCTCCAATCGTCGTCAAGGCAGACGGCTTGGCCCTTGGGAAAGGTGTCGTCGTTGCGGAGACAGTTGAACAAGCTGTTGAAGCTGCTCACGAGATGCTTTTGGACAATAAATTCGGTGATTCAGGTGCGCGTGTGGTCATCGAGGAATTCCTTGACGGGGAAGAGTTTTCTCTCTTTGCCTTTGTCAATGGGGACAAGTTCTACATCATGCCAACAGCACAGGACCACAAACGTGCCTATGATGGCGACAAGGGTCCGAACACTGGTGGGATGGGTGCCTATGCGCCAGTTCCCCACTTGCCACAGAGCGTGGTTGACACAGCGGTTGACACCATTGTCAAGCCAGTTCTTGAAGGCATGATTAAAGAAGGACGTCCCTACCTTGGTGTCCTTTACGCGGGTCTTATCTTGACAGCTGATGGACCGAAAGTCATCGAGTTCAACTCACGCTTTGGAGACCCTGAAACACAAATCATCTTGCCTCGTTTGACATCTGACTTTGCACAAAACATCACTGACATTTTGGATGGCAAAGAGCCAGCTATCACTTGGACGGACAAGGGTGTGACACTGGGCGTGGTTGTAGCATCAAACGGTTACCCACTCGCTTATGAGAAGGGTGTCAAGCTTCCAGCCAAGACAGAGGGCGACATCATCACTTACTATGCTGGTGCCAAATTCGCTGAAAATGGCCAGGACCTTCTCTCAAACGGCGGACGCGTCTACATGCTTGTCACAACAGCAGACACGGTCAAAGACGGCCAAAACATTATCTACAACGAACTCAACAAACAAAACACAGAAGGCCTCTTCTATCGTACGGATATCGGAAGTAAGGCAATTAGATAAAGATATAAGAAAAGGCGACGCAGTCGCCAAACACGACAATGGTCGCCGTGGTGAAAAGACCAGAACAGTATCTGTTCTGGTCTAGGGAAAATTTGAGACCTTAGGCTCAAATTTTAGGAATGAAACCGAAGGTTTGCTTCCGTCCCCACCACCTAAGACCATTATCAAAAAAGAAGAAAAAGGAAAAATTATGACTAAACCAATTATTTCCATCATCATGGGCTCAAAATCCGACTGGGCAACCATGCAAAAAACAGCAGAAGTTCTAGACCGCTTCGGCGTCGCTTACGAAAAGAAAGTTGTTTCCGCTCACCGGACACCAGATCTCATGTTCAAGCATGCAGAAGAAGCCCGTAGCCGTGGCATCAAGGTTATCATCGCGGGTGCTGGCGGCGCAGCCCATTTGCCAGGTATGGTAGCTGCCAAAACAACCCTTCCTGTCATCGGTGTACCAGTCAAATCACGTGCGCTTAGTGGCGTGGATTCTCTTTACTCGATTGTTCAGATGCCGGGTGGCGTGCCTGTTGCGACAATGGCTATTGGTGAAGCAGGTGCGACCAATGCGGCTCTATTTGCCCTCCGTCTCCTATCAGTAGAGGATCAGGCTATCGCGACAGCTTTGGCAGATTTTGCAGAAGAACAAGGAAAAATCGCAGAGGAGTCGACGAATGAGCTCATCTAAAACAATCGGAATTATCGGTGGTGGTCAGCTGGGTCAGATGATGGCCATTTCTGCTATCTACATGGGGCACAAGGTTATCGCGCTGGATCCTGCGGCGGATTGCCCAGCCTCTCGCGTGGCGGAGATTATCGTGGCTCCTTATAATGATGTGGATGCCCTCCGTCAGTTGGCTGAGCGTTGCGATGTCCTGACCTATGAGTTTGAGAATGTCGATGCTGACGGTTTGGATGCCGTTATCAAAGACGGTCAACTCCCACAAGGAACAGACCTACTTCGGATTTCCCAAAACCGGATTTTTGAGAAGGACTTTCTTTCCAACAAGGCACAAGTCACTGTGGCACCCTACAAGGTCGTGACTTCAAGCCAGGATTTGGCAGATATTGACCTATCGAAAAACTATGTCCTCAAGACAGCGACAGGTGGCTATGATGGCCATGGCCAGAAGGTCATTCGCTCAGCAGAAGATTTGGAAGAAGCCTACGCTCTAGCTGACTCAGCAGACTGTGTTTTGGAAGAATTTGTCAACTTTGATCTTGAAATTTCTGTTATCGTTTCTGGAAATGGCAAGGATGTGACGGTTTTCCCAGTTCAGGAAAATATCCACCGTAACAACATTCTTTCAAAAACCATTGTGCCTGCTCGCATTCCAGCAAGCCTAGCAGAAAAAGCTAAAGCTATGGCAGTGCGAATTGCAGAACAGCTCAACCTGTCTGGCACCCTCTGCGTAGAAATGTTTGCGACAGCTGATGACATCATCGTCAACGAAATCGCCCCACGCCCACACAATTCTGGCCACTACTCGATTGAAGCCTGCGATTTTTCCCAGTTTGACACCCATATCTTGGGCGTTCTCGGAGCACCACTTCCAGCAATCCACCTCCATGCCCCTGCTGTCATGCTCAACGTTCTCGGTCAACACGTCGAAACAGCTGAGCGTTATGTTACAGAAAATCCAAGCGCCCACCTCCACTTATATGGTAAACTAGAAGCAAAGCACAACCGCAAAATGGGACATGTGACCTTGTTTAGTGATATGCCGGATGAGGTAGAGGAGTTTGGGAAAGGAATTGATTTTTGATGAAAATAGCGATTCTAGGACTTGGAGTGATCGGGACTACTTATGCCTATGCTTTTCAAAAAGCAGGTCATCAAGTGGAACACGTACTAAGAGATAGTAAGAAAAACAATGCTCCCAAGGAGTTGTTGGTTGATCTGCTAGATGGCCGTTATCATTCCAAAGGTGAGAACAAACACGACACCTATGAGGTTCATGTGGCGGAAACTGATTCGGAATATGATTTTATTTTTCTGAGTGTGCGTCATGGGTTTGTCAAAGAAGCTGTGGAAACCTTGCGAAAAAATAATATCAAAGGCACTCTCGTTTTCTTCTGCAATTTCTGGAATACTCGAAAAGAGGTCCAAGAGTGGGCAGGAGATTACGACTATATTCTGGCTTTCCCGACAGCGGGTGGTCATATGCAGGAGGACCATTTGGATGGTGTCTTATTTGACCATTTAATGCTAGAAGGTGAACAAAAAGCACAGATTTCTAACTATTCTGATCTGACGGATTTACTGACTTCTGCAGATTTGAAGTGGGAAGTGCCTCATGATATGGTCGAATGGATTTGGATTCACATGGCGATTAATGCGGGTGTCACTTCGACAGCTGCACGTTCAGGGAATCTGGAAAATCCAGAAGAATTGGCTCTGAACTTGATGAATAGTTCTTCGGAATTATCATTGGCCATTAAGGCCATTCGAGAGGCTTTGAAAGTCGTAGAAGCGCGTGGCGTGAATTTGAAGCTTTACAAAGCCGAACTCTTGCCCTACAAAATTCCCGCTTGGATAGCCGGCAAGGCCATGAAAGTCATGTTTGCGAAAAATGAGCTGACACGAAAAATCATGACCTTACACAATGATAAACAGGATATTTTCTACTGTTGTCAAAGTGTCTATCAGACCGGTCAGGAGTTAGGTGTGGACATGCCCATTCTAGAAGCAAACATGAAGGGGATTTCGCTTTAGGAGGTTTTATGATTCAACTCATTGTCAACGCATTTGTTGAAAAAGAAAAGACGGGAGCAGTCGTCGAAGTCTTGTATGCTAGTAGCGATCACGAAAAAGTGAAAGCGAAGTATGAAGAGCTAGTTGCACAATATCCTGAAAACTATTTGGCTATCTATGATGCCCCGCTGGATACGGATTTGAATACACTGGATCATTATCCATCAGTGTGGATTGGGAAAGAAGAATTTGAATAAAATGACTGTTTCACGCCGTAGGGAAAGCGTAAGCGACGGGAATCTTGAGACTCTAAAGGAAGTTGCTGACATCCGCCCCACATAAGTGAAACATCAAAAGAAAGGAACAAACAATGATCGAACGTTACTCTCGCCCTGAGATGGCGAACATTTGGACTGAAGAAAATAAATACCGTGCTTGGCTTGAGGTGGAAATCTTGGCTGACGAAGCATGGGCCGAGTTGGGAGAAATTCCTAAGGAAGATGTGGCTTTGATCCGTAAAAAAGCGGGCTTTGACATCGACCGTATTTTGGAGATCGAGCAACAAACGCGTCACGATGTGGTGGCTTTCACGCGTGCGGTTTCTGAGACTCTTGGTGAAGAGCGTAAGTGGGTTCACTATGGCTTGACTTCTACTGACGTAGTAGATACGGCATATGGTTACCTCTACAAACAAGCCAACGACATCATCCGCAAGGATCTTGAAAATTTCCTCAATATCATCGCTGACAAAGCCAAAGAACACAAGTTCACCATCATGATGGGGCGTACCCACGGTGTGCACGCTGAGCCGACAACTTTTGGTCTTAAATTGGCTACTTGGTACAGCGAAATGAAACGGAACATCGAGCGTTTCGAGCATGCATCTGCTGGTGTGGAAGCTGGTAAGATTTCTGGTGCGGTTGGTAACTTTGCCAACATCCCACCATTTGTTGAAAAATATGTCTGCGACAAGCTTGGCATCCGTGCTCAAGAAATCTCTACACAGGTGCTTCCTCGTGACCTTCACGCTGAGTACTTTGCGGTTCTTGCCAGCATCGCGACTTCTATCGAGCGTATGGCGACTGAAATCCGTGGTCTTCAAAAATCAGAACAACGTGAAGTGGAAGAGTTCTTTGCCAAAGGTCAAAAAGGGTCTTCAGCAATGCCTCACAAACGTAACCCTATCGGTTCTGAAAACATGACAGGTCTTGCGCGTGTTATCCGTGGTCACATGGTAACGGCTTATGAAAACGTGTCACTCTGGCATGAACGTGATATCTCTCACTCATCAGCTGAGCGGATCATCGCACCAGATACAACCATCTTGATTGACTACATGCTCAACCGTTTTGGAAACATCGTTAAAAACTTGACAGTCTTCCCTGAAAACATGATTCGCAACATGAACTCTACATTTGGTCTTATTTTCAGTCAACGTGCTATGCTTACTTTGATTGAAAAAGGCATGACCCGTGAGCAAGCTTACGACCTCGTTCAACCGAAGACAGCTCAATCATGGGATAACCAAGTCGACTTCAAACCCCTTCTTGAAGCAGATCCAGAGGTGACTTCACGCCTCACTCAAGAAGAAATCGACGAAATCTTCAACCCTGTTTACTACACCAAACGTGTGGATGAGATCTTCGAACGTATCGGTTTGGGTGACTAATGACAATAAAAAAAGCGAGATTGTATCTCGCTTTTTATTTGTGCTTAATCTTTTTTCTTGCTAAGTCCATAAGCTGTGAGTGCAGCCATCAAACCTGTAGCAATCAACCATTCTGAACCTTGGCTTCCTGTTTCAGGAAGTTTATTTTCTTTTGCCACAGGAGCTGGTCCTTGAGGAAGAGGTTTGTTTTCCTCAGCAGGAACAGTTGCTGGAGCTGGTTTACTTGGAATCTCTAATTTCGGTTTTTCTTCTGCAATAGGAGCTGGCACATTTGGAATTTCTAGTGCTGGTTTTTCTTCTGCAATAGGAGCCGGTATATTTGGAATCTCTAGTTTTGGTTTTTCTTCCGCTACAGGAGCTAGTCCTTTTTCGTCTCCCACATGTGTTACAGGAGTCCCAACTTCGATGATTTGAGTAACTGGTTCTTGAGCAACAACACTAGTAACCAATGTTTTCACTTCGCTTCCGTCAGCAGCAGTAGACACAGAATAGAAATGACTACGACGTCCCTTAACACCTTCAGTTACGACACGAGTTTCTCCCTTTGTCAATGCATCAGTTTCACGAGTGATAGTTGTAAACGGAATTTCTTCGTCCTCGATGACAACACGTGGTTTGGCATCTGCAACAGGAGCAACTCCTTCTTCGTCGCCGACATGAGTGACAGGAGTTCCAACTTCAACCACTTGGTTAACAGCTTCTTTTGTGACTTTTTCTTCAAGAACTGTTTCAGTTTCCTTACCATTTTCAGTAGTAACTGAGACGTAGATTGTACGTTCACCTTTGGCACCTTCAGTGACAACTTTTTCTTGTCCTGCTGGAAGGTTAGGATTTTCCTTCTTGACAGTTTCAAACAGGATTTCTTCCGTTCTTGTGATAAGCTCTGGTCGGTTTTCAACTGCAGCAGAAGTTTCACTCTCATCAAGGCTTCCTGAGTGAGTTGCAGCTGGTTTGAGACCAAGTCTTGCTGCTTTAAGGTTAGCTACAAGTGTATCCAACTCAGCTTGTTTATTACGGTTGAGATTGTAGTTTAGTGCTTCTTTAGCAGCCTTGAGAGCATCGAGACTTTCTGTGCTATATCCTTCTAAGTTTTCAGGGATTTGAGCAAGTTCCTCGCGTAGAGCCTTGTAATCGGCACGGAAGTAGTCTTTGTTGTGATCTGCAAATGCAGTCATGAGCTCAAAGATTTCTTCTTCTTTGTACTCAGCGCTTGGTCTATCTGCCCAGATAGCTACCATACTACCAACAGTAGGTAGATCAACCTCAGGATATTTAGTTGAAGCTAGCTGGTTGAATGGAGTTTTTTCAGTGTTTTCGATAGCTTTCTTGAGGAAGCCTCCACCATCTTCAGGTTTTTGACCGAGGATATAGTACCAATCTCCGTTAGTGTTAAGGAACTTATAGCCCTTGCTTGCTAGATATTGAGGAGATGCAAGGTTATAACCCCACCAACCTTTAGACCAGTAAGAGATGATAACATCTTTATCAAACTCAACATCGTCCTTATCTTCATAGTAGAAACCATCGTTAAAGGCCATTGGTTGCAGACCTTTTTCTTTAGCCATGGCAGCTAGACCATTAGCATAATCTGCAAACTTACCATAGAGTCCATACCACTTGAGGTAGTACCAACCTTGAGCGTTAGTAGCGTCGTTGGCATACTCATCTGTACCATAGTTAAAGATCTTAGTCTTGCCTGCAAAGAAGTCCATGTATTTGCCGATAAGGGCTTTTGTAAAGTTCATTGCTTCTTCGTTTTCAAGGTCCATCGTTGTTTTTGAAACCTTGTCAAAGTTAGCTTGAGGGTTTGCAATGCCCAATTTTTCCATAGCGACAAGCATAGCATCCATGTGGCCAGGGCTGTTGATAGCAGGGATAATTCCAATGCCTCTATCCTTAGCATATTGGATAAGCTCAGTAATTTCAGCTTGGCTTAGAGTTGTTCCGTTTGGATCGTCGTAGTAAGCTTTTGTTCCTTCAATGATGGCATTTTTCACATCGTCACTTGCATAGGTCTTGCCGTTTGCAGTGATCGTCATGTCATCCAAGAGGAAGCGAAGTCCATCATTTCCAAGGAGGAGATGAAGGTCAGAGTAACCAAGTTCGCTGGCTTTATCTACGATACGTTTGAGTTGGTCTAGAGTGAAGTATTTACGTCCAGCATCGATTGAGATAACCTTGTTTTTCTCAAGTTTTTCAACTTCACGTTTGGCATCTTCTTCTTTTTGAGCTTCTGGTGTGAAGGTTAAGTTGCTAACGGCTTCTTGGAGTTTTGCAATCGCTTGGTCAATGCTATCTTGTTGAGCACGGCTAAGGTTGCTATCAAGAGAGCGAATGGCTTTTTCAGCCTCTTTAACGGCAGCAACACTTTCTGCTGTATAGCGGCTAAGGTCGGTTGGCACTTCTTTCAGAGCTTGATCAGCAGACTCGTAGTCAGCGGCGAAATATTCAGCATTTGAGTTTGCGAATTGACGCATGAGCTTGAAGAGACGAGATGGAGAGTAGCGGGCAGATGGAGTATCAGCCCAAGCGGCTACCATCCCACCGATAATAGGAACGTCAGCGCCTTCTGTTTTTGGAACAGAAGTAATCGGTGTACTCTTGATACCGTTCAATCCTTGATCGAGGTTGTACCAACCTTGTCCGTCAGCATTACGTCCGAGAACGTAGTACCAAGCATCATTAGTGTTGAGGATTTCGTGTCCTTTTTCAGCTAGTAACTTAGAAGAAGCGACATCGTAACCGCCCCAGCCACCAGTCCACATAGACACGATGATGTCTTTATCAAAGGTACCAAAAGTAGTATCACTATTATAGTAGATACCGTCATTGAAGGCCATTGGTTTAAGGCCGTGAGACTTGACGATACGAGCTAAATCGTTAGCGTAGGCGATGAATTTATCATACCCCTTGTCTGGGAATCCATCTTCTGGATACCATTTATAGGCTTGAAGAACGCTCCACCCTTTGGCATCCGTAGCATCGTTAGCATATTCATCCAAACCGATGTTAAAGATTTCAGACTTGCCCGCAAAGTAAGCTGCATACTTATCAATCAAGGCTTTTGTAAAAGCAACAGCCTTTTCGTTGTCAAGGTCAACCGTACGTGCTGATTCTTTACCAAAATAGTTAAAGTTAGGCTTTTCAATACCCAATTCTTTCATGGCGTTGAGGATGGCATCCATGTGACCAGGACTGTTAACTGTTGGGATAAGTCCAATTCCTTTATCCTTAGCATAACTAATCAAGTCAGTCATTTGGCTTTCAGTCAGATGATTGCCATTTGGATCGTTGTAGTAGGCATTGGTTCCATTTTCAACAGCACGTTTGACATCATCGCTGGCATAAGTTTTGTCACCTACAGTTAGAGACATGTCATCAAGCATAAAGCGCAAGCCGTCATTTCCGACTAAAAGGTGAAGATCAGTGTAGCCATAGTGTTTAGCTTTGTCGATGATTTCTTTTAGTTGGTCAGGAGAGAAGTATTTACGTCCAGCATCAATTGATACAATTTTCTTTTTAGCCAGTTTTTCATTGACTTGAGTTGCTCTTTCTGTAGCGACTACAGGTGCTTCAACTTTAGCAACTTCTTTCTTTTCTTCTTGTTTTTCAGATTCTGTCTTCTTAGCCTCTTCAGTTACTGCTGGCTTAGCTGGAGCTTCTTCAGATGTAACAGGGTTTGCTACGGCAGGTGCAGGAGCAACTTCAACTTTTGGTGCTTCAGAGTTTGTTGCAGGAGCAGCTGGGGTAGCTTTTTCTGTTGAAGGAGCAGTCTCGACTTTTTCTTCACTCGTTGGTGGAGTGACTTCTCCAGTGGTTTGGACAGCAGGCTGATTCTCTGTTGTAGCAGGAACGACTCCGTCAGCAGCAACAGCTTGAGCCTGAAAGGCAAAGCCAATCAATACAGAAGCTGCTCCGATTGCATATTTACGAATAGAGAAGCGCTGTTTGTTTTCTGGTTTCATTAAAAAACCTCCCTTTTTATGTTTTGATAGCGTTTTCACATACTAATCCTATTGTATGTTCTAACTAAAATAAAGTCAAGCTTTTGAGGAAATTACTATAAAAAATAGAATAATTTATAAATTAAGATATATTTTTCTGGTTGTGACTATTTTTTAGTAAAAAGGTTACTAATTATAGAATTGCTTGAAATGCTATTCTTTTGAAAGAGAGGCGGTGATATAATGGGTATATAAAAAACCTGAGACAGTTGCCTCAGGTTTTTTAAGATTAGTGACCACGGTCACAAGAGATGAATTTAATTTTGTAGAAATCAGAACGTTTATAAGTTTCGATGTATTCCAAAACTTGACCAGTTGCTTCAAGCTGAGTTGTCTTCGTTTGGAAAACAGTTGGGAATTTAGTGTCGATTCCTAGGATAGAAGCGGCATGTTTTGGAGTTGGAAATACAATTTCATTAATTTCTTCAAAATGCTCGTCATTCATGTGAATGTGGTAGTCCAATTTAAAACGATTATAGATAGAACTATAATATTCGAGATTTGGATAGTTGGCATTGATGTATTGTTCAGGAATATACGAATTGTGATAGATATAGGTAACGCCATTTGTTTCACGAATACGTTCAATCTTGTAATAGAATTGATCGCCGCGTAGGCCGAGTTTTTCTAGGTATTTAAGATCATTCCCGCGTTCGATAGAAAGAACAGTTACTTTATCATCTTTTGTTTCGAAGATTTCTACATCAGAAAATTCAACGAGTTTGTGTTTACGTGCACGAGCTACGAAAGTTCCCTTCCCTTGTTGGCGGACGATATATCCGTCTTTGGCAAGGTCGTTCAAGGCGCGGACTACTGTGATTGAACTAACATCATACATGGAAATCAATTCGGCTTCAGTGTAGAACTTGTCTCCGCTAGCGAATTGACCAGAAATAATCTTATTTTTCAATTCATCTTTAATATATTGATATTTTGGAATTGCCATATTTTCACCTCATTTTTTCCTTCTCCACATATGATTTTAACATAAAATCGAAAAAAATAGTAGAAAAGCATTTTAAAAAATTAAAATATCAGAATAAGAATTTAGAATACATATAAATAATTCGTATTTTGCCTCGTATTTTTGCTCTTCAGTCAGAATGTTGATTTTATAGGATTTGAGATGATTTTTAGAAAAGATTCAGTAAAAAAATAGAAAAATTTTAAAGAAAATTTCAAAAAGTATTGACATTATTCTCCGATTGGTTTATAGTTGATATAACAATAAATGAAAGCGCAAACTTTTCGCTTTTAGGGGAGGAAGAATGGCAAGATTTGAAATTAAAGATGATTTCTATCTGGATGGGAAACCATTCAAGATTTTGTCTGGCGCCATTCACTATTTTAGAGTTCCTGCGGAAGATTGGCATCATTCATTGTATAACCTCAAGGCATTAGGATTCAATACAGTTGAAACCTATGTTGCTTGGAACATGCATGAACCTGCTGAAGGAAAATTTAACTTTGAAGGCAATCTTGATTTAGAGAGATTTCTTCAAACTGCACATGATTTGGGCTTATATGCAATTGTACGTCCTTCTCCATTTATCTGTGCAGAGTGGGAATTCGGTGGTTTACCAGCATGGCTCTTGACCAAGGATATGAGAATACGGTCATCTGACCCAGCTTTCATTGACATGGTTGGTCGCTACTATGATCAGTTGCTTCCACGTCTAGTTCCGAGATTATTGGAAAACGGTGGGAATATTCTCATGATGCAAGTCGAAAATGAGTACGGATCCTATGGCGAGGACAAGACCTACTTGAGGGAAATTCGACGTTTGATGGAAAAACGAGCAGTTACTTGTCCGCTTTTCACATCAGATGGACCATGGCGAGCAACTCTTAAGGCTGGAACCTTAATTGAGGATGATCTCTTAGTGACAGGGAACTTTGGTTCCAAAGCTGCTTATAATTTCTCGCAGATGCAAGAATTCTTTGATGAGCACGGCAAGAAATGGCCACTCATGTGTATGGAATTCTGGGACGGTTGGTTCAATCGATGGAAAGAACCGATCATCAAGCGTGAACCTGAGGAATTAGCAGAAGCTGTTCATGAAGCTCTAGAGCTAGGCTCTATCAACCTATATATGTTCCACGGCGGAACCAACTTTGGTTTTATGAATGGTTGTTCAGCTCGAGGAACTATTGATTTACCACAAGTAACATCTTATGATTACGACGCTCTTCTTGATGAAGCTGGAAACCCAACTGCTAAATATTTCGCAGTGAAAGAAATGATGGCGGCTTACTATCCTGAGTATCCGCAATCTGAACCGCTTTACAAAGAGAGTATGGAAGTAGAAGCAATTCCGCTAGTTGAAAAAGTTTCCTTGTTTGAAACCTTGGATAGCCTGACAAGTCCCATCGAAAGTCTCTACCCTAAGAAAATGGAAGAGCTAGGACAAGGTTATGGCTACCTACTCTATCGTACGGAAGCAAGTTGGGATGCGGATGAAGAACGCATTCGAATCATTGACGGACGTGATAGAGCTCAACTCTTTATCGATGGCAAATGGGTGGCAACACAGTACCAAACAGAAATCGGTGAAGATATCTTTTATCAAGGCGAAAAGAAAGCGCTCTCTAGATTTGACATCCTTATTGAAAATATGGGGCGTGTCAACTATGGACACAAATTCTTAGCAGATACACAGCGAAAAGGAATTCGCACAGGTGTTTGTAAAGATTTGCATTTCTTGCTCAACTGGAAGCAATATCCACTTCCTCTTGATAACCCAGAGAATATTGATTTCTCTAAGGGATGGACAGAAGGGCAACCTGCCTTTTACGCTTATGACTTTGAAGTTGAGGCGCCAAAGGATACCTACTTAGACTTATCTGAGTTTGGTAAAGGGATTGCTTATATCAACGGACATCATCTAGGTCGTTTCTGGAATGTCGGTCCAACCTTATCTCTTTATATTCCACATAGCTATCTCAAAGAAGGTGCCAATCGCATCATTATCTTTGAAACAGAAGGGGAGTATAAGGAACACATACATTTAACTTGTAAACCCACACTAAAACTTATAAAGGGGGAAAACTTATGACAATTGTAGGATGCCGTATCGATGGGCGCTTAATTCACGGACAAGTCGCAAACCTTTGGTCTGCTAAACTTAATGTTTCACGTATCATGGTCGTTGACAATGAAGTTGTGAACAACGACGTTGAAAAAAGTGGCTTGAAACTTGCAACACCACCAGGTGTAAAACTTAGTATTTTGCCAGTTGATAAAGCAGCAGCGAATATCCTTGCTGGTAAATATGATAGCCAACGTCTGTTGATTGTAGCACGCAAACCTGACCGTTTCCTCGGTTTGGTAGAAGCAGGTGTGCCACTTGAAACTGTCAATGTCGGCAACATGTCTCAAACACCAGAAACACGTGCGATCACACGTTCTATCAACGTTGTGGATAAAGACGTGGAAGACTTCCGTAAATTAGCGGAAAAAGGTGTTAAACTCACTGCTCAAATGGTTCCAAATGATCCAGTTTCAGACTTTTTGAGCTTATTAAAATAGGAAAAAATTTTTAGGAGGTCATTGTTATGATACAATGGTGGCAAATTTTACTTCTCACTTTGTACTCAGCTTATCAAATCTGTGATGAGTTGACGATCGTTTCATCTGCAGGTTCCCCTGTATTTGCTGGTTTCATTACTGGTTTAATCATGGGAGATGTGACAACTGGTTTGTTTATCGGTGGTAGCTTGCAGTTGTTCGTACTTGGGGTAGGTACCTTCGGTGGTGCTTCTCGTATCGACGCAACTTCTGGTGCGGTTCTTGCGACAGCTTTCTCAGTTGCACAAGGTATCGAAACAGACCTTGCGATTACTACAATCGCTGTACCAGTAGCGGCACTCTTGACTTACTTCGACGTACTTGGTCGTATGACTACAACATTCTTCGCTCACCGTATTGATGCTGCGATCGAACGCTTTGACTACAAAGGAATCGAACGCAACTACCTTCTTGGTGCGCTTCCTTGGGCTCTATCTCGTGCCCTTCCAGTATTCTTCGCCCTTGCTTTCGGTGGAGAATTCGTTACAGGTGTTGTAAACCTTGTTAAAGAATACCAATGGGTTGCAGACGGTTTGACTCTTGCAGGTCGTATGCTTCCAGGTCTTGGATTCGCTATCTTGCTTCGTTACCTTCCAGTTAAACGTAACCTTCACTACCTTGCTATGGGATTTGGTTTGACAGCTATGTTGACTGTTCTTTACTCATATGTAACAGGTCTTGGTGGCGCTGTTGCAGGTGTTATCGGTACTCTACCTAAAGATGTTGCTGAAAAAATTGCTTTTGTGAATAACTTCAAAGGTTTGTCTATGATTGGTATCTCTATCGTAGGTATCTTCCTTGCAGTGCTTCACTTCAAAAATAGCCAAAAAGTAGCTGTAGCAGCACCTTCTACACCATCAGAAAGTGGGGAAATTGAAGATGACGAATTCTAATTACAAATTAACAAAAGAAGATTTTAATCAAATTAACAAACGTAGCTTGTTCACTTTCCAATTGGGATGGAACTACGAACGTATGCAAGCATCAGGTTACCTTTACATGATCTTGCCACAATTGCGTAAAATGTATGGAGATGGAACTCCTGAGTTGAAAGAAATGATGAAAGTTCATACTCAATTCTTCAACACTTCACCATTCTTCCACACAATCATCGCTGGTTTTGACCTTGCCATGGAAGAAAAAGATGGCGTTGTCTCAAAAGACGCGGTTAACGGTATCAAGACAGGTTTGATGGGACCATTCGCTCCTCTTGGAGATACAATCTTTGGTTCACTTGTACCTGCTATCATGGGATCTATCGCTGCAACAATGGCTATTGCTGGTCAACCTTGGGGTATCTTCCTTTGGATTGCAGTTGCAGTAGCGTATGACATCTTCCGTTGGAAACAGTTGGAATTTGCATACAAAGAAGGGGTTAACCTTATCAACAACATGCAAAGTACTTTGACAGCTTTGATTGAAGCTGCATCTGTACTTGGTGTATTCATGATGGGTGCTCTTGTAGCAACAATGATCAACTTTGAAATTTCATACAAATTGCCAATCGGTGAAAAGATGATTGACTTCCAAGATATCTTGAACTCAATCTTCCCACGTTTGCTTCCAGCAATCTTCACTGCCTTCATCTTCTGGTTGCTTGGTAAGAAGGGTATGAACTCTACAAAAGCTATCGGTATCATTATCGTGCTTGCCTTGGCTCTTTCTGCCTTTGGTAAATTTGCACTTGGAATGGGCGCATAATTTATGACTAAATCATTGATTTTAGTGAGTCACGGTCGTTTTTGTGAAGAACTTAAAGGTAGCACAGAAATGATTATGGGACCACAAGACAACATTCATGCGGTGGCTCTTCTTCCAGAAGATGGACCAGAAGAATTTACTGCTAAATTTGAAGCTGCTATTGAAGGATTGGATGATTTCCTAGTCTTTGCAGATCTTCTTGGTGGAACACCATGTAACGTGGTGAGCCGTCTGATTATGGAAGGTCGTGACATTGAACTTTATGCAGGAATGAACCTTCCAATGGTTATTGAATTTATCAATGCAAGCCTAACAGGCATTGATGCGGACTATAAGAGTCGTGCTTCAGAAAGCATTGTGAAAGTTAATGATTTATTGGCTAGCTTCGATGACGATGAAGATGAATAAGATGTCAAAAACCATCTTATAAAAAATATACATGGGAATGGGAGCGACTCCCATTCCCATGTTTTCAATCATGAAACAATATTAGATTAGAGGTTTTCAATGCTAGATTATACAAAAGAAGATTTGCTTGAGTTGGGAGCAGAGATCACCACACGCGAAATTTACCAACAACCAGATGTTTGGAAGGAAGCTTTTGAATCCTATCAAGCCCGCCGTGATGAAATTGCAGCCTTTTTGCAAGGAATTGCAGATAAACATGACTACATCAAGGTTATCCTGACTGGTGCTGGGACTTCAGCTTATGTAGGCGACACCTTAGTTCCATACTTCAAGGAAGTCTATGACGAACGTAAATGGAATTTCAATGCTATTGCGACAACAGATATCGTTGCAAACCCACAAACTTATTTGAAAAAAGACGTGGCGACTGTTTTGGTATCATTTGCACGTAGTGGAAACTCACCTGAGAGTGTAGCAACAGTTGACTTGGCAAAAGCTTTAGTTGATGAGCTTTATCAAGTAACAATCACATGTGCGGCTGAAGGGAAATTGGCTCTTCAAGCACATGGAGATGATCGTAATCTATTGCTCTTGCAACCTGCAGCTTCAAATGACGCTGGATTTGCAATGACATCAAGCTTTACTTCTATGATGTTGACAGCACTTTTGGTCTTCGATCCAACTGAATTTGCTGTTAAAGCTGAACGTTTTGAAGTGCTTTCTAGTCTTGCTCGTAAAGTTCTTGACAATGTGGCAGATGTGAAAGAATTGGTTGACCTAGACTTTAATCGAGTAATTTACTTAGGTGCAGGTCCATTCTTCGGGCTTGCTCATGAGGCACAACTGAAAATTTTGGAATTGACTGCTGGTCAGGTTGCGACAATGTATGAAAGCCCAGTTGGCTTCCGTCATGGTCCAAAATCTCTTATCAATGAAGATACTGTAGTTTTAGTTTTTGGTACTACAACAGACTATACTCGTAAGTATGACTTAGACTTGGTTCGTGAAGTTGCAGGGGACCAAATCGCTCGTCGCGTTGTTCTCTTGAGTGATCAAGTCTTTGGACTTGAAAATGTTAAGGAAGTAGCACTTGGCTGTGGCGGAGTTTTGAATGACGTTTACCGTGTATTCCCTTATATTGTTTACGGACAGTTGTTTGCTCTTTTGACTTCGCTTAAGGTTGGAAATAGACCGGATACACCATCACCAACAGGTACCGTAAACCGTGTTGTTCAAGGTGTCATTGTTCACGAATTCAAATAATAAGGAGATAGGGATGAAAGCATACACAGAACGTGTATTTGGAAAAGTTGATGGCAAGGATGTTGTCGCTTATTGCTTTGAAACAGAAGCAGGCTACCAACTAGAAATCATGACCTATGGTGCAACGATTCTACGCTATGTAACTCCAGATAAGGCTGGTAATTTTGCCAATGTTATCCTAGGATTTGATGATTTTGACAGCTATGTGGGAAATAGCCCTAAACATGGAGCGAGTGTAGGTCCAGTGGCAGGTCGTATCGCAGGTGCAACATTCGAACTCAATGGCCAGACCTATGAACTCGAAGTCAACAATGCTAGCAACTGCAACCACAGTGGTTCAACAGGTTGGGATTCTAGCTTATTTGAACTAGTCGAAGTAAGTGACCATGGCTTGACTCTTTACACGGAAAGAAAAGACGGGACAGGAGGTTTCCCTGGAAATCTTAAAATCTGGATTAGCTACTACTTGGAAGAAACGGGTGCCTATGAAATCAGCTACAAGGTAACGACAGATCAAGATACCTTGGTTAATCCAACCAATCACAGCTACTTTAACTTGTCAGGCGATTTTACTCAGACGGTTGATCGTCATGTCTTCCAATTAAATACAGAAGGTATTTATCCAATCGCTCCGGACGGTGTTCCAGCTAAGATCCCAGATGCTAATCGTGATGTGGTTAAACACATCTACAATGGCGCCTTGTTGAAAGATATCTTTGCAGACCAAGATGAGCAAATCCAACTCGTATCTGGTTTGGATCACCCATTTGCTCTTCCGGAAGGACATGACAATGCTGGTTTCTTGTATGACCAAGGTTCAGGTCGTTTCTTACTCTTTAAGACAGAAGCTCCTTGCTTTGTAGTTTATACAGCGAACTTTGTGGATGAGAGTGTCATCATCGCTGGTCAACCAATGATCCAGCACAATGGAATTGCTCTTGAAGCACAGGCTTTGCCAGATGCTATTCACAGTGACCTTAAAAATCAAGTCATTCTCAAAGCAGGTGAAACTTTCACCAGCAAAACTCGTTACGATCTTGTTGTTAAATAAGAAAAACTCTCTGAAGCCTTTAAGCTTCAGAGAGTTTTGTATTATTCTTCTTCATCTGGTGTGAGAATCATCGGAATGATGATTGGTTCACGCTCAGTATTTTCGTAAAGGAATGGTCGAATAGCGTTTACGATAGCGCCATTGACTGATTGGATGCTGGCATCCTTGTTTTTCAAAGCGATACGAATAGCATTGAAAAGGATGCGTTGACTTTGACGGATCAAGTCACCAGATTCGCGCATGTAGACGAATCCACGACTGAGGATATCTGGGCCAGAAATAATCATCTGAGACTTGAAGTCTACTGTTGCGACAGCAAGTACGACACCATCTTCGGATAGATCTCGGCGGTCTTTTAGGACTGCTGCTCCGATTTCACCGATACGATTTCCATCGACGTAGATGTCTTGGGCATTGAAGTGACCTGCGATACGAGCAGAGTCTGCAGTGAGGGCAAGCACATCACCATTGCTCATGATAAAGATATTGTCCTTCTCTACTCCAGTGTCTACAGCTAGTCCAGCGTGGACCTTTTGCATGCGGTATTCACCATGGACAGGCATGAAGTATTTTGGCTTGATGAGGCGGAGCATGAGTTTTTGCTCTTGCTGGCCACCATGTCCAGATGTATGGATGTTGTTAATCTTACCATGGATGACTTCAACTCCAGCTTCAGAAATGATGTTAATCAGCTTATTAACGCTAGTGGTGTTTCCTGGGATTGGACTGGATGAGAAGATAACCGTATCGCCAGGTTGGAGTTGCACTTGACGGTGAGTTCCGTTAGCGATACGAGAGAGGGCTGCCATAGGTTCACCCTGGCTACCTGTACAGAGGATAAGAATCTCGCCTGCAGGGTAGTCTTTGATTTCGTTTGGTTCGATGAAGGTTCCTTTTGGTGCCTTAATGTAGCCTAGTTCAATCCCGTTGACAATAGCTTTCTCCATAGAACGTCCAAAGACAGCAATCTTACGCCCTGTTTTAACAGCGGCATCAGTCGCTTGCTGTAGACGGAAGATATTTGAGGCAAAGGATGCAAAGATGATACGTCCCTCGATACCTT
>CABPWC010000010.1 GCA_902461025.1 uncultured Streptococcus sp.
GAAAAAATTCTCAATATCGTAGGGATTGTCATTTCTGTACTTAACTGGATTGCAGCCCTCGTAATGATTTTTGGCTAATCAAAAACAAAAAAGCTTTATTTTTAAAGCTTTTTTATTTTATTCACTTTTCTCTAAGTAGTTTTTAATAATTTTCAATTCCTCTTGATTCAAGAGTCGGTATTGACCTTCTGCTAGGTCAGGATCTAATAGAAAATCTCCGAACTGAACTCGTTTGAGGGCAGTGACCTTGACACCAACTGAGAGGAACATTTTCTTGACCTGATGAAATTTCCCTTCAGAGATGGTGATGGTGGCTCGGCTGATACTAGGACTTGAAGATAGAATCTCAAGCTGAGCAGGTTTACAAATAGTTCCATCAAGAAAGACAATTCCGTTTTTGAACTGCTGGATGTGATCTGGTGTGAGCAAGCCGTTCACCTCAACTTGATAAGTTTTATCGACATGATATTGAGGGTGGAGAAGTTGAAAACCTAGAGGGCCATTGTTTGTTAAGAGGAGGAGCCCTGTCGTATCTCGATCTAGCCGACCGATAGCATAGAGTTGGTCTGATTGGAGGTGTTGAGGTAGTAGGTCCATAACCGTTGGGAGCTTCTTGTCCTTGCTTGCTGTCACGACACCACTTGGTTTGTGAAGCATGAGATAGGTGTGCTCATATCCTTGGATTTTTCTACCCTGAAAAATCAACTCTTGTAATCCCGTATCAACATTCTGTGCAAGGGAAGTAGCAGGAACTCCATCTACTAAGATTTCTTTTTTTAGGAGAGCCTGTTTCATAGCTTTTCGACTGATTTTTTCCTGGGCTAATAAATTATCTAAACGCATACCAGCCTATCTTATCACAAGTCGGGATTTTTGAAAAGAAAAGATAAGTCATGAATTTTCTTTTGAAAACATTTACACTTACTTGAGTTAAGTCATTTGCTTAAAATTGTGGTATAATTGCTCAGTTAGAAAATAAATTTTTGAATATAACAGAGGAAATCATGACAAAATTAAGAGAAGATATCCGTAATATCGCGATTATCGCCCACGTCGACCACGGTAAAACAACCCTCGTTGACGAATTATTAAAACAATCTGAAACTCTTGATGCGCGTACAGAATTAGCTGAACGTGCAATGGATTCAAACGATATTGAAAAAGAGCGTGGAATTACCATCCTTGCGAAGAATACAGCAGTTGCCTACAACGGAACTCGTATCAATATCATGGACACACCAGGACACGCGGACTTCGGTGGAGAAGTTGAACGTATCATGAAAATGGTTGACGGTGTAGTCTTGGTAGTGGATTCTTACGAAGGTACTATGCCTCAAACTCGTTTCGTATTGAAAAAAGCTTTGGAACAAGACCTTGTCCCAATCGTTGTTATCAATAAAATTGACAAACCATCAGCTCGTCCAGCAGAAGTAGTGGATGAAGTTTTGGAACTCTTCATCGAGCTTGGTGCAGATGATGATCAGCTTGACTTCCCAGTAGTCTATGCTTCAGCAATCAACGGAACATCTTCATTGTCAGATGATCCAGCAGACCAAGAGAAGACTATGGCGCCAATCTTTGATACCATTATTGACCACATTCCAGCTCCAATCGATAACTCAGATGAGCCACTTCAATTCCAAGTGTCACTCTTGGACTACAATGATTTCGTTGGTCGTATCGGTATCGGACGTGTCTTCCGTGGTACAGTTAAGGTTGGGGACCAAGTTACCCTTTCTAAATTGGATGGTACAACCAAGAACTTCCGTGTTACAAAACTCTTTGGTTTCTTTGGTTTGGAACGTCGTGAAATCCAAGAAGCTAAGGCTGGTGACTTGATTGCCGTATCAGGTATGGAAGACATCTTCGTTGGGGAAACAATCACTCCAACAGATGCAGTTGAAGCTCTTCCAGTTCTTCACATCGACGAACCTACTCTTCAAATGACCTTCTTGGTTAACAACTCACCATTTGCTGGTCGCGAAGGTAAATGGGTGACTTCTCGTAAGGTTGAAGAACGCTTGCAAGCAGAATTGCAAACAGACGTATCTCTTCGTGTAGATCCAACAGACTCACCAGATAAATGGACAGTTTCAGGACGTGGGGAATTGCACTTGTCAATCCTCATCGAGACTATGCGTCGTGAAGGTTATGAGCTTCAAGTATCTCGTCCAGAAGTTATCGTCAAAGAAATTGACGGTGTGAAGTGCGAGCCATTTGAGCGCGTGCAAATCGACACTCCAGAAGAATACCAAGGATCTGTTATCCAAAGCCTTTCTGAGCGTAAGGGTGAAATGTTGGATATGATTGCAACTGGTAATGGTCAAACTCGTTTGGTCTTCCTAGTTCCTGCGCGTGGTTTGATTGGATACTCAACTGAGTTCTTGTCAATGACTCGTGGTTACGGGATTATGAACCATACCTTCGACCAATACTTGCCATTGATTCCGGGTGAAATTGGTGGACGTCACCGTGGTGCCCTTGTTTCGATCGATGCTGGTAAGGCTACAACTTACTCTATCATGTCTATCGAAGAACGTGGTACTATCTTTGTCAACCCAGGTACTGAGGTTTACGAAGGAATGATCATCGGTGAAAACTCTCGTGAAAATGACTTGACTGTTAACATCACGAAAGCAAAACAAATGACTAACGTTCGTTCTGCTACTAAGGACCAAACAGCGGTTATCAAGACTCCTCGTATCTTGACTCTTGAAGAATCACTTGAGTTCTTGAACGACGATGAGTACATGGAAGTAACGCCTGAATCTATCCGTTTACGTAAGCAAATCCTCAACAAGGCAGAGCGCGAAAAAGCAAACAAAAAGAAAAAATCAGCTGAATAAGAGCTAGAAAGAGATAAAGATGGTCTATCTAATCATAGGGATTTTATTACTCTTACTCTATATCTTTGCGACACCTCAAAGTATCAAGGGGACGGTCAATGTTGTAATATTAGTCTTTGGACTTGTTGCCCTCGTAATCTTGTTGCTCTTGTCTGCCCTACAGATTTTCCAACTTCCAGTAGAAATCTTTATTACATTGGGAATGCTGGCTCTTACTTACTTTAGTTTGAGAGATATCAGTCTCATGTCGATTCGAAAAAAGCACTAAAATTAATTCGAATTTAAAAATAAGAAAAAACTTCTATTAGCAACTAAGTTGCCGATAGAAGTTTTTATTTGTCACTATTATTGTCAGAATAACGGTTGTAGAAATCTACTTTTATCTGGATAAAGTGTTCCAATTCGCGAAAGAGTTGTAGAAGTGTCGCCCGTGTTTCAAACTCTTCTCTTGTTTTAGGGAGACTGCGATTGCGAAATACCTCTAGGTAGCTATCGATATCATTCAATAAGTCATAGGCTGGATTGGTTTGACTCAGTTGACTAGCTGTCTTTGAAAAGAGCTGAGCGACAATCAAACTCTCACTAGCGGCTAATTGGCATGTGTTAATCTGTTGAGCCATATTTCTTAAGATACGCGTTTGTCTTTGTCGCATCTCAAAGTAGTGAATATGATAATCTGTCTGGTGAAAGAGATGGTCAGAGTGATCGAGGTAAACTAGCTTAAGAGCATCCTCAAGTAGTTGATCAAGTTCGTTGACTAGTTGAGCCTGATTACGGCCATCTCCTTTTTTCAGATAGTAAGAAAGCCGTAGAAGAACATCCCTGAGTTTTTCTTCAACAAGCGTATGATAATGTTGAATTTCTTTTTCACGTGAAGGCATGTAGAGATTGACCAGAAGTGCAAAGCCAGTACCGATTAGGAAGAGTAAGAGCTCATTCAGTAAAAGTGCTGGTGCTGTTGATTGTTGGATTAAGAGATGGCTAACCAAGACGCTACTAGGAGTGATTCCAATTTCCCAACCGAGTTTATAGGCTAGAGGAACATAGATTGCTAAGTAAAGTCCAAAGCTCCAGATATGATAACCAGTTAGTTGAAAGGCAATAACACCAACTAAGAGAGCTAGAAGAGTTGAAAAAAGACGATTGCGGGCTAGCTTGATCGTGCTTCTTCGTGTATCAGAGAGACTCAAGATAGCAATGATACCAGCTGATACAGCTGATGACAAATCAAAAAAGTAGGCTAGTAAACAAGCAAAACAAGTTGCTAGGACTAGTTTTAAAGTGCGTTGTGTGATAGACATAGAATACTTCCTTGAGATAAATGCTTTAAAGTTTTAGTAGTAGGTAAGGTAGAAAGGTCTATTCCAAGAGAGTTATTGAGAAAATAATTTGTTCTCCATGTAGTGGTTTGATTATAGTATAAATATGCTTTGAAATCAAGTCTATGTATGTTTGATAGACCATATGAAGCCAGATACAACTTCGTTTTGTGGTATAATAATTAGAAAGGAGTTTTACATGCAAGAATTTTTTAAAAGTTATTTTAATAAGCTAGATTTAACAACGGTATTTGAGAATCTTTTAACGAAAGTGATTTCTCTTTTAATTTTATTTGTGCTATTTTACATAGCTAAACAGCTTCTCCATGCAGCTGTCAAGAGAATTGTGAAGCCTTCACTTAAGTATTCAAATCGTGATGCAGGACGACAAAAGACAATCTCGCGTTTATTAGAAAATATTTTTAATTACACCCTTTATTTCTTTTTAGTTTACTGCATTTTGTCTATCCTAGGACTACCTGTATCCAGTTTACTAGCTGGTGCTGGGATTGCCGGGGTTGCAATTGGTATGGGAGCCCAAGGTTTTTTGTCGGATGTTATTAATGGCTTCTTTATCCTCTTTGAACGCCAGTTGGATGTAGGGGATGAAGTTGTTTTGACAAATGGTCCCATTACTGTATCGGGAAAAGTAGTTAGTGTCGGAATTCGAACCACTCAACTAAGAGGTGAAGACCAGGCTCTCCACTTTGTTCCCAACCGTAATATTACCGTGGTTAGCAATTATTCAAGAGATGAGTTGAACTGAAATTTTACTTGATTTATGGTACAATAGAGGGAGTTTGACAGAGGAGAAATGATGGTTTTAGATAAACAATTAGGAAATGGTTGTACCTGGATAAATCTTGATATCGAAAAAATTAAAAATCTTGAAGATTTATCTGAAATCTATGGTTTGGATAAGGAAACCATCGAATATGCTCTGGATAGAAATGAAAGAGCCCACATGGATTATAACCGTGAGAATGGGACTGTGACCTTTATTTATAATGTCCTTGACCTAGAAAAAGACAAGGAATACTATGAAGCCATTCCCATGACCTTTATCGTTGAAAACAAACGAATGATTACCATCAGCAACCATAAGAATGCTTATGTCATTGATCAGATGTTAGCTTATCTAGATAGCCATGAGTCACTTTCTATTTACAAATTTCTCTTTGCTGGTTTAGAGATTATCAGTAACGCTTATTATCCAATCATTGAAAAGATGGATAAGAGTAAAGATGAAGTCAACAGCTTACTTCGTCAGAGAACAACCAAGAAAAATCTCTTTGCTCTTTCCGACTTGGAGACTGGTATGGTTTACTTAACGGCAGCGGCAAAACAAAATCGACTCCTCTTGGAACATATCCAGAGCCATGCTCTTTATCGGAGATTTAATGATGTCGAACGAGAGCAGTTTGATGATGCAATGATTGAAGCCCATCAGTTGGTGTCTATGACAGACTTGATTTCTCAAGTCTTGCAACAACTCTCAGCTTCTTACAACAACATCCTAAACAATAACCTGAATGATAGTTTGACAGTTTTGACTATTATCTCCGTCTTACTAGCAGTACTTGCGGTTATTACAGGTTTCTTCGGAATGAATGTTCCTCTACCATTTACAGAAGAGCCAAATGCTTGGATTTATATCTTAATGGCTAGCTTGATTTTATGGGCAGCCTTATCTCAATGGCTGAAGAAAATTACTAGAAAATAAAAGAGAAGGAGCCAGAATGGCGATTGAAAATTACATGCCAGATTTTGCTGTGGAAGCAGTTTATGATTTGACAGTCCAAAGCCTGAAAAACCAAGGGATCAAAGCTGTTTTGGTGGATTTAGATAATACTCTCATTGCTTGGAATAACCCTGATGGGACTCCAGAGATGAAACGATGGTTACATGACCTTCGTGATGCTGGTATTCGTATCATCGTGGTGTCTAACAACTCTAAAAAAAGAGTTCAACGTGCGGTTGAAAAATTTGGGATTGACTATGTTTATTGGGCTTTGAAGCCCTTTACTTTCGGGATTGATCGTGCCATGAAGGAATTCCACTATGAGAAAAACGAAGTGGTCATGGTTGGGGATCAACTCATGACGGATATTCGAGCTGCTCACCGAGCAGGGATTCGTTCGATTTTGGTCAAACCCTTGGTCCAGCATGACTCTATCAAAACACAGATTAACAGAGCTCGTGAGCGCCGTGTTATGAAACAAATCACTGAAAAGTACGGGCCTATCACATATAAAAAAGGAATCTAACTATGGAAGAAATTCTCTGTATTGGTTGTGGAGCAACCATTCAGACGACAGATAAGACCGGTCTAGGCTTTACACCTCAGTCAGCACTCGAAAAAGGTTTGGAAACTGGTGAAGTTTATTGCCAACGTTGTTTCCGTCTTCGTCATTACAATGAAATCACAGATGTGCAGTTGACGGATGATGATTTCCTCAAACTCTTGCACGAGGTAGGAGACAGTGATGCCTTGGTGGTCAATGTTATTGATATTTTTGACTTTAATGGCTCTGTTATCCCAGGATTGCCACGTTTCGTGTCAGGTAATGATGTGCTCTTGGTTGGAAATAAAAAAGACATCTTGCCTAAGTCTGTTAAGCCTGGTAAGATTAGTCAATGGCTCATGGAACGTGCCCACGAAGAAGGTCTACGTCCTGTTGATGTCGTTCTGACTTCAGCCCAAAACAAGCATGCTATCAAGGAAGTCATTGATAAAATTGAGCACTATCGTAAGGGTCGTGACGTCTATGTAGTTGGGGTTACCAATGTTGGGAAATCAACTCTTATCAATGCTATTATCCAGGAAATTACGGGTGACCAGAACGTCATCACAACCTCACGTTTCCCAGGGACAACCTTGGATAAGATTGAAATTCCGCTCGATGATGGTTCTTATATCTATGATACACCGGGAATTATCCATCGTCATCAGATGGCCCACTACTTGACGGCTAAAAATCTCAAGTATGTCAGTCCTAAAAAGGAAATCAAACCTAAAACCTACCAGCTCAATCCTGAGCAAACCCTATTTTTAGGTGGCTTAGGACGCTTTGATTTCATTGCAGGAGAAAAGCAAGGATTTACAGCTTTCTTTGACAATGAACTCAAACTTCATCGTACCAAGCTTGAAGGAGCGAGTGCCTTTTACGACAAGCACCTTGGAACCCTCCTTACACCACCAAATAGCAAGGAAAAAGAAGATTTTCCAAAACTGGTCCAACATGTCTTTACTATCAAAGATAAGACAGACCTCGTTATCTCAGGACTAGGCTGGATTCGTGTAACAGGAACTGCCAAAGTAGCCGTCTGGGCCCCAGAAGGCGTCGCAGTCGTCACACGAAAAGCAATTATTTAAACATAGAAAGGAAAGGGTTGTCTTTATAAAGGTGAGCACTGCGAGCTCATAGAAGATACTTTTCGCCGTGGTGTTAGTTGGTACAAGTGATTGTACCAACTGCGGAAAATTTGAGACCTTAGGCTCAAATTTTAGTCATGAAAGTCCAGAGGATTTTGCTGACGTCCGTCACTACTTCAAAAAAGTATAAAAAGAAACTCTTTTAAATGAATTATGTCATTAACATCAAAACAACGTGCCTTCCTCAACAGCCAGGCACACACCCTCAAACCCATCATCCAAATCGGGAAGAATGGCCTCAATGACCAAATCAAAACTAGCGTTCGTCAGGCACTTGATGCTCGTGAATTGATCAAGGTTACTCTCTTGCAAAACACAGATGAAAACATCCACGAAGTAGCTGAAATCTTAGAAGAAGAAATCGGTGTGGATACAGTACAAAAGATTGGCCGTATCTTGATTTTGTATAAGCAATCAAGCAAGAAAGAAAATCGTAAGATTTCTAAAAAAGTTAAAGAAATCTAAGCACAATACTCCCAAAAACTGTATTTTACAGAAGACTAAAGGAGATTAGCCTATGGCAATCGAATTATTAACTCCCTTTACAAAAGTGGAGTTAGAGCCAGAAATCAAGGATAAAAAACGTAAGCAAGTTGGAATCTTAGGGGGAAATTTTAACCCTGTTCACAATGCCCACCTTATCGTCGCAGACCAAGTGCGCCAACAGTTGGGATTGGATCAAGTTCTGCTCATGCCTGAATACCAACCGCCTCACGTAGACAAAAAGGAAACCATTCCTGAACATCACCGTCTCAAGATGCTCGAATTGGCTATCGATGGAATCGAAGGTTTAGCTATTGAGACTATTGAGCTGGAGCGTAAGGGTATTTCCTACACCTACGACACCATGAAGCTTCTAACAGAGAAGAATCCAGATACAGATTATTACTTTATCATCGGTGCTGACATGGTAGATTATCTGCCTAAGTGGTACAGAATTGATGAATTGGTCGACCTCGTTCAGTTTGTAGGAGTTCAACGACCACGCTACAAGGCTGGGACTTCTTATCCAGTCATCTGGGTGGATGTGCCCCTTATGGATATTTCATCCAGTATGGTACGTGATTTCATCGCCCAAGGACGAACACCTAACTTTCTCTTGCCAAAACCAGTGCTAGACTATATTGAGAAAGAAGGGCTTTACTGATGGCATACCAAGACTATATCAACTGTTCGCGAGAAGATTTGTTGGAAAAAATGGCAGAGCTCCTACCTGAAAAACGCTTAACCCACTGCCTAGGTGTAGAGCGTGCAGCCATAGAATTGGCTCAGCGCTTTGGTGTGGATGTTGAGAAGGCAGGTCTAGCGGGTCTCCTTCATGACTATGCTAAAAAGCTATCAGATCAAGAATTTTTAGACTTGATAGATCGTTATCAACTTGACCCTGATCTTAAAAACTGGGGCAATAATGTCTGGCATGGCATGGTCGGCATCTACAAGATTCAGGAAGATTTGGATTTACAAGATTCTGAAATCCTACGAGCTATTGAAATTCATACAGTTGGAGCTGGTCAGATGACGGACCTTGATAAGGTTATCTACGTCGCAGACTACATCGAGCATAATCGTGCCTTTCCAGGGGTGGACCAGGCGCGTGAGATTGCAAGTTTGTCACTCAATAAGGCAGTAGCCTATGAAACAGCTCGCACTGTGGAACATTTGGCTCGCCAGGGATTGCCTATCTATCCCCAAACCCTTGAAACCTATAACGCCTATGTGCACTATTTGAAAGAGGACTAAATGAACGAAAAAGAATTATTAGAACTAGTCGTGAAAGCGGCTGATGAGAAACGTGCAGAGGATATTCTCGCACTTGACGTACAAGAACTGACCAGTGTGACAGATTACTTTGTCATCACGAGCTCCATGAATAGCCGTCAATTGGACGCTATCGCTGAAAATATCCGTGAAAAAGTTGCTGAAGCAGGCTTTAAAGGTAGCCATGTTGAAGGAGATGCAGCTGGTGGTTGGGTCTTACTTGACCTTGGTGGTGTCGTAGTGCATATCTTCTCAGAAGAAATGCGTGCCCACTATAACCTAGAAAAACTATGGCATGAGGCGGATTCAGTAGATTTATCTGAAGCTTTGGCCTAGAAGATGATGACTTGATCTTAGGATTGGTAACTGCTTTGAAATTCGACAATGTATTGAAATCGTTCTAGTTTGTTGAGAACGAAGTGAGAAATTACCGAGACTTCCCGTTGTGATAAAAGTTCTTGAAACGATAATGTTTCAAGAAGTCGGGAGTTTTGAGAGTAAAACAGTTCGGGGAACTGTTTTAGCCTGAGTTTAGAGATGAAAAACGAAGGGCTCAAAACTAAGTCTTGGAACTTCGAAAAAGGTCGCAGACGTCCGAAATCACCCAAGGAAAGTCTTAAAAAGACTTTGTCTTCAATCGAACTCAGTTGCAGTCAACTGAGTTTCTTTGCTTATGTTAGAAGAAAATCGTTAGAAAGGTGAGAGCGAGTGGTATTTCCAGAGACGCTCTTGGTATCATGATTATGGCAACATACGAAACGTTTGCGGCTGTTTATGATGCAGTCATGGATGATAGTTTATACGATAAATGGACGGATTTTTCCCTCCGTCATTTGCCAAAGACTAAGGAGAGAAAGAAACTCTTGGAATTGGCTTGTGGGACAGGCATCCAGTCAGTGCGCTTTTCTCAGGCTGGTTTTGAAGTGACTGGACTGGACTTGAGCGCGGACATGTTGAAGATTGCTGAGAAGAGAGCTACTTCAGCCAAGCAAAAGATTGATTTTATGGAAGGCAACATGTTGGATTTGTCCAAGGCTGGTAAATACGACTTTGTGACCTGCTATTCCGATTCTATCTGCTACATGCAGGATGAGGTGGAAGTAGGGGATGTCTTTAAAGAAGTCTATAATGCTCTCAATGAGGACGGGGTCTTCATCTTTGATGTGCATTCGACCTACCAGACAGATGAGGTCTTTCCTGGCTATTCCTATCATGAAAATGCCGAAGACTTTGCCATGCTCTGGGATACCTATGAGGATGCAGCACCACATTCTATCGTGCATGAGTTGACCTTTTTTATCAAGGAAGCGGACGGTTCCTTTAGTCGTCACGATGAAGTGCATGAGGAGCGAACCTACGAAGTCTTGACCTATGATATTTTGTTGGAACAGGCTGGTTTTAAGTCCTTCAAGCTTTATGCTGACTTTGAGGATAAGGAGCCTACAGAGACCAGTACTCGTTGGTTTTTTGTCGCGCAGAAGTAGGAGAATATCATGACCATTACAGGTATTATAGCGGAGTTCAATCCTTTTCATAATGGCCACAAATATCTGCTAGACCAGGCAGCAGGGCTGAAGATTGTAGCCATGTCTGGAAATTTCATGCAAAGAGGCGAGCCTGCTATTGTAGATAAGTGGACTCGGGCCCAGATGGCACTGGAGAATGGGGCAGACTTGGTAGTAGAATTGCCCTTTTTAGTCAGTGTTCAAGCGGCGGACTTTTTTGGTCAAGGTGCAGTGGCTATCTTGGATCATTTGGGGATGGATACCCTAGCCTTTGGGACAGAAGAAGTTCTGGATTACCAGCAAATTGCTAACCTATATACAGAGCGTGGTCAAGAGATGGAACTCTTCATGGAAAACTTACCGGATTCTCTTTCTTACCCTCAGAAAACCCAAGCCATGTGGAAGGAATTTGCAGACCTTGATTTTTCAGGTGATACGCCCAATCATGTCCTTGCTCTTGCCTATGCCAAGGCGGTAGCAGGGCGAAAGATCAAGCTTCATCCAATTCAACGTCAGGGAGCAGGTTACCATTCTGTGGACAAGAATGTGGACTTTGCCTCAGCGACAGCTCTTCGTCAGCACCAATCAGACCAGAATTTTCTAGAGCGCTTTATGCCTTCTGTTGCCCTTTTTGCAAATGCTAGCAAGGTAAGCTGGGAAGATTATTACCCTTTGCTTCGCTATCAAATCTTGTCAAACCCTGACTTAACCACTATCTATCAGGTCAATCAAGAAATGGCTGTTCGTATCAAGGATGCTATCAAGACAGCTCAGTCTATGGAAGAATTGGTTGAGATAGTTGCCACTAAACGATACACAAAAGCACGAGTTAGACGACTCTTGACTTATATCTTGGTACAAGCCAGAGAGAGTGACTTGCCAGAAGCCATTCATATCCTTGGATTTACCGAAAAAGGTAGGCAACATCTCAAGTCTCTGAAAGAGCAGGTCCATTTAGTCAGTCGAATCGGTAAAGAGCCCTGGGATGTCATGACTCAAAAGGCAGACCAGATCTACCAACTAGGACACCCAAGTATCGCAGAACAAAATTTTGGCAGAGTGCCAATCAGAATCGAAACAAACTAAGTCTATTGAAAGGTAGGCTTTTTACTTATTTTTTTGTAAAAAATTCTATAAAAAATTGGGTTCGTTAAAGAAGCCTATTTTACTAGGGAAAACAACAATTTCAACTCAAAAAATGACCAAAATATCTTCCATTTAAGGTTTGTTAAAAATAGTTTTTTGTGGTAAAATGTATAAGAATGCATGTCATTCGGATAAACAAATAAATTGAGGTAAAAACATGGAAATTATGACAATTGTTATAGTTGTTTTTGCCGTCATCATTGGTTTAGTCATTGGATATGTCAGCATCTCAGTCAAGATGAAATCATCACAAGAGGCTGCAGAGTTGATGCTTTTAAATGCTGAACAAGAAGCAACTAATTTACGAGGACAAGCTGAGCGCGAAGCGGATTTATTACTAAATGAAGCCAAGAGCGAAAGCAAATCCCTTAAAAAAGAAGCACTATTGGAGGCTAAAGAAGAAGCCAGAAAATACCGCGAAGAAGTGGACGCCGAATTTAAATCTGAGCGTCAAGAACTCAAGCAAATCGAAAGTCGTTTGACGGAGAGAGCTACGAGCCTTGACCGTAAAGACGATAATTTGACGAACAAAGAAAAAACACTTGAACAAAAAGAACAAAGTATTTCTGATAGAGTAAAAAACCTTGATGCACGTGAAGAACAACTAGAGGAAATTGAAAAGCAAAAGCAAGCTGAACTAGAGCGTGTCGGAAGTCTGACTCAGTCAGAGGCAAAAGATATTATCTTAGCCCAAACAGAAGAAGACTTGACCAAGGAAATTGCTAGCCGCATTCGTGAGGCGGAGCAAGAAGTCAAGGAACGTTCAGATAAGCTTGCTAAGGATATTTTGTCCCAAGCCATGCAGAGAATTGCTGGTGAGTATGTAGCTGAGTCTACCAACTCAACAGTTCATCTGCCTGATGATACTATGAAAGGTCGTATCATTGGTCGTGAAGGTCGTAACATCCGTACCTTTGAAAGTTTGACAGGGGTTGATGTCATCATTGATGATACGCCAGAAGTGGTAACCTTGTCAGGTTTTGATCCTATCCGCCGTGAGATTGCCCGTATGACGATGGAAACCTTGCTCAAGGATGGACGTATTCACCCAGCTCGTATCGAAGAGTTGGTTGAGAAAAACCGTCAAGAAATTGATAACCGTATTCGTGAATATGGTGAAGCAGCAGCCTATGAAATCGGTGCACCTAACCTTCACCCAGACTTGATGAAGATCATGGGTCGCTTACAGTTCCGTACTTCATACGGACAAAATGTCTTGCGACACTCAATCGAAGTGGCTAAGTTGGCTGGTATCATGGCTAGCGAACTTGGTGAAAATGCAGCCCTTGCCCGTCGTGCAGGATTCCTTCATGATATCGGTAAAGCCATTGACCGAGAAGTAGAAGGTAGCCACGTTGAGATTGGTACAGAATTGGCTCGCAAGTATAAAGAACATCCAGTCGTGATTAACACAATTGCTAGTCACCACGGTGATGTAGAGCCTGAAAGTGTGATCGCAGTTCTCGTTGCTGCAGCGGATGCCTTAAGTGCAGCCCGTCCAGGAGCTCGTAGCGAATCGCTTGAAAGCTACATCAAACGTCTCCATGATTTAGAAGAAATCGCGAATAGCTTTGAAGGTGTTCAAAATAGCTTTGCCCTTCAGGCCGGTCGTGAAATCCGTATCATGGTGAACCCAGGTCAAATCAAGGACGACAAGGTCACAATCTTAGCTCACAAAGTTCGTGAGAAAATCGAAAGCAACCTCGATTACCCAGGAAATATCAAGGTAACCGTGATTCGTGAACTTCGTGCAGTTGATTATGCAAAATAAATAAGAAAGAGCAGTTGAAAAATTACTGCTTTTTTGTTACACTAGATAGAAAGATTGTAGTAAGCAGAAATGGCTTTACACAGTGAATTCAGATGAATTTTCAAGTCATTTCACAAACTATCCAAAGGAGACATCATGGCAGACCGTGGCTTACTAATCGTTTTTTCAGGTCCTTCTGGAGTTGGGAAAGGAACGGTTAGACGAGAAATTTTTGAGAGTTCTGAAAATCAATTCCAATATTCTGTATCTATGACAACGCGGGCGCAACGTCCAGGTGAAGTAGACGGAGTTGACTATTTCTTCCGTACGCGTGAAGAATTTGAAGAATTGATCCGTCAAGGACAGATGTTAGAGTATGCAGAGTATGTGGGTAACTACTATGGAACTCCTCTGACTTATGTTAATGAAACCCTTGATAAAGGAATCGATGTCTTTCTTGAAATTGAAGTGCAGGGAGCTCTTCAGGTTAAGAAAAAAGTTCCAGATGCTGTCTTTATCTTCTTGACACCACCAGATTTGGAAGAATTGCAAGACCGTCTCGTTGGTCGTGGTACAGATAGCGCAGAAGTGATTGCCCAACGTATCGAAAAAGCTAAAGAAGAAATTGCTTTGATGCGTGAGTATGACTATGCTATTGTCAATGATCATGTTCCTCTTGCTGCAGAACGTGTTAAACGTGTGATTGAAGCTGAACATTTCCGTGTGGATCGTGTCATCGGTCACTATCAGGATATGCTACCAAAGTCTCCGACTATTCGATAAACTATAGAAAACAGGTACAAACAAATGATGCTTAAACCCTCTATTGATACCTTGCTTGATAAGGTACCATCAAAATATTCACTCGTAATTTTGGAAGCAAAACGTGCTCATGAATTAGAAGCAGGAGCACCTCCAACACAAGAATTCAAATCTGAAAAATCAACTCTTCGAGCTTTGGAAGAAATTGAATCTGGGAATGTAACCATTCATCCAGATCCAGAAGGAAAACGCGAAGCTGTTCGTCGTCGAATCGAAGAAGAAAGACGATTGAGAGAAGAAGAAGAAAAGAAAATCAAAGAGCAAATCGCGAAAGAAAAAGAAGAAGGTGAAAAAATTTAAGGTTGGGGGGACTCAATCTTATTTTTTCTATTGCAAGAATACTCAATCAATTGAAACGATTTAAGTAGAGAAGGAGGTGAGGACATGGTTATTGCAAAAATCATTGTGGATGTTCCCTTGATGCAGACGGACCAACCATATAGTTACAAGGTCCCTGAGGAATTTGTAGATATGCTGGAAGTTGGCATGCGGGTTCATGTACCTTTTGGGAAGGCCAATCGCTTGATTCAGGGGATTGTTCTAGGATTTGAACAAGAATCTGATGCGGAAGTGGCAAACGAGGAATTGAAAGAGATTGTCGAAGTACTTGATTTTTCTCCAGTCCTAACGGAGGAACAACTCTGGTTGGCCGAAGAACTACGTAAGTCAGTCTTTTCATACAAAATTTCTATTCTTAAAGCCATGCTTCCTGGATTTTTGAACTCTAGTTATGATAAAATCCTCTATCCTCTGGAAGGCTTGAGTCAGGAAGATAAGGAACGTTTATTCGGCTCGCAAGAATGTCTAGCCTTTTCATCACTTGACTTGAAACAGCAGGCTGAGATGATGCGATTGACTCGAAAAGGGCTATTGAAACTCGAGTATCAGGCTGTGGATCAGAAGAAAGTCAAAACACAGTCTTGGGTTCAAGTGAATCCTGATAAATTAGAAAAGCTCGAAATTTCAAACCGTGCTAAGAAGAAATTGGAACTGCGAGATTATTTACTAGCTCATCCTGAAAGCACTCCATTGTCAGCCTTATTAGAACATTACTCACGGGAACAAGTCAACTTCTTTGTGGAACATGGTGCCTTGACTATCCTTCAAAAGGAAGTCCAACGCTCAGCTGCCTACTTTGAAGGCATTGAGTCAAATCAAGCCCTAGAGTTAAACCCAGAACAAAAACAAGCCTGTGAAGCTGTTGTTGGAGCGATTGGGAAGCAGCATCCTCCCTTTCTTCTCCAAGGGATAACAGGAAGTGGGAAAACCGAGGTTTACCTGCAGATTATCCAAGGAGCCCTGGATATGGGGAAAACAGCGATTGTTCTTGTGCCAGAAATCTCTTTGACACCTCAAATGACAGAGCGCTTTATTGCTCGTTTTGGCGACAAAGTAGCCATTCTCCATTCAGGTTTGTCCAATGGCGAAAAGTATGATGAATGGCGCAAGGTGGAGCGAGGAGAAGCCCAGGTAGTTGTTGGTGCTAGGTCTGCCATTTTTGCACCTTTGAAAAATCTAGGGGTTATCATTATTGACGAGGAGCATGAGGCTAGCTACAAGCAAGACAGCAATCCTCGTTATCATGCTAGAGATGTGGCTATTTTAAGAGCTCAATACAATCAAGCTGCCCTAGTTCTTGGTTCTGCAACACCGAGTCTTGAGAGTCGTGCGCGTGCTGGCAAGGGTGTCTATCAGCATCTCCGCCTGACGAAAAGGGCCAATCCTTTAGCAAGTGTTCCTCAAGTTCAACTGATTGACTTCCGTGATTACATCGGGCAGAATGAAACATCCAACTTTACACCTCCTCTGATTGAGGCTATTCAAGATCGATTAGATAAAAAAGAGCAGGTTGTTCTCATGCTCAATCGTCGTGGTTATTCTAGTTTTGTCATGTGTCGAGAATGTGGGACTGTTGATACATGTCCTAACTGTGATATTTCCTTGACGCTACACATGGATACCAAGACTATGAACTGCCATTACTGTGGCTTTTCGAAGGAAATTCCACATGTCTGTCCAAACTGTCAGAGTCACAGCATTCGTTATTACGGGACAGGGACTCAAAAGGCCTACGATGAGCTAGCAGAACTCTTTCCAGAGGCAAGCATTCTACGCATGGATGTGGATACAACTCGCAAAAAGGGTAGTCACCAAGCCTTGCTTGAGCAGTTTGGAAAAGGTGAGGCAGATATTTTACTGGGAACTCAGATGATTGCCAAGGGCTTGGATTTTCCAAATGTAACCTTAGTTGGTGTTCTCAATGCGGATACAGCCTTGAATCTACCTGACTTCCGTTCTTCTGAGAGAACCTTCCAACTCTTGACCCAGGTAGCCGGTCGTGCCGGTCGCGCTGAAAAGGCAGGTCAGGTCTTGATTCAGTCCTATAATCCTAATCATTATGCCATTCGTTTTGCCAAGGAACAGGACTACGAAGGTTTTTATGCCTATGAAATGGGCATCAGACGTCAACTTGGCTATCCACCTTATTATTTCACTATTGGGATTACCTTGTCTCATAAGAAAGAAGAAGAGGTTCTTAGAAGAGCTTATGAGGTAATGGAAATTTTGCGGTCAGGTTTGTCGGATGCTAGTATCATCCTTGGTCCAACGCCTAAACCTATCGCTCGTACTCATAATCTTTATCACTACCAAATACTGATTAAATACCGTTTAGAAGATGAGTTGGCTTCGACTCTTAATCAGGTCTTGGCCCTAACTCAAGAACGTGAAAATAGTGAGCTTCGTCTCAGTATTGATCACGAACCGCAGCAATTTTTGTAAAAAGGAGAAAAGATGACAAAACTAATCTTTATGGGAACGCCCGATTTTTCAGCGACCGTTTTGAAGGGACTTTTGTCAGATGATCGCTATGAAATCGTGGCCGTCGTGACGCAGCCAGATCGCGCGGTCGGACGTAAAAAAGTCATCCAAGAAACCCCAGTAAAACAAGCAGCTAAAGAAGCAGGGCTTCCTATCTACCAACCCGAAAAATTATCAGGTAGTCCAGAAATAGAAGCTATCATGAATTTGGGAGCTGATGGGATTGTGACTGCAGCTTTTGGACAATTTCTCCCAAGTAAACTCCTTGATAGCATGGATTTTGCAGTCAACGTTCATGCTTCACTCCTTCCTAAGCACCGTGGTGGTGCTCCCATTCATTATGCCTTGATTCAGGGTGATAAGGAAGCAGGTGTTACCATTATGGAAATGGTCAAGGAAATGGATGCAGGAGATATGATTTCTCGTCGTAGTATTCCGATTACCGATGAGGACAATGTCGGAACATTGTTTGAAAAATTGGCGATTGTTGGTCGTGATCTGCTTTTGGATACTCTTCCGGCTTATATAGCTGGTGAAATTCAGCCAGAACCACAAGATCCAAACCAGGTTACATTTTCTCCAAATATCAAACCTGAGGAAGAAAAGTTGGACTGGAATAAGACTAACCGTCAACTCTTCAACCAAATCAGAGGGATGAATCCGTGGCCTGTTGCTCATACTTTCCTCAAGGGAGATCGTTTTAAAATTTATGAAGCCCTGCCAGTAGAAGGTCAAGGGACTCCAGGTGAAATTCTCTCCATCGGAAAGAAAGAATTGATCGTCGCTACGGCAGAAGGAGCTCTATCTCTTAAGCAAGTGCAGCCAGCAGGTAAGCCTAAGATGGACATTGCTTCCTTCCTCAACGGTGTGGGACGAACTTTGACAGTAGGAGAACGATTTGGTGACTAAAGTAGAAACGGCTAGAAGTTTAGCCTTAGAGGTGCTAGAAGACGTCTTTGTCAATCAAGCATACTCCAATATCGCCTTAAATAAACACCTCAAGGGAAGTCAACTGTCAGCAGCAGATAAGGGCTTGGTGACAGAGATTGTTTATGGAACCGTAGCTCGTAAACTAACTTTAGAATGGTATTTGTCTCACTTTATTGAGGATAGAGACAAGCTAGACAGCTGGCTCTATGTTTTGCTTCTCATGAGCGTCTATCAACTTCAATACTTGGATAAGCTTCCTGATCATGCAGTGGTCCATGAAGCGGTAGAAATTGCAAAATCTCGTAAGAAAGGCAGTGAAAAACTAGTCAATGCTGTTTTGCGCCGTATTTTGCGAGAAGGTTTGCCAGATATTGCCAATATCAAGCGTAAAAACAAGCGTGATTCTATCGCCTACTCTTTGCCAGTTTGGTTGATTTCTAAGCTCAAGGAAGAGTATGGCGAAGAGAGAGCGCAAGCGATTTTTGAAAGTCTTTTGCAACGCAATAAAGCTAGTATCCGTGTGACAGATTTGGGTCGAAAAGATGAAATCAAAGCTCTGCTTGGTGCAAGTGATTCGCTCTTGGCACCCACTGGTCTAGTCAAGGAGCAGGGGCATTTTGCTAGTCATGACTTATTTGCTGAAGGGGCTATTACCATTCAGGATGAGTCTAGTCAGTTGGTTGCGCCAACATTGGATTTGCGAGGAGATGAACAGGTTTTAGATGCTTGTGCGGCTCCAGGTGGCAAGACAGCCCATATGGCGTCTTATCTAACGACAGGTCAGGTAACAGCTCTGGATCTCTACGATCATAAACTCACTTTGATAAAAGAAAATGCGGAGCGTTTAGGTGTAGCGAACCGTGTTCAAACGCAAAAACTGGATGCACGAAAAGTGCATGAGTTTTTTGGCAAGGATCAATTTGATAAAATTCTAGTTGATGCCCCTTGCTCAGGGATTGGACTTTTGCGTCGGAAACCAGATATCAAATACAACAAAGACACTGCTGATTTCGCGTCATTACAGGAAATTCAGTTGGAAATATTAGGTAGTGTTTGTCAAACGCTACGTAAAGGTGGTATAATAACTTATAGTACCTGCACTATTGTCTCTGAGGAGAACTTTCAAGTTGTTCAAGCATTTTTAGAAAGCCATCCCGAGTTCGAGCAGGTTAAACTAGAACACGAATGCAAGGATATTCTGAAAGATGGTTGTATCCTCATTACTCCTGAATTGTATGGAAGTGATGGATTCTTTATCAGCCAATTTCGGAAGGTATCCAATTAGGAAGGAACTGACACAATGGAGATTTCATTATTAACAGATGTGGGTCAGAAACGTACAAATAATCAAGACTATGTCAATCTTTTTGTCAACCGTGCCGGTCGCACGATGATCATCTTGGCTGACGGGATGGGAGGACACCGAGCGGGTAATATTGCCAGTGAGATGGCGGTAACGGATTTAGGTGCTGCCTGGGTAGATACTCAGATTGACACTGTGAATGAAGTTCGAGAATGGTTTGCAGAACACCTAGAAATTGAAAATCAAAAGATTTATCAATTGGGGCGTGATGAAGCATATAAAGGAATGGGGACAACTCTAGAAGCCCTTGCAATCATTGATAATCAAGCTATCTATGCTCATATTGGTGATTCTCGTATTGGCTTGATTCGTGGGGAAGAGTACCACCAATTAACGAATGATCATTCATTAGTTAATGAGTTGCTCAAGGCAGGTCAATTAACACCTGAAGAAGCTGAAGCGCATCCACAAAAAAATATCATTACTCAGTCTATTGGACAAAAGGATGAGATTCAACCTGATTTAGGGATCATGAGCTTGGAACCGGGTGACTATATCGTTATAAATAGTGATGGTCTAACCAACATGATTTCTGGTAGCGAAATCTATGATATCGTGACAAGTGATATTTCGCTTGATGACAAGGCGGCAACCTTAGTACGTTTTGCAAACAATGCTGGAGGGCTTGACAACATCACGGTTGCCTTGATTGCGATTGAGGAGGAATCAAAATGATCCAGATCGGCAAGATATTTGCCGGACGATATCGGATTATCAAACAAATTGGCCGTGGAGGAATGGCAGATGTCTACCTGGCCAAAGATTTGATTCTTGATGGGGAAGAGGTTGCTGTGAAGGTTCTGAGAACCAACTATCAGACGGACCCTATCGCTGTTGCACGTTTTCAGCGTGAAGCGCGTGCGATGGCAGACCTAGATCATCCTCATATCGTTCGAATTACGGATATCGGTGAAGAAGACGGTCAACAGTACCTAGCTATGGAATATGTAGCTGGGCTTGACCTCAAACGCTATATCAAAGAACACTACCCTCTATCAAACGAGGAAGCTGTTCGTATCATGGGTCAAATTCTCTTGGCGATGCGTTTAGCGCATGCAAAGGGGATTATTCACCGTGATTTGAAACCTCAAAATATTCTCTTGACTCCTGATGGTACTGCGAAAGTTACAGACTTTGGGATTGCGGTGGCCTTTGCAGAAACAAGTTTGACACAGACCAACTCTATGTTGGGTTCTGTCCACTATCTATCACCTGAGCAGGCGCGTGGTTCTAAGGCGACCGTACAGAGTGATATTTATGCAATGGGAATTATCTTTTTCGAAATGTTGACAGGTCATATTCCTTATGATGGTGATAGTGCTGTGACCATTGCACTTCAACATTTCCAAAAACCACTTCCTTCTGTCATTGCTGAAAATCCATCAGTACCACAATCCTTGGAAAACGTAGTTATAAAAGCGACAGCTAAAAAGTTAACAGACCGTTATCAAACTGTCTCAGAGATGTATGTTGACTTATTGAGCAGCCTTTCTTATAACCGTCGAAATGAACCAAAGTTAGTATTTGAAGATACGAGTAAAGTTGATACAAAAACTTTACCGAAAATGTCACAGTCTACCTTAACAGCGATTCCTAAAGTGCAACCGAAGGAAGAAGCTCCACAGAGCCAAAATCCGGCTAAAAAGGCACCGGGTAAAGAAGCTGTTGCAAAACCAGTCAAGAAGCGTCGTTTTAAAGCGAGATATTTGGTGCTTTTAGCCAGCTTTATACTTGTTTTAGCTTCTCTCTTTTGGATTGTATCGAAAACACCAGCAACTGTTGAAATTCCAAATGTTGCAGGACAAACTGTAGCTGAAGCTAAGGAAAAACTTAAAAAAGCTAATTTTGAAATTGGTGAAGAGAAGTCTGAAGCTAGTGATACAGTAGAAGAAGGCCGAGTTATTCGAACAGATCCAAATGCTGGTTCAGCTCGCAAGGAAGGGACTAAAGTCAATCTTATTATTTCTTCAGGTCAGCAATCGTTTAAGATTGGAAACTATGTTGGACGCAAATCTACGGACGTCATAGCAGAACTGAAAGGGAAAAAAGTCCCTGAAAATCTCATTAAAGTTGTAGAAGAAGAATCAAGTGAAACAGAGGCAGGCCTTGTTATGAAACAGAGTTTGTCAGAAGGAACCACTTATGATCTCAGTAAGGCGACAGAGATTACTTTGACAGTAGCCAAGAAGGTAACAACTGTTCCTATGCCAAGTTATATTGGATCAAGCCTTGAATTTACCAAGAATAACTTGATTCAGATTGTAGGTGTAAAAGAGGCTAATATTGAAGTGGTAGAGGTCTCAACAGCTCCTGAAGGAACTGCTGAAGAGACTGTAGTTAGTCAAAGTCCAAAACCAGGTGAAGGTGTAGATTTGAATAAAACTCGGATTAAGATTTCTATCTATAAGCCGAAAACAACTACGACAACAACAAATCCTTCACAAGTAAATCCAAATCGTGGAGAGACTTCGCCACAGATTAGAGAACCTCAAACTACTACAGCTCCATCATCTAATGTTCCGTCTGAGAATCATAATGGTGATCACTAATCAATCTTTGTCACAGTTTTTGTGGCAAAGATTTTTTTTCCTTAAAATTTATGATAAAATAAAAGAAGTTTAAAAAGGAGGGGAACATGGACGAATCAAGAAAACTGAACGCAGTTATTGATCTCATTATGCTAGCAGGAACGATTCTGCTTCGCAATGGCTCTGAAATTTATCGTGTCGAAGATACTATGATTCGGATTGCGCATTCACAAGGCATTATGGATTGTAATGTTTTGGCCATGCCTGCAGCCATTTTTTTCTCCATTGAGAACACAAATATCTCTCGAATGAAACGAGTGACTTCCTCTTCCTATAATATCGAGAAGGTTTGCGATGTCAATCAGATTTCACGGCAGCTTGTATCAGGGCAGCTTGATTTGGAGACAGCCTTTATCCGACTCAAAGAATTGAATACCAAGCCCTCACCTTATACCAATGTTCAATTGACGGTTGCGGCGACCTTTAGTGCTCCTTTCTTTTCAATCATGTTCGGTGGCAATACCTATGATGCAATCGGAGCAGGAGTGGCGACCATATTTGCCTTTACCTTCTCCCTCTATGTAGAAAAGTTTATTCGTATTCCCTTTATGACAGCTTTCGCAGGTGCCCTTGTCTTTGGATTGATTGCACAATTTTGGGCGCGCTATTCTGGTTTGCCGTCTACAGCTGATTTGGTCATTGCAGGTGCGGTCATGCCGTTTGTGCCGGGAATTGCTCTAACTAATGCAGTTCGAGATATCATGACCAATCACATTAACTCTGGTATGAGCAAGATGTTTGAATCCTTGCTAGTTACCCTTGCCTTAGGGGCAGGCACCTCTGTCGCCCTTGTACTCATGAACTAATATGACTCTAACAACATTTTTATTGCAGGCGCTGGCGAGTTTGCTGGCTATTATCACTTTTTTAATCGTTTTAAATGTCCAACGTTCCATGCTCATCCCCGGTGGAATCTTAGGAATGTCTATCTGGTTGCTCTATCTGATACTCAAGGAGCCAACAAATGTTATTTTGGCGACCTTTATTGCTGCTGTGATTGGTTCTTGTGTCAGTCAGATTATGAGTATTATTTACAAAACACCAGCAGTTGTTTTTGCTTTGGCTATCTTGGCTCCACTAGTACCAGGTTATCTGTCTTATCGAACGACTTCCTTCGTTGTCACAGGCGACTATAGAAACGCCATTACCAGTGCAATGTTGGTCATGATGCTGGCCCTTGTTATCTCAATAGGAATGGCAAGTGGAACAGTTGTGCTGAAATTGTATTACTATCTCAAAAAGAATCGGGTTAGCTAGGGCTCGATTTTTTGTAGCCCTAAAGTTCTGTTTGTTGGACTATCCTAAAAATGAGATAAGGTTTTGAAAATGAACTTGATTTGGTGAATCAAGTCTTTTTTAGCTCATTTGAACTCAATTATGATAAAATAGAGGTGAACGAATTTTTACAATGAATGATAAAAATAGAGGTAAATATGAAAATCGGTATTGATAAGATTGGTTTTGCGACCAGTCAATACGTTTTGAAATTACAAGATTTGGCAGAAACCCGAGGAATTGATCCTGAAAAATTGAGTAAAGGACTCCTTTTAAAAGAATTGAGTATCGCTCCGTTAACAGAAGATATTGTGACCTTGGCTGCTAGTGCAGGAAATTCTATCCTGTCTGAAGAAGATAAGCAAGAGATTGATATGGTGATTGTAGCTACAGAATCTGGAGTCGATCAAAGTAAGGCGGCTGCGGTCTTTGTACACGGTTTACTTGGGATTCAACCTTTTGCTCGTAGTTTTGAAATCAAGGAAGCTTGCTACGGTGCAACTGCGGCCCTTCACTATGCTAAGTTACACGTAGAAAATTCTCCTAAATCAAAAGTCTTGGTGTTGGCTAGCGATATTGCAAAATATGGTGTCGAAACTCCTGGCGAACCGACTCAGGGGACAGGTTGTGTTGCCATGTTGATTAGCCAAGATCCGCGTGTTATGATTTTCAACAATGACAACGTTGCGCAAACTCGTGATATTATGGACTTTTGGCGTCCAAATTATTCAACGACACCATTTGTCAATGGAGTCTACTCAACGCAGCAGTATCTTGATAGTTTAAAAACAACTTGGTCAGAGTATCAAAAGCGTTATGACTGTAGCTTGAAAGACTTTGAAGCTATTTGTTTCCATTTGCCATATCCTAAGCTAGCTCTTAAGGGATTGAAAAAAATTCTCGATAAATCTCTACCTCAAGAGAAAAAGGATTTATTCCAAAAACACTTTGATGAATCCATTGTTTATAGCCAAAAGGTTGGAAATATCTATACGGGTTCACTCTTTTTAGGGCTTTTGTCTCTTCTTGAAAACTCTGATAGTCTCAAGGCAGGAGACAAGATTGCTCTCTACAGCTACGGAAGTGGTGCTGTATCTGAGTTCTTCAGTGTGGAACTGGTTGAAGGATACGAGAAACAGTTACAGAAAAATCGTCTAGAGCTGCTAGATCAACGTCAAGCTTTGACTGTTGCGGACTATGAACGAATCTTTTTTGAGGAAGCAAACTTGGATGAGACAGGTTCTGCAACCATGTCAGGTTATGAAGGACAAGACTATGCTCTGGTTGAGATTGTAGAACACCAACGTCGCTACAGCAAGGTTGAAAAATAATGAAAAAAAATTGGAATGGATTTGCTAAAAAATCAGCCCAAGAGCGCCTAGAGCTAGTGAAGTCTCAGGCGCTTGCTTCTATAGAGGCGCAGGAAAGTTTAGACCGGAATGAAAATCTCAGTCTAGAAATTGCGGATCAACTGAGTGAAAATGTAGTAGGAACCTTCTCACTCCCTTACTCAGTAGTTCCAGAAGTGTTGGTAAATGGCCAAGAGTACACAGTTCCTTATGTAACAGAAGAACCATCCGTCGTTGCTGCGGCTAGTTTTGCTAGTAAGATTATCAATAGGTCTGGTGGTTTTAGTGCCCATGTTCATCAAAGACTAATGATTGGTCAGGTAGCTCTTTATCAGGTTCCAGATAGGGATAAAGCATGTCAGGCTATTTTGAGTCAGAAAGCAGAGCTACTCGAACAAGCAAATCAAGCCTATCCATCTATTGTCAAACGTGGTGGTGGCGCTCGTGATTTAAGAGTTGAATTTATTTCTGGTGAGTCGGACTTTTTAGTGGTTTATCTTCATGTGGATACTCAAGAAGCCATGGGAGCTAACATGCTTAATACCATGTTGGAGGCTTTAAAACCTAGTCTAGAAGCTCTAAGCCAAGGGCAAAGTTTAATGGGGATTCTATCCAACTACGCAACAGATTCATTAGTAACTGCAACCTGCCGCATCGCCTTTCGATATTTGAGTCGCCAAAAAGATGAAGCGCGTGAACTGGCAGAAAAAATGGTTTTAGCCAGCCAGTTTGCTCAAGCAGATCCTTATCGAGCAGCTACTCACAACAAGGGAATTTTTAATGGGATTGATGCCCTCTTGATTGCGACTGGAAATGACTGGCGTGCCATTGAAGCAGGAGCTCATGCCTATGCAAGTCATGATGGTAGCTATAAAGGTCTCAGTCGTTGGACTATGGATTTGGAAACAGAAGAACTCATTGGTGATCTGACTATGCCCATGCCTGTTGCTACCAAAGGTGGTTCGATTGGTCTCAATCCTCGAGTCGTCATCAGTCATGAGTTGTTAGGCCATCCATCCGCCAAAGAATTGGCTCAAATTATCGTTTCAATTGGTCTCGCCCAAAACTTTGCAGCTCTTAAAGCTCTAGTCAGTACAGGGATTCAGCATGGACACATGAAACTTCAAGCGAAGTCTCTAGCCCTCCTTGCAGGAGCTACAGAGGTAGAAGTGCCTAAGTTGGTAGAAAGCTTGATTGCTGAAAAAACCTTTAATTTAGAAAAAGCCCAAACACTTTTGAAACATTTAAGATCATAAAAAACTCAGACTAAAACAGTCTGAGTTTTCTTGTGCTTAAATACTTTTACCTGGTAAGAGACTAACGGGTAAGAAATAACCTGTTGTGGCAACCTCTTTGCCTTCAATTTTTTGCAGTAGTAAATCAACTGTCAGGCGAGCAATTTCTTCCATAGGTTGTTTAATGGTAGTGAGATGAGGGTAGTAATTCTCGATAAAGTAAGTTCCGTCATAGCCAATCACCTTAAGCTGGTCAGGAACAGAGATACCAAGTTCCTGAGCAATTTTAATAACCAAAATAGCTGTCAAATCATCCGATGCAAAGATGGCGTCGGGTTTTTGTTTGGTTAGGATGTTTTTGATTTCCATTTCCTTACGAAGAGGAGAAAAATCACTGGAAACATTGATAATAGGAGCCTTTGGTAAGATCGAAGCGAAACCTGCATGACGAAGACCAGTTGGAGAGTTGGAATTGTCATTTCCTGTAATCATGATAATCGATTTGGCTCCGGTTTTAGCCAAGGTCTGAGCGGCTAGGACTCCGCCAGCGTAGTTATCAGAAGAAACGACAGGGATATCTGGAGATAGGTTACGGTCAAAGGAGATGATAGGAGCCGTAACGCGATTGTAGTCTTCGATACCTAGGTTATGACTTCCTGAAATAATACCGTCCACCTGATTGGCTTCCAACATTTCGATGTATTCTCGCTCTTTTTCTGAATCGTGCTCACTGTTACAGATGATTGTCTTGTAGCCTTTTTTGAAGAGTTCGTGTTCCAATTTGTCAATCAATTCAGCATAGAAGACATGGCTAATTTTAGGAAAAATCAAACCGATTAATTTGGCAGACTTTCCTTGAAGACTGCGAGCTAAGTTATTGGGTTTATAGCCTAGCTCACGCATAGCATCCTTAACTTTTTGTATCGTTTTTTCTGATAGGTATCCTTTTTTGTTGATAACGCGTGAGACGGTTGTTGGACTAACACCGGCTAGATCAGCGACATCAGTTAGTTTTGCGACCATATTCTAATTCATAGTAGGTTCCAGTTGGGTTTCCAGATTTGATAAGGATTCCATTTTGATCCTTATCTAGGAAGACACGACCAGAAAATACTTTTTCTCCTTTATTAATGAAAATTTCAAAGACTGAATTATCGATGAAGATATTTACAGTAGTGGCTTGGTTATCAATTGGACATGAGCGAGTAGTTCCAAATTCTTGGGCATATTGCTCACCTGCTTGACTGCGGTCAACGGTTACTTGGCCATTGACAAGATCGAAATTGATAGAGAGCCCCTTGCCGTCTTTATCAGCAAGAAGGATGATTTCACTTTGGCTAT
>CABPWC010000011.1 GCA_902461025.1 uncultured Streptococcus sp.
ATATTTTAGCATTTGAGACATCCTGTGATGAGACCAGTGTCGCCGTCTTAAAAAACGATGACCAGCTCTTGTCCAATGTCATTGCTAGTCAAATTGAGAGTCACAAACGTTTTGGTGGCGTAGTACCAGAAGTAGCCAGTCGTCACCATGTTGAGGTCATTACAGCCTGTATCGAGGAGGCGCTAGCAGAAGCAGGAATTACCGAAGAGGACGTGACAGCTGTTGCGGTTACCTACGGACCAGGCTTGGTCGGAGCCTTGCTTGTTGGTTTATCAGCTGCTAAGGCCTTTGCTTGGGCTCACGGACTCCCACTGATTCCCGTTAACCACATGGCTGGCCACCTTATGGCGGCTCAAAGTGTAGAGTCTTTAGAATTCCCCTTGTTAGCCCTTTTAGTCAGTGGTGGGCACACAGAGTTGGTCTATGTTTCTGAGGCTGGTGATTACAAGATCGTTGGTGAAACTCGAGATGATGCGGTTGGCGAGGCCTATGATAAGGTAGGCCGAGTCATGGGTTTGACCTATCCAGCAGGTCGGGAGATAGACGAATTGGCTCATCAAGGTCAGGATGTTTATGGCTTTCCTCGTGCCATGATTAAGGAAGACAATCTAGAGTTTTCATTTTCAGGTTTGAAGTCTGCCTTTATCAATCTTCACCACAATGCCGAGCAAAAGGGAGAAAGCCTGTCTACAGAGGACTTGTGTGCTTCCTTCCAAGCAGCAGTCATGGATATTCTCATGGCAAAAACTAAAAAAGCCTTAGAGAAATACCCTGTTAAAACCCTCGTTGTGGCTGGTGGTGTAGCAGCTAACAAAGGCCTCAGAGAACGCTTGGCAGCTGAAATCACCGACGTCAAGGTCATCATTCCACCTCTGCGACTTTGCGGAGACAATGCGGGGATGATTGCCTATGCTAGCGTTAGCGAGTGGAACAAAGAAAATTTTGCAGGCTTGGAGCTAAATGCTAAACCTAGCCTCGCTTTTGATACTATGGAGTAAAGAGTTAGCTCAGTGTTAACTCTTTTATCTTGGACAAATGCCGGAATCTTTTAGTATAGTAGAAATATGAAATTAAAAAAAACAATGAGCGTTGTGCTTGTTCTTGGAGCTTTATTGCTTTGTATGTCAGCTTGCCAGCATATTCCAAAGACACAATTGATTCTATTTGAGTCACTGTCATTCAATATGCCCCTCAAATCTCTTGAAAAAGTGTTTGGAGAAGCTGATGAAGTGATAGAAGAAACGGAAACCGCCTATCGGGACACTTGGCATGCAAGGGATCCTTATTTCTATAAAACAGGCCGGCTTTTCTATCATTACGAAAATATTGCATTGAATGGTTATACAGGTCGAGCAGATTTCACATTTTCAAAATCACATCGCTTGGAAGAAGTGACAGTTCATATTCCTGTAGCTTCAAAAATGGAGCAACAAGTAGCGCTCTACAATTTATCCCAGACTATAAAAAAAGAAATTGAAGCTCTTCCGACTTTCAAATCCGTAACTACCGAGACAGTAGGATTATACGATGATGGCTATCGCTATAAAGTCAAATTGCAAGGCCAAAGGAGAGAACTCTGGGTTGATGTCTACCCGATAGAAGATGAATATACTGAAAAAAATGAGGGCTATAAGTATAGAATTCGAATTGATCAATTTCTCATGTATCCATAATGAACCATACTGTTCAGGGTCTGATACTTGCTGTTAGTTTCAAATTCTAGACTGTTTTCTCCTCTTTGAATGTGTTATAATAATTTTTGCTGTGACTGTCTGGAAAGTAGTTGATGAAGGAATGAATAGTGAGGAGGTTTATGAAAGAAAAAGGATTTTGGGAGGGAGTACAGGCTGCGGTGCCAACGGCTTTAGGCTATGTCAGTATCGGCCTTGCTTGTGGCATTATCGGTTCCCCTTATGTAACCCCTGTAGAGATGGGCTTGATGAGCCTCTTTGTCTATGCCGGGAGTGCCCAGTTTGCCATGATAGCCTTGATAGCAGTTCAAGCGCCTGTGGCAGCCATTGCCATGACGGTCTTTTTGATCAACCTGCGTCTCTTCTTGCTGAGTTTACATGCTTCGACCTATTTCCGTCATACTAGTCTCTGGCATAATATCGGAATGTCTAGCCTCTTGACGGATGAGACATACGGGGTCTTGATGGGAGAGCTGGTTCATACGGACAAGGTCAATCCTATGTGGATGCATGGAAATAACCTAAATAGCTATCTATCTTGGTTTGTGGGGACGGTTGCGGGAACAGCCTTAGGAGGTCTCCTGCCAAATCCTGAGATTTTTGGGCTCGACTTTGCCTTAGTTGGTATGTTTATCGGGATTTTTGCTTCGCAATTCCAGATTATGCAAAGAAGAATTTCCTTGCGCAATCTCTTCATCATTTTAGGAGTTGTTGCCCTTTCTTTTTTTATACTTTTGACAGTGGTCTCTCAATCGCTAGCTGTCCTATTTGCGACACTGATTGGATGTACAATGGGGGTGGTCTTAGATGGTCAGTAAGTATCTTTTGTTAGCCATTATCTTTTCAGGTCTAGTGACTTGGATTCCTCGTGTGATTCCCTTTATCTTGGTCAAGTATAAGGGATTGCCTGCTATTGTCGAGCGTTTTTTGAAATTCCTACCTGTATCTATTATCTTTGCCTTAATACTATCAAGTGTGGCCACAGGCAAGATTGGAGATTTCCCTCAAATTAAATGGTTAGACTTAATCGCAGCCTTTCCGACGGCCTTTGTAGCCTTTCGCTATCGCAATCTAGTAGGTACAGTTCTTTTTGGAGTAGTCTTGATTGCTGTTTTACGTCTTGTCTTTTAATCAGCCATAAAGAAAACCTATCACAAATATAGAAATCATATAATGGCGCAATTACTTTTTTTCTGTTAAGATAAAACTGTATTTTATTTTGGAGGAAATATCATGAAAAAAATCGTTAAGTATTCATCACTTGCTGCTCTAGGGCTTGTTGCCGCAGGTGTACTAGCAGCTTGCTCAGGTGGTGAGAAGAAAGATGCTACAACTAGTGAAGCAACATCTGGTAAGAAAGAAATTATCGTAGCGACTAACGCTTCACCAAAACCATTTAACTATGAAGATAATGGTGAGTTGACTGGTTATGAAATCGAAGTTATTCGTGCTATCTTTAAAGACTCTGACAAATATGATGTCAAGTTTGAAAAAACAGAGTGGTCAGGTATCTTTGCAGGACTTGACGCAGACCGTTATCAAATGGCAGTTAACAACATCAGCTACACTAAAGAACGTGCAGAGAAATACCTCTACGCAGCACCAACTGCTAAAAACCCTAACGTTCTCGTTGTGAAGAAAGATGACGACAGCATCAAGTCTCTTGATGACATTGGAGGCAAATCTACTGAGGTTGTTCAAGGGACAACATCCGCTAAACAGTTGGAAGAATACAACAAACAACACCCAGATAACCCAACTATCCTTAACTATACGAAGGCAGATTTCCAACAAATCATGTCTCGTTTGAGCGATGGACAATTTGACTACAAGATTTTTGACAAGATCGGTGTAGAAACAGTTATCAAAAACCAAGGTTTGGATAACTTGAAAGTCATCGAACTTCCAAGCGACCAACAACCTTACGTATATCCACTTCTTGCAAAAGGTCAAGATGAGTTGAAGGTATTTGTGGATAAACGTATCCAAGAACTATACAAAGACGGAACTCTTGAAAAACTGTCTCAACAGTTCTTTGGTGGTTCTTACCTCCCAGCAGAAGCTGATATTAAATAGTTTAAAAATACCTCTGTTAGTGACAGAGGTATTTTTATGTAAGCACATTCAAAAAAGCGACTGGATTGCCCCATATTCTTTGACAAAGCCCGTCGGAATGGGTTATAATAATAAATAATACATTTAAAGGAGATTGTTATGAAACATAAAAAGTTTCTATCCTCATTTACATTAGCTGCGGCTTTGTTAGCAGCGGGCGCAATGAATCATGAGGTTCAAGCTAATGAAAAGCCTGTAGATGCTAAGGAAAAAGCTGTTGCGCCATCATCATCTGAAAAACAGATTACAGATGCGCAAAAGGAAGTTAAGAAAGCTCAAGCGTCTGTAGATGAAAAAGCTTCAAAAGAAGCGGAGGCTAAAAAGGACTTAGCCAAGGCTGATAAAAAGGTTGCTGAGACAAAAGAAGCTATCAATATCGCTAAAAATGCTGATGCTATCATCGAAGAAGAATCAAAAGTAGCATCTGAGAAGAGCGCTGAAAAAACAGAAGCTGACAAAGCTTTGGCAAATGCAGAATCTACAGCAACAGCAGCTCAATCTGCAGAAACTGCTGCTAAAGAAGCTAGCCAATCTGCCAATGAAAAGCGTGACGCTAAAGCAGCAGAGGTAAAAGAAAAGCAAGCTGAACTAGATGGCATGACTGATGCAAGTCTTAAAAATCAAATCTCTAATGCTGAAAGCGAGGTTAAAAAAGCCGATCAGTCTCTTCAAGAACAAACGAAAGCAGCGAATGAAGTAGCGAATAAGATAGCAGAAAAACAAAAGGAACTTGACAATTACAAACCAACAGTCTTGAAAAAGGTCTTGAATCCAGAAGAACAAGGACATAAAGCTCCAGCATCTGAGGATGATTATGACTATAACAAAAAAAATCGCCCTAGAGACGCCGCAGGCAAACCTTTGATGGAAAATGTTGACTTTCAAGGTGTTCGTGAAGTTGAAGAGGAAGCAACTGAAGAAATGAAACGCTTCACTAAGGCTTTAGCTGATTATAATGCAAACCCATATGATGCAGTTAATCACAAATATAAAACAAGACCAGTCTTTAAGTTTGTTGTGGATAATCGCAAATTGACAGAAGCTTTCATCGAGTTAGCAAATGAACTCCGTCGTGCTAATGGTGTTACACAAGACTTAGCTCTAGACGAAGCCTACATTAAACATGCAGAAGAACGTTCAAATGAAATGGCTACCACTGGAGTCTTAAGCCATGATACCAAGTTCTCACACCCAGATGGAGAAGATGTTCGTGTAGAAAATATTGGAATGAATTATGCAATTCCTGGAACAGATGGTGGACCTAACTTTGTGGAAGTTAAAAATGGTCAGACTATTTATAATTACGATAGAATCATGAGTTATAAACAGTTTGCTTATGAATCCCTTTTAGCTTGGTATGCAGACTTTAATAATATAAAAGGAATCGACTACGGACACCGCAGAGCCCTTCTTACACCGGTTGGAGGAAAAGTAGGTGTAGCCCAAGGAACGATTGAAGGAAAAAATCCTAATAATATTTATTATACATATACAAGTAATGCCTATACACCTGAAACAGTGAAGGAATACAGTTCTAATTTCTATGCCTTTAATGAAGACGATAAATTGCATCCGACCTTCTATGGTAAACGCATGAAGTTCTTGCCTGAGCATCACTTTGTATATGTTGAGAAAACAGTTGTTGACAAATCTGCTGATCTTAAGTCTGAACTTGCATCATTGAAAGCAGAAAAAGCTGATAAAGATGCTAAAAAATCAGCTGCTGAAACTAAAAAAGCTGACTTGTTAGTAACATTGGACAAATTAAATAAACAAGCTAATAATCTAGTCAATGCGCGTGAACAAGTTAAAAAGGATTTGGAACAAGCTAAATCTGATTTGGCAACCTTAACTGCTGATGCGAAAGCAAAAGCTGAATTAGTTGCTACAAAATCACAAGAGGCAACTAAAGCAAGTCAAAATCTAAAAGCCTTGCAAGCCAAGGTAGCAGAATTGGCTACAGCTATTAAGAATGCAGAAGAAAAACGCGATAAAGCAATGGCCTTGAAAGGTCAAGCATCAGCCTTAGAAACAACATTGAAGCAAGCAGAAACTGATAAAGCAAATGCACAGAAAGTTAGTGACCAAGCGGAAGCTGAATTGAAATTGGCTCAAGCAGCCCTAGCAGAAGCCAAAGCGAAGCTACAAGCTTTATTAGATGTACTTGAAGCAGAAAATATGCTGAAATTGGCAGAAAAAGACGGAATGATTATTGGTCTACCAAAAAATGCTCCAGTTCAAGACCCACTTCCAGAATTTGATCTTCGTAAACTTGCTGATAAACCTCAAGGTGCAGAAGCTAATAAACCTGTAGAAAAAGCTTCTACGAAAGCATTACCAAATACAGGAACAAACTCAGGAGTAGATGGGCAAACGACTCTATTCGGAGTTTACGGTTTACTTGCGAGCCTCGGCTTAGCAGGCATCGCAACACGACGCAGAAGACAAGGTAAATAATTCTTAAAAAGCTATCTAGCAATCAGCTAGCTAGCTTTTTTTATGCAGAGCTACAGAAGTGAATGTAGATTAATATTCGCTTAATATGTATAGTTTCAAACTATAGCCTTACCTATCTAATAACAATTTGCGAAATCAAATAAAGTATGAGATACTATTACGGTATTATTTTTAAAGGAGAAAGAATCATGAAAATCAAAAAATGGTTAAGCGTAGCAGCGATTGCTACAGTAGCAGGCCTTACACTTGCAGCTTGCGGAAATTCAGACAAGAAAGCAGACAATACAACTACAGTTAAAATTGCGACTGTTAACCGTAGCGGTTCAGAAGAAGCACGCTGGGACAAAGTCCAAGAATTAGTTGAAAAAGATGGCATCAAATTGGAATTCACAGAGTTTACAGACTACTCACAACCAAACAAAGCAACTGCCGATGGTGAAGTAGACTTGAACGCTTTCCAACACTACAACTTCTTGAACAACTGGAACAAAGAAAACGGAAAAGATCTTGTAGCGATTGCAGATACTTATATCTCACCAATCCGTCTTTACTCAGGTAAAAACGGAGAAGAAAACAAGTACACTAAAGTAGAAGAAATCCCAGATAACGGTGAAATCGCAGTACCAAACGATGCTACTAACGAAAGCCGTGCCCTTTACCTTCTTCAATCAGCTGGTTTGATTAAATTGGATGTTTCAGGAACTGAACTTGCTACAATCGCAAACATCAAAGAAAATCCAAAGAACTTGAAAATCACTGAATTGGATGCTAGCCAAACAGCTCGTTCATTGACATCAGTTGATGCAGCGGTTGTAAACAACACTTTTGTTACAGAAGCAAAATTGGACTACAAGAAAGCACTCTTTAAAGAGCAAGCTGACGAAAATTCAAAACAATGGTACAACATCATCGTTGCGAAGAAAGATTGGGAATCATCACCTAAAGCTGATGCAATCAAGAAAATTATCGCAGCTTACCACACTGACGAAGTGAAAAAAGTCATCGAAGAAACTTCAGACGGCTTGGATCAACCAGTTTGGTAATAAACACAGGGAGGTGGGAGAGATTTTTCCACCTCTTGCTTTTATATAGAGCCTCAAGCAAATGAAATCCACTTGTATTGATTCCAAAGGTACAAGTCCTAGTAGAAAGGTAGAGAAAAAATGGTTTTTCCTAGCCAAGAAGAACAAATTGAAAAATTTGAAAAGGATCATGTAGCGCAACATTACTTTGAAGTTTTGCGTACCTTGATTTCTAAAAAATCAGTCTTTGCCCAACAAGTCGGGCTGAAAGAGGTGGCTCGTTATCTAGGTGAAATTTTTAAACGTGTTGGCGCAGAAGTTGAGATTGATGAAAGTTATACGGCGCCTTTTGTCATGGCACATTTCAAAAGTTCGAGACCAGATGCTAAAACCATCATTTTCTACAACCACTACGATACAGTACCGGCAGATGGTGACCAAGTTTGGACAGAGGATCCTTTCACGCTTTCTGTACGTGATGGTATTATGTATGGGCGTGGGGTGGATGATGACAAAGGTCATATCACTGCTCGTTTGAGTGCTCTGAGAAAGTATATGCAGCACCACGATGATCTCCCTGTCAATATCAGCTTCATCATGGAAGGGGCAGAGGAATCGGCCTCTATGGATTTGGATAAATATCTAGAAAAACATGCGGACAAACTCCGAGGTGCAGATCTATTAGTCTGGGAACAAGGGACCAAAAATGCCTTAGAGCAGTTAGAAATCTCAGGTGGAAATAAGGGAATTGTAACCTTTGATGCCAAGATTAAGAGTGCAGACGTGGATATCCATTCTAGCTATGGAGGAGTCATCGAGTCGGCTCCATGGTATCTTATACAAGCTTTGACTAGTCTTCGGGCTGCAGATGGCCGTATCTTGGTAGAAGGTTTGTACGATGATGTGCAGGAGCCGAACGAACGCGAGTTGGCCTTGGTTGAAACCTATGCTCAACGTAATCCAGAGGAAATCAGCCAGATTTATGGCTTGGAATTACCACTGTTACAAGAGGAACGTACTGCCTTTCTAAAACGTTTTTTCTTTGAACCAGCTCTCAATATCGAAGGAATCCAATCAGGATATCAAGGGCAGGGAGTCAAAACAATCTTGCCAGCAGAAGCTAGTGCCAAGCTAGAAGTTCGCTTGGTTCCTGGTCTTGAACCTTATGATGTTTTGGAGAAAATCCGAAAACAACTAGACAAAAACGGCTTTGATAAGGTAGAGTTGTACTATACTTTGGGTGAGATGAGCTATCGAAGTGACATGAGTGCGCCAGCTATTCTCAATGTCATTGAACTGGCCAAGAAATTCTATCCACAGGGCGTATCTGTTTTGCCGACAACAGCTGGAACAGGTCCTATGCATACCGTATTCGATGCCTTGGAAGTACCTATGGTCGCTTTTGGGCTAGGAAATGCCAACAGCCGAGACCACGGTGGAGATGAAAACGTGCGAATCGCCGATTACTACACCCATATTGAATTAGTAGAGGAGCTGATTAGAAGCTATGAGTAGAGATATTATCAAGTTAGATCAAATCGATGTGACTTTTCATCAAAAGAAAAGAACCATCACAGCGGTTAAAGATGTGACCATTCACATCCAAGAAGGGGACATCTACGGAATTGTAGGATATTCTGGAGCAGGGAAATCAACCCTAGTTCGTGTGATTAACCTTTTGCAAAAACCATCTGCAGGTAGAATTACCATTGATGATGATGTAATCTTTGATAACAAGGTTACCTTAACTGCGGAGCAATTACGCCATAAACGTCAAGATATTGGGATGATTTTCCAACACTTTAACCTGATGAGCCAGAAAACAGCAGAGGAAAACGTAGCCTTTGCCCTCAAACACTCTGGCCTCAGCAAGGAAGAAAAGAAGGCTAAAGTAGCTAAGTTGTTGGACTTGGTGGGCTTGGCTGACCGTGCCGAAAACTATCCTTCACAACTATCTGGAGGTCAAAAACAACGTGTGGCTATTGCGCGTGCCTTAGCTAATGATCCAAAAATTTTGATTTCAGACGAGTCAACTTCAGCTCTTGATCCAAAGACAACGAAACAAATCTTGTCACTCTTGCAAGAATTGAATCGTAAACTAGGTTTGACGATTGTCTTGATTACACACGAGATGCAGATTGTCAAAGACATTGCTAACCGTGTGGCAGTGATGCAGGATGGTCGCTTGATTGAGGAAGGTAGCGTTCTTGAAATCTTCTCTGATCCTAAGCAACCATTGACTCAGGACTTTATCTCGACTGCGACAGGTATCGATGAAGCTATGGTCAAGATTGAGAAACAGGAAATCGTAGAGCACTTATCTGAAAACAGCATTTTGGTACAACTCAAGTATGCAGGCGCTTCTACAGATGAGCCGCTTTTGAATGAATTGTACAAGCACTACCAAGTAACAGCTAATATTCTCTATGGAAACATTGAAATTTTGGATGGTACTCCTGTAGGTGAACTTGTGGTTGTCTTGTCAGGAGAAAAAGAAGCCTTGATAAGCGCTCAAGATGCCATTCGTCAGGCTGGTGTGCAACTAAAAGTATTGAAGGGAGGACAGTAAGATGGCAGAATTGATTAAAGCATACTTACCAAACGTCTATAAGATGGGTTGGTCTGGTCAGGCTGGCTGGGGAACAGCAATCTACTTGACCCTTTATATGACGGTTCTTTCCTTCATCATTGGAGGTTTTCTAGGGCTGGTTGCAGGGCTTTTCCTTGTCTTGACAGCTCCAGGTGGTGTCTTGGAAAATAAAGTTGTTTTCTGGATTTTAGACAAGATCACGTCAATCTTCCGTGCGGTGCCATTTATTATTCTCTTGGCAGTCTTGTCACCCTTCTCTCATCTAATCGTAGGGACAAGTATCGGGCCAAATGCGGCTATTGTACCCCTATCTTTTGCAGTCTTTGCCTTTTTTGCCCGTCAAGTACAGGTGGTATTGGCAGAGCTTGATGGTGGTGTCATTGAGGCTGCTCAAGCAAGTGGAGCTACATTCTGGGACATTGTAGGAGTTTACCTATCAGAAGGTCTGCCAGACTTGATCCGCGTGACGACTGTAACCTTGATTTCCCTCGTTGGTGAGACAGCTATGGCGGGAGCAGTAGGTGCCGGTGGTATTGGTAACGTAGCCATCGCCTATGGATTTAACCGTTTCAATCATGATGTGACAGTCCTTGCGACACTCATCATTATCCTGATTATCTTTTCTATCCAATTCTTGGGGGACTTCTTGACCAAGAAATTAAGTCATAAATAAAAGAGCCGTGTGGCTCTTAGATTGAAGAAAAAGTCAATTTTGGACAATTTTCTTCAGTCTTTTTCTATTACTAGAGAAAATAAAAAAACTCTTAAAAACAGTATTATATCTGCATTTCTAAGAGTTTTCGAGATGTAGTAACCAAGCTCCTTTAATTACCGAAAGGGTTTGTCTACCTACTGAGAGCCGTGTGGCTCTTTTTCTATCACATTTTATCTGCAAATTTTTTACTAAGTTTTTGACCGATTAGGGCACCAAGTAAAGCGCCGATGAGAACACTTGTGATAAAGAGGAGGATATTAGCAGGATTCGGTGCAACCATGATGCGATCGATATAGTCCTGAGATTTTCCACGAGCGACTAGAGTTGCGATATAGGCTTGAGGGGTCAACCACATGAGTAGGATGGGACCAGTAGTACCAAAAGCAAAAACTAGGAAGGAAAGAAGGTTCTTGACCTTGTCTTTGTAGTGACCTAGGTGAGCGATGCCGTCTGCTCCAAGGCCGCAGATAATTCCTGGGAGAAAGGCTCCAGCACCATGCTTGCTCCCGAGGAAAAAGAGAGAAATCACAAGCCCAATCGTTGTAATTGCTCCGAAACGAGGTACTTTTGCTAAAAGGATCATATAGACGCTACCACCCACTAGGGCAGCAAAAGCAGGGGCGTAAAACATATTTCCAGTGTGGTCGACAAGGCTTCCTAGTAAAACACCCACTCCGATACAGAGAAAGTAGACCAGGGCGGCTACAAGGGTTGTCAAAATATTCTTTTTCATAAGTTCTCCTTCGTATATCTGATGTTATTCATTGTATCATGCCTGTGGAAGATTGTAAATGCTGGCTAGGGACTAGTATTTACTAGGAATTATGATAAAATAGGAAAAAATAAAAGACGAGTGGCAAGAGTATGAAAAATTTAGGTAAAGTTTTTAAAGAGTTGCGGGAATCAAGAAAAATTTCCTTGAGAAAAGCAACGGGGGATGATTTTTCAGCATCCTTATTATCACGTTTTGAAAATGGGAAGAGTGAAATATCTGCTCAAAAGTTATTTGTTGCTTTAGAGAATATTCATGCTAACGTAGAAGAACTCTTATTTTTAGCGAGAGGTTTTCACCAGGATGCTAATTCTGAATTCAGAAATCAATTGTTTAAAACCGTAAACCCAAAAGATTTAACATCTTTGCATACCCTCTATCAGAGAGAATACCAACAAATCCCTTTTTCAAAGGATAAACAAGAACATATTCTCAATGCTATTTTGATAAAATCCTATATGAAAGCTATTGATGAGACGATTACATTGACCTCTGAGGAAGAAAGAGTTCTACATGATTATCTATTTTCTGTTGAAATTTGGGGACTCTATGAACTTTCGTTCTTTTCTTCCTGCTCTCCTCTTTTATCAGTCCAGCTTTTGACAAAGTATACTCGGGAAATGTTGCGGAAGTCAGATTTTTTGCAAGGAGTTGGGAAAAATCGAAACATGATGCACACCTTGCTCCTCAATGGCTTTATGACCTGTATTGAAGCTGATGATTTTACCAACGCCCTCTATTTCAAAAAACAAATTGAAAAGAACTTCTTTGAAGAAAATGAAACCTATTTTCGAATAGTCTACCTATGGGCAGAAGGTTTGCTTGATAGTAAGCAAGGAAGAGTGGAGGATGGGCAGAGAAAAATGGAGGATGCTGTCCGTATTTTCGAGATGATTGGTTGTAGCAAATCTGCAGATTATTATAGAAGCGCCATAGAGTGTTAAATATTTGCAACTGGATAAATTAAATTGAAACGATAGGACTGTGAAGATACTTATTAGTATTAGCAAGTTCTATCGTTTTCGTTATGAGTTTAGTTTGTTGCATATATTCAAAAAATTTTTCTCAAAGGATTCTTGATGCTATACTAGAACTACCATAAAAGTAGTATGTGAGAAAGGAATCTATATGAAACTATTACTAAGAAATCAAGCTTATCGAATCTTGAGTTTATCACGATTTTTCAATGCTTTTGGAGCTTCAATTTTTAATTTAGTATTTGTGGTCTATGCCTCGACTTTACCAGAGGCTTCTGTTGCCGTTGCCGTGGCTAATGTTGTGATGATGCTTCCAACTCTTTTTACAGTTTTTGTTGGAATTCGTGCAGATTACACGAGGGACAAGGTCAAATGGATGACCTATGTCGGTTTATTTCAGGCGGTTTTATTTTTTCTAGCAGCCCTAGTTGTTCAGCAAGCTAGTTTCTTTGCCTTTTCGACCCTTTGCCTCATCAATGTCATTAGTGATGTAGCCAGTGATTTTGCTGGTGGATTGCGAATGCCTCTCGTTAAAGAAAAAGTAGCAGAGTCAGATTTGATGGAGGCCTATTCCTTTTCGCAGTTTATTACCTACATCTCTGCGATTGGCGGGCAGGCTTTTGGAGTTTGGCTATTAGGGGTGTCGACACAGAACTTTTCGCTCGTAGCTGGAATCAATGCCATATTTTTCCTAGTGTCAGCTCTCATTCTCTTTTTAGGAAGGGCTGAATTAAGCTTATCAACTCCATTTGCTGATAGTAAATCAATGAAAAATGAGAAGCTTTCTATCAAAGATCAGTTTTTAACGATTTACCGAAACCTACGTCTCGTTTTTCTTCAAAGTGGACAGAAAAACTTTGGATTTATGCTCTTTGCTATCTTACTTATCAATGCTTTGGGAGGTGCTTTAGGTGGTATCTATAACATCTTCCTTTTAAATCATTCCTTACTGGATTTTTCCTACAAGGATGCCTTGTTTATCTTACAATTGATTACCTTATTAGCGGTTATCATCAGTAGTCTTACGGGCAATGATTATTTTGGGAAGCAATCTCTGCCTAGATTAATGATGTGGGTTACATTAGGAGCCAGTCTAGTTGGTCTATCTAATTTGTTAAACCAAGTCTTGCTCGGGATGTTTTTCGTCTTTTTTACCATGTACGTCTCTGGTAAAATCTCTCCAAAGATTAGTGCTCTGCTTATGAAAAATCTTGCTCCAGAGGTTCTCTCTCGTACCAGTAATTTTTTAGGTTTGTTGTTTACTCTATCTATACCAGTGGGGACGGCCTGTTTTTCACTGGTGGCAGTATGGAATATGCAGTTGACTTGGATGCTTTTTGTAGGTCTTTCTTTGTTAGCTATTCTTCTGACAAGTCTCAATCTCAAAAATAATCTTTAAATCCATGCTTTCTTCATACTGTCCCAATCCCTTCATTTATGGTAAAATAGGACTATTAAGTTAGAAAGAGGATTCTCTATGAAATTACAAAAACCAAAAGGAACGCAGGATATTTTACCTGCTGAGTCTGCCAAATGGCAGTACGTTGAAGGCTTTGCGCGTGAAATTTTTAAACGCTACAACTATGCAGAAGTACGTACCCCTATTTTTGAGCATTACGAAGTCATCAGTCGTTCCGTTGGGGATACAACTGATATCGTAACAAAGGAAATGTACGATTTTTACGACAAGGGCGACCGTCATATCACTCTACGTCCAGAAGGGACTGCGCCAGTTGTCCGTTCTTATGTGGAAAATAAACTCTTCGCACCAGAAGTTCAAAAACCAAGCAAGTTCTACTACATGGGCCCAATGTTCCGCTATGAGCGTCCACAAGCAGGTCGATTGCGCCAATTTCACCAGATTGGTGTGGAGTGCTTTGGCTCTAGTAATCCTGCTACCGATGTAGAAACAATTGCGATGGCAGCCCACTTTTTGAAAGCAATCGGGATTCAAGGTGTCAAACTACACCTCAACACCCTTGGAAATCCTGAGAGCCGTACAGCCTACCGTCAAGCCTTGATTGACTACTTAACACCGCTCAAAGATAGCTTGTCTAAGGATAGCCAACGTCGTTTGGAGGAAAATCCTCTTCGTGTCTTGGACTCGAAGGAAAAAGAAGACAAGGTGGCAGTGGAGAATGCACCATCTATCTTAGATTACCTAGATGAAGAAAGCCAAGCTCACTTTGATGCTGTTCGTCAGATGTTGGAAAGCCTTGGAGTAGACTATATCATCGATACCAATATGGTACGTGGTCTGGACTATTACAACCATACGATTTTTGAGTTTATCACAGAAATCGAGGGCAATGATTTGACAGTCTGTGCAGGTGGTCGCTACGATGGCTTAGTTGCCTACTTCGGTGGTCCTGAAACTGCTGGATTTGGTTTTGGACTTGGTGTCGAGCGCCTGCTTCTCATCCTTGAAAAGCAAGGTGTAGCTCTCCCTATCGAAAACGCTCTAGATGTCTATATTGCGGTTCTAGGGGAGGGAGCTAATCTCAAGGCCTTGGAATTGGTACAAGCTCTTCGTCAGCAAGGTTTCAAAGCAGAACGTGATTACCTCAACCGCAAGCTAAAAGCTCAATTTAAGTCAGCCGATGTCTTTGCGGCTAAAACTCTTATTACTCTCGGAGAGAGCGAAGTCGAAAGCGGACAAGTGAAAGTTAAGAACAACCAAACTAGAGAAGAAGTAGAAGTTTCGCTTGATGCTATCAGTCAAAATTACTCAGAAATCTTTAAAAAACTAGGCTTTTAATAGTTATATAATGAACCAGGAATTTATTCCTGGTTTTTTTACTTTATATTAAAAAGACGACTATTGAGGTCTCTTTTTGTATAAAAGGATGAGAAAAACTGAACGTTTTTGGAAGGACAAGTGGAATATTATAAAATCACTTGTAAACGAATTCAAAAAATGCTATGATATATTTGATTAATAAAAAGGAGTTAACCATGAATCATTTTAAAAAGAACGCGATACGTATGTTTGCCTTTTTAGGTGTAATTGTGTTATCTTTGACAGTACTGACGACAGTATTTGCAGCTAATGTTACAGACTTTACAAATAAAACAACAATCACTGTTGATGGTCAACCACTGACAGATGAAACTCAAATCAGTACAGGTAAAGTTTTGGAAGCGACCAATACCATTTCTTTCCCTGACACTCAACAAATTAACGAAGGTGATGTACTGGTGCTTGACCTTCCTAAAGAGTTGGGCTTGATTACTAAGCTAGAGTTTCCAATTACACATAGTAGTGGTGAAGTGATTGGAAATGCAGTGACAGATCCAAGTACTCAAAAAGTAACGATTACTTTTACAGATTATTTCTCTAAGAATTACAAAGATAAGGTAATGTCTTTAAAATATTCTGTTCGTCCAAACGTAACGAACTTACCAGAAACAGGGAAATATACATTCCAATTCGGGACAGAAAACTATACACTTAATTACAATAAAACAGATGGTGAAGCTGGTGACTATGAAATGAAATATGGTTACCAAGATTCAGAGAATCCTAACCGAATCAAGTGGCGTGTTGTCTTGAATGCTGTTCAGGACAAATTGAACAACATGGTCATTAAAGATGACTTTAGCGATAGCGGACAAGTCTTGGTGGAAAGCTCTTTCCGTGCAGTTCGTTATGCAACGCAACCAGAGAAAATTCCAAATGAAGCAGCACTTCTTAAACTAGAACCAATCGATAACTTTAGCAAAAAAGCTGAATTTACTCGAAATGCAGATGGTAAAATCACAGGGTTCACCATTAACTTTGGTGATAACTGGAACTGGGCAATGTACATTGAGTACACAACAGAATTGACTTCACCACTTCCAGAAGGTACTAAAGTTGCCAATGTTTTGGAATGGTCAGCAAGCAACTTCCAAAAATCTCGTTCAGTCAGTGCATTGACGCGTTTAGAAACAGCTTCAGGTGAGGGTAGTGGAGATAAGACAACCACCACAACTACAACCACCACCACAACAACCGAAGCGCCAACGACTACTACAACAACGACGACAGAAGCGCCAACGACCACTTCGACCACCACAACAACCGAAGAGTCAACGACCACTTCGACCACCACAACAACCGAAGAGTCAACGACCACTTCGACCACTACAACAACAGAAGGGCCAACGACTACTTCAACAACTACAACAACCGAAGAGCCGGCGACTACTTCGACTACAACAACAACCGAAGCGCCAACGACTACTTCAACTACAACGACAGAAGCACCAACGACTACTTCGACTACAACAACCGAAGAGCCAACGACCGCTTCGACTACAACAACCGAAGCGCCAACGACCGCTTCAACCACAACTTCGACAACGACAACTACAACCTCAAAACCAGATGTTCCAGGAACGACGACTACAGAGGAAAAACCAGAACTTCCTAAAACTGGAGAATCTATGGGAACTGGCTTGGTAGTTGCAGGAATCGTCATCTTATCAAGTACCGTTGTAATGAAACGTAAATATTCTAACAAGTAATAGTTAAGTTTCTTTAAAGAGGAGAGAGCAAGGTTCTCTCCTTTTTTAAAAGTAAATAGTATATGGAGCATATAGATGAAACTATCAATTCTTATCACTCTTTTAAACGAAGAATTAGTTCTAGCTCAAACGCATAAAGCTATCTCTGAGCAGTTAGAGAGTATGATTTTATCGGAAGAACTGTCTGATTATGAAATTCTTTATGTAGATGACGGGAGCAGCGATAGCACTCTAGAGCTAATCGATGCTATTGCGAATGAACATCCACGGGTCAAATATATCAGCTTTAGTAGAAACTTTGGACGCGAGAGTGGAATCCTTGCTGGTTTTAAGTATGCAACTGGCGATGCGGTTATGGTGATGGATGGAGACTTGCAACATCCGCCTTATCTGATTCCTCTCTTTGTAGAAGCTTATAAAGAAGGATACGATATTGTCAGTGGTCAGAGAAGTCGAGAAGGGGAGTCATTTGTAGGAAGCTTCTTTGCTCGTAGTTTCTATAAATTCTCGAACCATTCCATGGATGTCAAGTTAACAGACGGGAAATCTGAATTACGACTCCTCAGCAAGAGAGCTGTGGATGTGTTTGTTTCGCTGCCTGAGTACAATCGATTTAATAAAGGGCTCTATGAGTGGATTGGTTTTAAAGAGAAGGTTATCCCTTATAAAAATGAAGTTCGTAAAGCAGGAAAAAGTAAATTTGGCTTTAAGAAGTCTATGAACTATGCTTTCCAGGGGATTATCTCATTTAATGATCGTCCTCTTAGAATTTGTATCCAATTTGGATTTGTCAGCATGGCTCTGTCTCTTCTCTACATTGTTTATGAGTTTTGTAAATTTATCTTTTCTTCCGACTATACGAGTGGCTATTTCACCACAATAGCAGCCATTATCTTGTTTAGTAGTGTGCAACTCATTTTCATAGGAGTACTTGGAGAGTATATCGGAAAGATTTATTACGAGGTGAAGCAACGTCCTCACTTTATCGTCGCAAAAAGCAATATTGACCAAGCTGAAAAAGATAAGATTGGTTAAAATGGTATAGGAGAAAACAAACATGGATGAGTGGTTAATGCGTTGGCAAGAATTGAAAGGGAAACACCCTAAAGCCTTGCTTTATACGATGAGTGCCTTACTACCGATGACCATTATGCTGGTTGTTTGGTTTTTCATGGGTAGCTATCCCTTTGGGAATAAAAGTCTGATGGCAGTTGACTTTGGTCAGCAGTATATCAGCTTTTTTGGCTTACTTAAACATGCGGTACTTACTGGTGATTTGAGTAGCCTGACTTACTCTTTTACTAAATCTCTCGGTGGAGACATGATAGGGGTTTTGGGCTATTACTTGATGAGTCCCTTTAATATTTTTTATATTCTTATTCCCTTCAAACACTATGGTTTAGCAGTTTTCCTGACTATTTGGCTTAGATATGGAGCAATTGGATTATCTTTCTCTCATTTCCTGATTAAGCGCTATAAGGGAGCAGAATCTCGTGTGTGGTTGGTGCCCTTGTTTGCAACAGCCTATGCTCTTTCAGGGATGCTCGTTTCCTATCAGATGAACGTCATTTTCTATGATGCCATGATTATGCTACCGCTCGTTATCGTTTATCTGGAAGAGCTCTTGGATGGAGGAAGACCCTATCGTTATGCCTTTATTCTAGGGTTAACAGTCTTTCTGCAGTTCTATATGGGCTATATGATTTCGATTTTTATCGTCCTATACTCTTGCTATTATGTTTCACCACGCCTCTCTATCCAGGGGTCTCTGAAACAGAAGCTGAAACACTTCTTGAGTCCTTTGGTAAAAACATTTGCCTTCTCTGTCATTGGGGTTGCTACAGCATCGGTGTTGATTGTGCCAGTTTTCTATAATCTCCTTGAGAGTAAGGGGCAAGTTGGAGATGCTATGAAGTTCTCCTTCGCCTTTCAGATCAATCCTGTGGATATCCTGTCGAAGTTAGCTATCGGTGGTTTTGATACTGCCTCAGGCTGGTCGGCAGGACCTAACCTTCCAAATATCTACATTGGTGCTTTAGGATTCATTGGTTTCATCCTTTACTTTACATCGAAACAGATAGCTAAGGAAAAACGTTGGGCTGCAGGAGCTGTCACCCTTGTCTTCTTCATTTCCTTTGTCAATGAATTTGTAAGTAAAATCTGGCATATGGGGCAAAATCCAGCTGGATTCTTCTTCCGTTTCTCATGGCTTTTCTCTTTCTTTATGCTCGTTTTAGCCTATCAGGTAGTTAAGGGGCAAGTGGAAATTTCTCGCAGAGGGAAGCTACTTTCAGCTGTATTACTGGTTTTATCAGCAATTTATCTCTATACAAAGAAATTCACCTATCTTCCAAAAACACAGCCAGAGGCACTGACTCAGTTCCTATCAAAGAATGTTGTAGTGTTTTGGATTTTACTCATAGCTATCACTGCAGCCCTCTCTTATCTCTATTGGAGTCGGTCTCGTAAAGCTCCTCAAGTGAAAAAAATCATGCTTCTGATAGCTGGGTCTATCGTACTTCTTTTAGGAATTCTTCTTCAAACAGGATATTTCTTATCTCAGGTTGTATTAACCTTGCTGGTCTACTTGGTGGTTATCTTCTTATTGCGCACAAGAATGACCAGACTAGCCATTCTTGCCTTGTCTGCTCTAACAATCTTTGAGTTAGGCTACAATGCCTATCTATCTCAAGTGACCTTTGGGTATGCTGATGTAGACAAATTTGTAGATGCGACAGTATCTGTAAAACAAGTGACAGATGATGTTCAGAAACAAGCAGATCAACCATTTTATAGAATCGCAACAACCTTTGCTTATTCAAAAACAGTGCCATCACTTGTTTCCTATCCAGGTTTGAGTACCTTTAGTTCAAGCTTAGAGCGTACAACCATGGATCAATTTGCCTATATGGGTGACCAAGGGATTAATGCGGCAACTGAGTATGAAAATGGGACTCCTCTGACAGATGCCTTATACGGTGTTCGTTACTATATGGATGTCAAAGACCTGGATCCTACTGAGAAAGAAGCCCATCCTGAGAGAATGTATTTCACTCGCTTTGCCAGTCGTTTTGATATGAACCGTTACTTCACGAAGAAAGTCTACGAGGATGAGCGTTATATCGTGTACGAAAATCCAAATTCTTTCCCATTAGCCTATGGAACAAATGATTTGGTGAGAAATATCAACTTCGGCAGAAACAACGCAATTCAAAATCAAAATATCATACTCAACTCTATGGAAGGCGTGAAAAAAGGCGAGGAAAACTACCTCGACTACTTCAAACCATTAGCCTATGGAGATGTCGAAACAGAAAATCTTACAGAAGAAAATGTCGACAAAGAAAAAGGAACTGCAGTTTACAAGCGTGTAGATTCTTCTAAGGATGCAATCGTTCGCTACCACATTACTCCGCGAACAGATTTGACTTACTATTTCTTTGTGCCTGCAGGTCTCAATTCAGAGAAAGATTACTCCGTCCTTCTGAATGGCAAGTGGTTTACTCATTCCAAGAGAAATACGCAACGCCAACTATGGCAAATCGCAGACAAGGCGGAGAATCAAGAATCTGTGCTTGAGTTCCGCTTTAAAACAGATAAGATTGACCTTTCAAATGCGGGTGTTTATCGTGCAGAAATCAGTCAAATTCAAAGTGCATTAGAAAAACGAAAAGCACAAGGCCTGCAAGTTGAGAAATTTACGAACACTCATATCATAGGTTCCGTGAATATTACTGATGACAGCAAATTTATGATGACCTCTATCCCTTATAGTGAGGGTTGGAAGGTGAAAGTTGATGGTAAGGCTGTCCCAGTGCAAAAAGCATGGAATAGTTTTATTTCCTTCCCGATTACTTCTGGACAACACAAAGTAGAATTTACCTTCTCTCAAAAAGGGACGATTACAGGCGCTATTTTGACTCTAATCAGTCTATCAACGCTCTATATTATCCGAAAAGATTACAAAAAGGATGATAAAAAGCAATTGAAAGAAAGTCAAGAGGCTGCGTCAGCTGAGTAAGCAATCTTCTATCATATATAAGAAAAAATACGGTCAGGATACACTTCTGACCTTTTTCTTTTACAAAATGACAAAAATCTTAAACTTTTTGACAAATATACTTGTCAAAAATAAAAAGATGTGTTACAATGAAATCAAGTTAAGAACAAAGGAGTAAAGACATGCTAAAAAATCGTCTAAAAGAGCTTCGAGCTCGCGATGGCCTGAATCAAACAGAGCTGGCCAAACTAGCTGGCGTGTCCAGGCAAACCATCAGTTTGCTAGAGCGGGATGAGTACACGCCATCCATCGTCATTGCCCTGAAGATTGCTCAGATATTCCATGAGCCGGTCGAGTCAGTCTTCCGCTTAGAGGAGGATGAGTGATGAACAAGTATAAAGTGATTTATTATCTATCTATAGTTGTGTTTATCGTAAATCTTTTCGCGATGATTGGAAGCCTATTTGGTTGGTTTTCTATCGTCGAAAGTAAATATCTCTTCTGGATTAACATAGTTTTACTATTAGTCTTTAGATGGGTAGAGAGAAAGATAAAGTTTAAAGAAATCGTAAAAGGAGAAAAGTTATGAAAGAGTTTTTAGCAGGTTTTCAAGTCGACACTGAACACAAAGAACTTGCAGGTGTTTGTGCAGGTTTAGGAAATTATTTTAACATCCAAACCAATATCGTTCGTTTGGTGACAGTCTTGTTGTTCCTCTCTTCGACTGAGGTTGGGATTCTAACAATGACGCTCTATGCCTATCTAGCAGGTTGGCTTGGCAATGATCCCTTGGGGGATGGAGCAAAAAAAGCACGAAACCAAGCTCTTCTCTTAGTCGTTGTTTGTTTGCTTTTGGTCTCACTTGGATCAGAAGGCTTGACCGCTATTTTTGAATCAGGTAAAACTTTTGGTCAATGGTTGTCTGGTTTGTTTTAGAAAGAGGTTGAAATATGGAAAAGAAACATATCATTTTTGCACTGAAGATTTTTCTTGCAAGTGTTTTATTAGGAATATTTGCTGGTTTCCTTGGTCTTAATCCTTTAGGTATCAGTCAAGAGCAAGTAATCATTGCCTCGTACTCAATTTTTCTTGGTTTAGGGATGCTTACGGTGATTCTAACCTTTTATTTCACTAGAAAAAGTCATCAGGCCTATCAGAATTATCAAAGAGAAGAAGAGGATGAAGGAAATGAGCAAGACTACCTTGATATGTATCGTTTCTTAGATTATGGTACGGTAGCTTGGAATGTTTGCCAAATTTGTATGCTATCCTGTCTACTTTTAGATTTGGGAGGTTTAGGCCGATCAGCAACATCCTTACTTTTGCTGGTTGTAGGTATCTGGTCGGGTGTTTACTGTCTCAAAATCACCAGCACGGTTCGTAACTATAAACTTTCTATTACGGCGACTCCCAAGGAAGTTTTGGAATACCTCGATACTTATGATGAGGGAGAAAAACAGGCTGAGATGGAAGAAGCTTACTTGATCTTGTTCAAGGTTAATCAACTCCTCATTCCTGGGGTCTATGTTGTCTTAGTAGTTCTATCAGTAGTATTAGGTCAAGTACAGTTGGTTGCTCTGCTGGTGGCGGTTGTCATCCATATGTACATAAATGTGGCACTATTGCGAAAAACAAAACGTTATTTCAAATAGGAGAAACTTATGAAAACACTTCAAAACATTGGCTGGTATAGCCTTACTTTCTTATCATTTATTATGATATATAGTTTTATTCAGGGCGTAGGTTTAGTGGCTATGGAAATGGGTGCACCTGAATATGTTGCTGTTCCAATTTATGTCTTATTGGCAGGAATTTTCACCTTCGTTACCTACAAGTGGTATAAGACAGGAACTGTTACAATAGAAAAAACAGCCCTCAACAAATACATCTGGTTGCCTGCCTTGGTATTGGTTCTTGTCATAGTAGCACAAAATTTCTTACCAAATGATCCATCAGTCAATCAACAGATGTTAGAACAAATGACTCATAATCAACCTCTTTTCTCTTTCTTTATGATAGTGGTCTTTGCGCCTCTGACAGAAGAATTGACCTTTAGAGGAATGTTAGCTCGTTATGTCTTTCCTCAACAAGATAACGTCAAGCAGACAGTTCTCTTTCTTCTTGTAAGCACCATCATTTTTGCACTTGTTCATTTCCCTGGGACTCCCCAACAGTTCCTGGTTTATGCTTCACTCGGCTTTAGCTTGGGACTGGCTTACATCAGCAAGGGTGGTCTGGCCTATAGTATAGCTCTACATGCCTTGAATAATTTAATCGGATTTTTAATGATTATCATGCTATAATAGACTCAGGAGGAAGTCATGAAACGAGTGATATTATTAGCAGTGATTCAGGCAGTTGTTCTCTTCCTTATTATTGGAGCGCTTGCCTATGCTTTTAAAGGGGATTTCTTTTATAATCATCTAGCAGTTATCTTTGCACCAATTGCAGGTATTATGCGATTTGCGACAGCCTATGCAACGGAGATTGTTCTCCCTAAAAAGGCAGCGGAGATTGCTGAAAAGCGAAAAAAATAAAGAAATACCAAATCCAGCGAAAGACTTTGCTGGATTTTTTCATTTATCGCAGGAAACTCTCAACTTTTCTGATGATTTTCATGAAGAGCCTGCGCTTTTATGGTAAAATAGTAACAGAATACAAGAGGAGAGAAGAAATGAAACGCAGTATGTATGCTGGTCGTGTTCGTGAGGAACACATCGGACAAGAAATTACCTTGAAGGGTTGGGTTGCCCGTCGTCGTGACCTGGGTGGCTTGATCTTTATCGACCTTCGTGACCGTGAAGGGATTATGCAGTTGGTTATCAACCCTGAAAAAGTATCGGCAGAGGTGATGGCAACAGCTGAAAGCCTTCGTAGTGAATACGTCATCGAGGTGACTGGTCAGGTTGCAGCACGCGAGCAGGCCAATGATAAATTGGCGACTGGAGCAGTTGAGCTGAATGTAACAGCTCTTACGGTTCTGAATATAGCCAAAACAACACCATTTGAAATCAAGGATGGCATTGAAGCAAACGATGATACGCGTCTACGTTACCGTTACCTTGATCTTCGTCGTCCAGAGATGTTGGAAAACCTTAAACTTCGTGCCAAGGTAACACATTCTATCCGCAACTACTTGGATGAGTTAGAATTTATCGATGTGGAAACACCATTCCTTTCTAAGTCAACACCAGAAGGAGCGCGTGACTACCTCGTACCATCTCGTGTCAACAAGGGTCACTTTTATGCCTTGCCTCAAAGTCCACAGATTACCAAACAGTTGTTGATGAATGCGGGATTTGACCGTTACTACCAAATCGTCAAATGTTTCCGTGATGAAGACTTGCGCGGTGACCGCCAACCTGAATTTACCCAGGTCGACTTGGAAACTTCATTCCTGACTGAGCAAGAAATCCAAGATATCACAGAAGGATTGATTGCGCGCGTGATGAAGGAAACCAAAGGAATCGAAGTAACACTGCCATTCCCTCGTATGAAGTACGATGACGCGATGGCTCTTTATGGTTCTGACAAGCCTGATACTCGTTTTGAGATGTTGCTTCAGGACTTGACAGATCTTGTCAAGGGAGTAGACTTCAAAGTCTTTTCAGAAGCTCCTGCTGTTAAAGCCATCGTCGTCAAAGGAGCTGCAGATAACTACTCACGTAAAGACATCGACAAGATGACAGAAGTAGCCAAGCAGTATGGCGCTAAGGGTCTTGCTTGGGTTAAGGTTGTTGATGGAGAATTGAACGGACCAGTTGCTAAGTTCTTGACTGCCATTCAAGGCGATTTGGCAAGTGCACTTGGTCTTGAAGATAAAGACTTGGTTCTCTTTGTTGCTGATACGCTTGAGGTAGCTAATGCAACACTTGGTGCCCTTCGTGGACGTATTGCCAAAGAACTTGGCTTGATTGATAACGATAAATTTAACTTCCTCTGGGTTGTTGACTGGCCAATGTTTGAATGGTCTGAAGAAGAAGGACGTTATATGAGCGCCCACCATCCATTTACGCTTCCTCAGGCAGAGACTGCTCATGAACTCGAAGGGAATTTGGCTAAGGTTCGTGCTATTGCCTATGACATCGTCTTGAACGGTTATGAACTTGGTGGTGGTAGCCTTCGTATCAATCAAAAAGACCTTCAAGAACGTATGTTCAAGGCTCTTGGCTTCTCGGCTGAAGAAGCCAATGACCAATTTGGTTTCCTTTTGGAAGCGATGGACTATGGATTCCCACCACACGGGGGCTTGGCTATCGGACTTGACCGTTTTGTAATGCTCTTAGCAGGAGAAGAAAATATTCGTGAAGTCATTGCCTTTCCGAAGAACAACAAAGCGACTGATCCGATGACGCAGGCGCCATCAACAGTAGCTCTTAAACAACTAGAAGAACTCAATCTACAAGTAGAACAAGATGAAACAAACGAAACAAACTAAGAAGTGGCACTATTATTTGCGTCGCTTTGCTCATCGCGTAAAAATCTTACGTGTCTTACAAGGAATTTCTAAAGAAAAATACGATGAAAAAATCTCAGCTTCTCTGGTATATGGTTTTTTATCAGCTGTAGCTGTCAATTTCTTTTTCCAACCAGGACACGTTTATTCAAGTGGTGCAACAGGTTTGGCTCAGATCATTTCTGCGCTTAGTAATCACTTGTTTGGCTTTTATTTCCCAATTTCAGTAGCATTTTACGCTATCAATATCCCGCTGATGATTTTAGCCTGGTACCAAATTGGACATAAGTTCACGATTTTCACCTTTATCACGGTATCCATGAGCTCGCTCTTTATCCAGTTTGTGCCAGTGGTGGTCTTGACAGAAGATCCTATCATCAATGCCCTGTTTGGGGGTGTCGTTATGGGATTGGGAATTGGCTTTGCTCTACGCCATAATATCTCCAGCGGTGGAACAGATATTGTCAGCCTGACCATTCGTAAGAAAACAGGTCGAAACGTCGGTAGTATCTCCTTCTTAGTGAACGGTACAATTATGCTGATTGCAGGATTGACCTTTGGTTGGAAATATGCCCTTTATTCCATGATTACGATCTTTGTCTCAAGTCGTGTAACAGATGCAGTTTTCACCAAACAAAAACGCATGCAGGCCATGATTGTCACTAGTAATCCAGATGCAGTCATTGAGAAAATCCATAACAAATTGCACCGTGGTGCGACTATGATTCATGATGCTGAAGGGACTTATAACCACGAGCGTAAGGCAGTTTTGATAACGGTTATCACTCGTGCAGAGTTTAATGATTTTAAACTAATCATGAAACAAGTTGATCCGACAGCCTTTGTATCTGTCTCAGAGAATGTCCATATTCTAGGACGATTTGTCGAAGTTGAAAACTAGTTGTTCAGGTAAATAGTATACAAAAAAACCAACTCAAAATAGAGAGTTGGTTTTTTATTTTTCAACGATTTTGTGCGCAATCACTTGTCGATAGCAGATTTGACGATTTTCTTTGACATCATTGATGATTTGAAGAATGGTTTCAAATGAAGTTCGGCCAAGAGCAAGGCTATTGATATCAACATAGGCAGCTAGATTCAATCTTGGATTTACTGAGTCAAAGCTGAGGACTGGAACATCAAGCTGATGTTCGTTGAGGTAGTTACAGACACCTTCAGCTAAGAGACTATCTGTTGTGATAATTGCATCGGTCTGAGGGTCATGTTTAAAAAGTTGTTTACTAAAGTTATAGCCCTTTTCTTCTAGGAACTCGTCGGCAAAGAAGGTACGGTGGCTATCAAGAGCTAGATGATGTTCTTGAAGAGCTTGCTCGTAACCTGTCAGACGGTCTTGAGTAACAAAGAGTTTCTTGGTACCACCAATGAAAGCAATTCGACTACATCCTTTTTTGATGAAATATTCGGTCGCATCAAATCCAGCTTGAATATTATCATTGTCAACAAGCGGAATAAAAGGGGAAAGTGATTTTCCAAGAATGAGGAAGGGAAATTGCTCATCGACAACTAGTTGTACCAAGGGGTCATTTTCTTGAGCATACAAGAAAATAAGCCCGTCCACACGTTTTCCGTAGACCATTTGTGAAATAGCGTTTAAACGCTCTTTTTCGTCCTTACCGGTCGCAATCTGAATGGCATAGTGATTCTCTGAGGCAACCTGTGCAATCCCCCTAAAAACAGAAGGGAAGAAAGGGTTTTGGTAGAAAACGTCTGAATCATCTGGAAGAACCAAGCCAATAACTTGTGTATAACTGCTAACGAGACTTCGAGCATTAAGATTAGGATGATAATTGAGTTCTTTCATTGCCTTTCGAACTCGTTTTTTAGTCTCGTCACTAATCGTAGATTTGTTTTGAATAACACGGGTTACGGTTGAGGGAGAAACCCCTGCAGCCTTGGCCACGTCTTTAATCGTAACAGGCATAATAATCTCCTACTTTTGGTAGTCTGGATCACGATAATGAGTCTTATAAAAGATAGTGACCAGATATAGAACA
>CABPWC010000012.1 GCA_902461025.1 uncultured Streptococcus sp.
GGTGAATACATCTCTGAAGCCATGGAAAAAGTTGGTAAAGATGGAGTTATCACTATTGAAGAATCACGTGGTATGGAAACAGAGCTTGAAGTTGTAGAAGGAATGCAATTCGATCGTGGTTATCTATCACAGTACATGGTCACTGACAATGAAAAAATGGTTGCAGACCTTGAAAATCCATACATTTTAATCACTGATAAGAAAATCTCAAACATCCAAGAAATTTTGCCACTTCTAGAAAGTATTCTTCAAAGTAGCCGTCCGCTCTTGATTATTGCAGATGACGTTGACGGTGAAGCTCTTCCAACTCTTGTCTTGAACAAGATTCGTGGAACTTTTAACGTCGTTGCTGTTAAGGCCCCTGGATTCGGTGACCGTCGTAAGGCTATGTTAGAAGACATCGCGATTTTGACAGGCGGAACTGTTATCACAGAAGATCTTGGTCTTGAGTTGAAAGATGCTACCATCGAAGCGCTTGGTCAAGCAGCGAGAGTGACTGTAGATAAGGATAGCACTGTTATTGTAGAAGGCGCAGGTAATCCTGAAGCAATTGCTAACCGTGTCGCTGTCATCAAGTCTCAAATTGAAACAACAACATCAGAATTTGACCGTGAAAAACTTCAAGAGCGCTTAGCTAAATTGTCAGGTGGTGTCGCAGTTATCAAGGTTGGTGCTGCAACTGAAACTGAGTTGAAAGAAATGAAACTCCGTATCGAAGATGCTCTTAACGCGACTCGTGCAGCTGTTGAAGAAGGTATCGTTGCAGGTGGTGGTACTGCCCTTGTTAATGTTATCTCAGCTGTCGCTGCCTTGGAATTAGAAGGCGATGAAGCAACAGGTCGCAATATTGTTCTTCGTGCCTTAGAAGAGCCTGTACGTCAAATTGCCCACAACGCAGGTTATGAAGGTTCAATTGTTATTGATCGTTTGAAAAATGCAGAGCTTGGAACAGGCTTCAACGCTGCGACAGGTGAATGGGTTAACATGATTGAAGCGGGAATCATCGATCCTGTTAAGGTAAGTCGTTCAGCCCTTCAAAACGCCGCTTCAGTAGCAAGTCTCATCTTGACAACCGAAGCAGTCGTAGCGAATAAACCAGAACCAGTAGCCCCAGCTCCAGCAATGGATCCATCTATGATGGGTGGTTACTAAGAAATATAAGAAACAGGTGGAAATAAAGGTTTCTACCTGTTTTCTTTCTTGTAAATTCAAAAGAGGAAGCGTAGCTTCCTCTTTTTTTGAATTATGGTTTGATGACTTCAGCACCACACATGTATGGACGAAGGACTTCTGGAATAGTGACAGAACCATCTTCATTTTGGTAGTTTTCAAGAATTGCAGCGACGGTACGCCCAACAGCAAGTCCAGAACCATTCAAAGTGTGAAGAAGTTTGACTTTACCATCTGCTTCATCACGGTAGCGGATTTGGGCACGACGGGCTTGGAAATCTTCTGTATTTGAACAGCTTGAGATTTCACGATAAGTATTTTGCGCAGGAATCCACACTTCCAAATCATAAGTCTTTGCTGCTGAGAAGCCCATATCTCCTGTAGAGAGAGCTACCACACGGTATGGAAGGTTGAGTTTTTGAAGGATGTTTTCAGCGTTGGCTGTCATCTTTTCTAGTTCTTCGTATGACTCTTCAGGCTTGGCAAATTTCACCATTTCTACCTTGTGGAATTGGTGCAAACGAATCAAACCGCGAGTATCGCGACCAGCAGAACCAGCTTCAGAACGGAATGATGGACTCATAGCAGTAAAGTAGATTGGCAGTTCCTTACCATCAATGATTTCATCACGGTAGTAGTTAGTCAAAGGTACTTCAGCTGTAGGAATGAGGACATAGTTGGTATCGCTGATCTCAAAAGTATCTTCCTTGAATTTTGGATATTGACCAGTACCAAACATAGAGTCATGGTTAACCATGTAAGGGGTGATGACTTCAGTATAACCTTCCTTACCATGCTCATCTAGCATAAAGTTGTAGATGGCACGTTCCAAGCGAGCTCCGAGGCCTTTATAGAAGAGGAAACGAGCTCCAGTGACTTTTCCACCACGTTCCCAGTCAAGAATACCAAGGTCTTCTCCGAGATCCCAGTGGGCTTTTGGTTCAAAGTCAAACTCACGAGGAGTTCCCCAACGGCGAACTTCTACGTTATCATCTTCGTCTGCCCCAATAGGAACACTGTCAGCTGGGATGTTTGGAAGAGTAGTGGTAAATTCTGTCAATTTAGCATCGATTTCAGCTAATTCTGCATCGAGTGCTTTGACTTCAGCAGATAGGGTTTGCATGGCAGCAATCTTGTCGTCGGCATTTTCCTTGTTGCGTTTAGCTTGGGCGATTTCAGCAGAGACCGTGTTACGCTCAGCCTTGAGGGTTTCAACCTTGACCAAGATGTCACGACGTTTTGCGTCGATTTCTTTCATCTCGTTCAAGATAGCAGCATCTACACCACGTGTAGCCAATTTTTCTGCGACAGCATCAAAGTCTGTACGAATACGTTTGATATCTAGCATATAAACTCCTTTATGAAAAAGCACACCTGACAAAGCGTTGGAGTGGCAGAGCCACGGTTCCATCCAACTTCACAGGTGTGCACTTGATTCTGTATTTGATTTAAAACAACGGTAGAATTTCACCTATCTCTCCTATCTGCTCGCAGCATCCGCAGACTTTCTGGAAGAAGAGGATAACCTACTTATCCGTTTCTATGATTATACTAAAGTTTCTATTTTTTTGCAAATAGATTTTTGATTTTACGTCCAATGATTTGAAGTAAGGTAGGTAGCTTAACAACCTTATCATTACCTAGTTTTTCACGAGCAATTTTAAGAATTTTTCCAGAATCTTTTGAAGCAAAGAGGAATTTTCCTTGGTCAGTGAAGACTTCGAAATGACGACTAACCTTGCGCCTAGAGACATTGGCTCCGATTTGATTAACGCTGGACCAGGGAATCTGAATGTAATCCTCAACATTACGGTCTGCGTAAAATTCTAAAGCCTGATCTCCAACCAGAAATTTTCCAACCTTTCCTGAAATGGAAAGATAGGAGGTTCCAGTAGTTTGTAGGTCAACGACTTTGTTAAGGGATTGTGCCATCTTTAGTCTTCCTTACTTTCACCGAAAAATGCTTGGTAGAGAGCCTTAAGAGCCGCTTTTTCTTGGTCTTTGTGGACAACGAACATGATAGAAACTTCACTAGAACCTTGTGACATCATTTGAATGTTGATATTGTTTTCAGATAAGGCACGAGTGGCTGTAGCAGTTACCCCGATATGGCGCTTCATTTTTTCGCCAACAATCATGATGATAGACAGGTCATGTTCGATTTCAGCATGGTCAACTTCAGCTTTTTGAACAAGTTGACGGAGGATTTCTTCCTCTTTGATTGGTGTAAGCTCGCGCTCACGAAGGATGATAGAAAGGTCATCGATACCTGTAGGCATGTGTTCCCAACCAATATTCAGGTCTTCTAGAATTTGAAGTACTTTACGACCAAAACCAACTTCGCGGTTCATGAGGTACTTGGACATATTGATGCTGACAAAACCAGAATCACCAGCAATCCCCACTACTGGGAATTCATCACTGCTGTGTTTCAGAACGATGCGAGTACCTGGATGGTCAGGATTATTGGTGTTTTTGATAACAAGAGGGATTTTTCCGCGGTAGGCTGGAAGGAGTGCTTCGTCATGTAGTACAGAGAAACCTGCATAGGCCAATTCCCGCATTTCACGGTAAGTCAATTCAGGGATTGAGTGTGGCTTGTGAATGATACCAGGGGGGGCAGCAAAAATTCCGTCAACATCAGTAAAGTTTTCATAAAGGTCAGCTTTAACTCCAGCTGCGATAATTGAACCAGTAATATCTGATCCACCACGAGAGAAGGTACAGATTTGATCTTCCTTGGTCACGCCAAAGAATCCTGGGATAACTAGAACTTCTGTACCGTTATTGAGTTCTTCAATCTTATCATAACTTGAAGGAATGATGCGAGCATTTCCGGGTTCGCTTGTTACAACAATACCAGCTTCTCGCGGATGAACATAGCGAGCTTCTAATCCATTTTGGTTAAAGTAAGCTGCAATGAGTTTAGCGTTGTTATTTTCCCCTGCAGCAAGGAAGGTATCGTAAAGAAATTCATTGTTTTCAATTGGAAGGGTAGCGAGAGTTCGGATACTTTTAGAGATTCGTTCTAAAACAGCTGGTTTAAGTCCTAGTTCGCTAACCATTGCAGCGTAACGATCGATAATCCAATTTTGACTAGCACTGATATCATTTCCTGCTACATAATCACGATAATATTTAATCAAAGCATCCGTAACCTTGGTATCTTTAGCATCGCGCTTTCCTGGTGCAGATACAACTACAAAACGACGTTCAGGGTCACTTTTTACAATGTTTAAAACCTTTTTCAATTGGCTTGCAGAGGCGAGTGAACTTCCCCCAAATTTTACAACCTTCATAAAAACTCCTCAGTTAGTATTTTATACGATTATAGCAGAAAGAAGGGCTTTTTTCAATCTACAATAGGAAAGGCTACATCTTATTAGAGGTCTGGACCTGATTAGCTTAACTTAGTTATTTTTAGTATAGAAAAGACTCTTTAAAAATCGGCTGATACACTTTTATACAATTTTTACTTGTATAACTAAAAAGAAAAAGATATACTTTGAAGATAAAATAATTTAATCAGCTTTTTAAATTAAAGGAGTGGCTATGAATCATATTATCTTTCAAATTCAAGACGATTTAGCGGTGATTACTTTAAATCGTCCCGAGGTGGCAAATGGTTTCCATATTCCTATGTGTGAAGAAATTTTAGAAGCACTGGAATTAGCTGAAAAAGACGATTCTGTTTCATTTATTCTCATCAATGCTGCTGGTAAGGTGTTTTCTGTTGGTGGCGATTTAGTTGAAATGAAACGTGCTGTCGATGAGGATGATATTGATTCCTTAACTAGAATTGCTGAATTGGTCAATACTATTTCTTATAAGATTAAACAGATTCCTAAGCCTGTTATCATGGAGGTGGATGGAGCAGTTGCTGGAGCTGCAGCCAATATGGCCTTGGCAGTTGATTTCTGTATCGCATCTGACAAGTCTAAATTTATCCAGGCTTTTGTAGGTGTAGGATTGGCTCCTGACGCGGGTGGCTTATTCTTGCTGACAAGATCGCTCGGTGCAACTAGAGCAACTCAATTAGCTATGACTGGAGAAGCTTTCACCGCTGAAAAGGCAATGGAGGCAGGAGCTCTATATCGTCTATGTACTAGTGAACAATTAGAAAAAACAAGAGAACAATTGTTGAAGAAGTTGAGACGTGGCTCTTCAAATTCCTATGCTGCGATTAAGAAACTTGTTTGGGAAAGTGAGTTCAAGCAGTGGCATGAATATGCTCAACTTGAATTGGAACTACAAAAATCACTATCCTATACGGAAGATTTTAAAGAAGGTGTTCGTGCACATTCTGAAAGAAGACGTCCAAAATTTATCGGGAAATAAAAAATACTTGCACTATTCTTTGAAGTTTGATATACTTTTTTTGTCAAATGTTTTGATTATTAAACTTTTTTTGATAAAGGAGGGAAGAGAAATGGACTACCAACAAGTCAATGACTATTTAACATCAATTTTTAACAACGTCCTAGTGATCGAGGAAGTAAGTTTGCGAGGTAGTCGTTTCAAAGACATCTCTATCAAAGAAATGCACACGATTGATGTTATCGGTAAGTATCCAGAAGTGACTCCAAGTCAAGTGTCCAAAGAGTTGATGGTAACTCTAGGGACTGTGACAACGAGTTTAAACAATTTAGAGAGAAAAGGATACATCGAACGTATCCGTTCAGATCAAGATCGTCGTGTAGTGCATCTACATTTGACAAAGAAAGGTCGCCTTGTTCATCGTCTCCATAAACGTTTCCATAAGGCCATGGTCGAAAGAATTATCGAAGGCATGAGTCCTGAAGAGATCCAGGTTATGGGTAAGGGGTTAACTAATCTTTATCACTTTTTGGAGGATTTGAAGTAATGGCTTTTGCAAAAATAAGCCAGGTTGCTCATTATGCTCCAAAGCAGATTATCACTAACGAGGACTTGGCTCAGGTCATGGATACGAGTGATGAATGGATTTCAAGTCGAACAGGGATTAAAGAACGTCATATTTCTAAAACAGAGTCAACAGGGGATTTGGCTACAGAGGTTGCAAGAAAACTTCTAGACAAGTCGGGGATTTCTGCTGAAGAATTAGATTTCATCATTCTAGCTACGATGACACCTGACTCCATGATGCCTTCTACAGCGACTCGCGTTCAGGCTAAGATCGGCGCTCATAAAGCTTTTGCCTATGATCTAACAGCAGCTTGCAGTGGATTTATCTTTGCCCTATCAACTGCTGAAAAATTTATTTCTTCAGGAACATATCGCAAGGGTCTAGTTATCGGTAGTGAGACTATGTCAAAATCTTTGGACTGGTCTGACCGCTCAACAGCTGTCTTATTCGGAGATGGAGCTGGTGGAGTGCTACTTGAGGCAAGTGACCAAGAACATTTCTTAGCGGAAAGTCTCAATAGCGATGGTTCTCGCGGTGAGTGTCTCACTTATGGACAGACAGGATTGATTTCGCCATTTTCTATTCAAGAAGAACCAGATGTTTTCTTGAAGATGGATGGTAGAGCAGTTTTTGACTTTGCGATTCGAGACGTGGCTAAATCTATTAAAAAGACCATTGAAAAAAGTCCGATATCAGCAGAGGAATTAGATTTCCTCTTGCTTCATCAAGCCAATATTCGGATTTTAGATAAAATGGCTAGAAAAATTGGTGTAGACCGTGATAAGCTTCCTGCCAATATGATGAAGTATGGAAATACGAGCGCGGCAAGCATCCCAATTTTATTATCAGAGTGTGTAGAAGAGGGGCTCATCCATCTAGATGGTAGCCAAAAAATTCTCTTGTCAGGCTTCGGTGGAGGTTTGACATGGGGCACACTTATTGTTACAATTTAGGTAATCATGTGGTGATCACATTGTTATAAAAAACTATTTATTTTTAAAGGAGTCTATCATGGCAGTATTTGAAAAAGTACAAGAAATTATCGTTGAAGAACTTGGGAAAGATGCATCAGAAGTAACACTTGAATCTACTTTTGATGATTTGGATGCAGATTCATTGGACTTGTTCCAAGTAATCTCAGAAATCGAAGATGCTTTTGATATCCAAATCGAAGCTGAAGACAACTTGAAAACAGTTGGTGATTTGGTTGCTTACGTTGAAGAGCAAACAAAATAACTAGAATAAATCAAGAAGGAGTAGGGGAGACCCGCTCCCTCTTGTTTAGGTAATAGTTTGACGGTCAAATTATACTAGATTCGAACTATTACGTAAGCAAGACTTATGGAGGCAATATGAAAACACGTATCACTGAACTATTAAATATTAAATATCCAATCTTCCAAGGTGGAATGGCCTGGGTAGCAGATGGTGACTTAGCTGGAGCTGTTTCAAAAGCTGGTGGTCTCGGTATCATCGGTGGAGGAAATGCACCTAAAGAAGTGGTTAAAGCGAATATCGATAAAATCAAATCTTTAACAAACAAGCCTTTTGGTGTGAATATCATGCTCTTGTCTCCATTTGTGGATGATATCGTCGACCTCGTTATTGAAGAAGGGGTTAAGGCTGTCACAACTGGTGCAGGAAACCCAAGTAAATACATGGAACGATTCCATGAGGCAGGGATCACTGTTATTCCTGTAGTTCCTAGTGTCGCTTTGGCCAAACGCATGGAAAAAATCGGTGCAGATGCTGTGATTGCAGAAGGTATGGAAGCTGGTGGACATATTGGTAAATTAACAACCATGACCTTGGTGCGTCAAGTTGCAGCTGCCGTTTCTATCCCTGTTATCGCTGCTGGTGGTATTGCAGACGGTGAGGGAGCAGCAGCTGGATTTATGCTTGGTGCAGAAGCTGTGCAAGTAGGAACTCGTTTCGTAGTTGCTAAAGAATCAAATGCTCATCCAAACTATAAAGCTAAAATTTTAAAAGCTCGTGATATTGACACAACCATTTCAGCACAACATTTTGGACACGCAGTTCGTGCCATTAAAAACAAATTGACTCGTGATTTCGAGCAAGCTGAAAAAGATGCCTTTAAACAAGAAAATCCAGATTTAGAAATTTTTGAGCAGATGGGCGCAGGAGCCTTAGCTAAAGCAGTTGTCCATGGGGATGTGGATGGTGGTTCAGTGATGGCCGGCCAGATTGCAGGTTTGGTATCTAAAGAAGAAACTGTTGAAGAAATCTTAAAAGATATTTACTACGGTGCAGCTGAAAAGATTCAAGCAGAAGCTGCTCGTTGGGCAGGAGTTACAAGAAATGACTAAAACAGCCTTTCTATTTGCAGGTCAAGGAGCCCAGTACCTTGGAATGGGACGTGAACTATACGACCAATATGCTATCGTCAAGGAAACAATCAACCAAGCTAGCCAGGTCTTAGGTTATGATCTTCGTGACTTGATTGATAACGATGAAGCGAAGCTAAATCAGACTCGTTACACACAACCAGCTATTTTGGCTACATCCGTTGCCATTTACCGACTACTAAAGGAGAAAGGTTACCAACCAGATATGGTGGCAGGCCTGTCTCTTGGTGAATATTCTGCCCTTGTAGCTAGTGGCGCCTTGGATTTTGAAGATGCGGTGGCTCTAGTTGCTAAACGTGGGGCTTATATGGAAGAAGCGGCACCTGCTGGGTCTGGTAAAATGGTAGCCGTACTCAATACTCCAGTTGAAGTTATTGAACAAGCTTGTCAAGAAGCTTCTCAACTTGGCGTTGTAACTCCAGCTAACTACAATACCCCAAGTCAAATTGTTATTGGTGGTGAGGTGGTTGCTGTGGATCGTGCAGTTGAACTCTTGCAAGAAGCAGGGGCAAAACGCTTAATTCCGCTAAATGTTTCTGGACCTTTCCATACAGCTTTATTGGAATCTGCTAGTCAAAAATTGGCTCAAGTCTTAGAAGATGTTGAGTTTAATGATTTTGCTTGTCCACTTGTTGGTAATACAGAAGCAAAGGTCATGGAAAAAGAACGAATTGCAGAACTCTTGACTCGTCAAGTCAAGGAACCTGTTCGTTTCTATGAAAGCATTGCAGTTATGCAAGAAGCTGGTGTGACTCGTTTTATCGAAATTGGTCCTGGGAAAGTCTTGTCAGGATTCGTTAAAAAGATTGATAAAACTGCTCAACTTGCAAATGTGGAAGATCAAGCAAGTTTACAAGCACTCTTAGAAAATTAGATCAGGATGATAGAAGTTCTGAAAGGAGAAAAATGAAACTAGAACAGAAAAATGTCTTTATTACAGGCTCAAGTCGAGGAATTGGTCTTGCCATTGCTCATAAATTTGCCAGCTTGGGAGCCAACGTTGTCTTGAATAGTCGTGGTGAAATCTCCGAGGAGCTTCTAGACGAATTTAAACCATACGGGGTGAAGGTCCTTGCTATTTCTGGTGATGTTTCTGACTTTACGGATGCAAAACGCATGGTGGACCAAGCCATTGAAGAGCTAGGCTCAGTTGACGTCCTAGTGAATAACGCTGGGATCACTCAAGACACACTCATGCTGAAGATGACAGAAGAAGATTTTGAGAAGGTCTTGAAAGTCAATCTAACGGGGGCCTTCAACATGACGCAAGCAGTCTTAAAGAAGATGATAAAAGCACGTGAAGGTGCCATTATCAATATGTCTAGTGTCGTTGGTTTGATGGGAAATATCGGTCAAGCCAACTACGCTGCTTCTAAGGCTGGTCTAATTGGATTTACCAAATCAGTAGCACGTGAGGTAGCCAATCGTAATGTGCGTGTCAATGCCATTGCTCCAGGAATGATTGAATCAGATATGACTGCAGTCCTATCTGATAAGGTAAAAGATGCCATGTTGGCACAAATTCCGATGAAACAATTTGGTCAAGCTGAGCAAGTGGCAGAGGTCACAGCCTTTCTTGCAAGCCAAGATTATCTAACGGGACAAGTCATTGCAATTGATGGTGGACTTACCATGCAATAAGAGTTAAAATAGAGGTATGAAAATGAAACTAAATCGTGTAGTAGTAACAGGTTATGGATTAACATCTCCAATTGGGAATACGCCAGAAGAATTTTGGAACAGTTTAAAGAATGGAAAGATTGGAATTGGTGAAATCACCAAATTTGATCACAGTGCTTTTGATGTTCATAATGCAGCAGAAATTAACGATTTTCCGTTTGACAAATACTTTGTAAAAAAAGATACCAATCGTTTCGATGATTATTCTTTATATGCCTTGTATGCAGCTCAAGAAGCGGTAAACAATGCAAATCTTGACGTAGAAGCGCTTGATAAAGATCGCTTTGGTGTCATTGTTGCATCAGGTATCGGTGGAATCAGAGAAATCGAAGATCAAGTCCTTCGACTTCACGAAAAAGGACCAAAACGTGTAAAACCATTGACACTTCCAAAAGCCTTGCCAAATATGGCAGCAGGAAATGTTGCTATGCGCTTTGGTGCAAATGGTATCTGTAAATCTATCAATACAGCTTGTGCTTCATCAAATGATGCTATCGGAGATGCCTTCCGTTCTATCAAGTTTGGCTTCCAAGATATCATGTTGGTTGGTGGTTCAGAATCATCTATTACTCCATTTGCGATTGCAGGTTTCCAAGCCTTAACAGCTCTTTCAACAACGGAAGATCCAACTCGTGCTTCTATTCCATTTGATAAAGACCGTAATGGATTTGTCATGGGTGAAGGATCAGGTATGTTGGTTCTTGAAAGCTTAGAACACGCAGAAAAACGTGGAGCAACGATCCTTGCCGAAGTTGTTGGTTATGGTAACACTTGTGATGCCTACCACATGACTTCTCCGCATCCAGAAGGTCAAGGTGCTATTAAAGCTATCAAACTTGCCTTGGATGAAGCTGAAATCACACCAGACCAAGTAGCATATGTCAATGCTCACGGTACATCAACTCCAGCTAATGAAAAAGGAGAAAGTGGAGCGATTGTAGCCGTTCTTGGTAAGGAAGTACCTGTATCTTCAACCAAGTCATTTACAGGACACTTGCTAGGTGCAGCGGGTGCAGTTGAAGCCATTGCAACAATTGAAGCAATCCGTAACAACTATGTTCCAATGACAGCTGGAACCACAGAATTATCAGACTACATTGAAGCAAACGTTATTTATGGACAAGGTGTGGAACGTGAAATTCCTTATGCTATCTCAAATACCTTTGGATTTGGTGGACATAATGCAGTTCTTGCTTTCAAACGTTGGGAGAATAAGTAAAGATGAATTTAAATGAAATCAAAGACTTGATGGCGCAATTTGACCAGTCAAGCTTGAAAGAATTTTCTTATAAAAATGGAACGGATGAGTTGGTCTTCAGTAAGAATGAAGCAAAACTTGTTGCAGAAACAAGTCCAGCACCTCAACCGGTGGTTCCAGCAACTGCACCTACAGTTGCACCACAAGCTCCAACTACAACACCAGCTGCAGAAGCAGTTTCAGAATCAAGTGTTACTGAGTCTGTAGCTGAAGGAGACCTTGTAGAAAGTCCACTTGTCGGAGTTGCTTACTTGGCTGCCGGACCTGATAAACCTAATTTTGTTTCAGTTGGTGATACTGTCAAAAAAGGCCAAACCTTGGTCATCATCGAAGCCATGAAAGTCATGAACGAAATTCCAGCACCTAAAGATGGTGTCGTAACAGAAATTCTTGTTGCCAATGAAGAAATGGTTGAGTTCGGGAAAGGCTTGGTACGTATCAAATGATTGATATTCAAGGAATTAAAGAAGCTTTGCCCCACCGCTATCCCATGCTCTTAGTGGATCGTGTCTTGGAAGTTAGCGAAGATACAATCGTTGCCATTAAAAATGTAACGATTAACGAACCGTTCTTCAACGGACACTTTCCAGCCTACCCTGTAATGCCAGGTGTCTTAATCATGGAAGCTTTGGCACAAACAGCAGGTGTTTTGGAATTATCAAAACCTGAAAACAAAGGGAAGCTTGTTTTCTATGCTGGTATGGACAAAGTGAAATTTAAGAAACAAGTTGTTCCTGGTGATCAGCTTGTCATGACAGCAACTTTTGTCAAACGTCGTGGCACAATCGCCGTAGTAGAAGCGAAGGCAGAAGTAGATGGTAAGCTTGCAGCAAGCGGTACTCTAACCTTTGCTATTGGAAACTAGGGAGGTTTTCCATGTTTCGTAAGATTTTAATTGCCAATCGTGGTGAAATCGCCGTTCGTATTATTCGTGCAGCACGAGAATTAGGAATTGCAACAGTCGCTGTCTATTCGTCTGCTGACAAGGAAGCTCTCCACACGCTTTTGGCTGATGAGGCTATCTGTATCGGCCCTGGGAAGGCTACAGAATCTTATCTGAACATCAATGCCATCCTATCAGCTGCGGTTTTGACTGAAGCTGAAGCTATTCACCCTGGATTTGGTTTCTTAAGTGAAAATTCCAAATTTGCAACCATGTGTGAAGAAGTTGGAATCAAATTTATCGGACCATCAGCTCGTGTCATGGATGTCATGGGAGATAAAATTAACGCCCGTGCTCAAATGATTAAGGCAAACGTGCCTGTCATTCCAGGATCAGATGGAGAAGTCCATACTGCAGAAGAGGCTCTCGCCATTGCCGAAAAAATTGGTTATCCAGTTATGCTGAAAGCTTCAGCTGGAGGTGGTGGTAAAGGAATTCGTAAGGTTGAAAAGGCAGAAGATCTCACATCAGCCTTTGAAACAGCCTCTAGCGAAGCCAAAGCAAACTTTGGTAATGGAGCTATGTACCTAGAGCGCGTGATTTATCCTGCCCGCCATATTGAGGTACAGATTCTTGCTGACCAAATGGGACATGTGATTCACCTAGGTGAACGTGACTGTTCGCTTCAACGAAATAACCAAAAGGTTTTAGAAGAAAGTCCTTCCATTGCTATTGGGAAAACACTTCGTAATGAAATCGGTGCTGCAGCAGTCCGTGCGGCGGAATCTGTTGGTTATGAAAATGCTGGGACCATTGAATTCCTACTAGATGAAGCAACTGGCAAATTCTACTTTATGGAGATGAATACGCGTGTCCAAGTGGAACACCCAGTAACTGAATTTGTTTCTGGAGTGGATATTGTTAAGGAACAAATCCGTATTGCAGCAGGTCAACCTTTGTCTCTGAAACAAGAAGACATTGTTCTAAAAGGACATGCTATTGAGTGTCGTATCAATGCGGAAAACCCAGCCTTTAATTTTGCACCAAGTCCTGGTAAGATTACCAATCTTTATCTACCAAGTGGTGGTGTTGGCTTGCGTGTTGATTCTGCAGTTTATCCAGGTTATACTATTCCGCCATACTATGATAGTATGATTGCTAAAATTATTGTTCATGGTGAAAATCGTTTTGATGCACTTATGAAAATGCAACGAGCTCTATATGAACTCGAAATTGAAGGGGTCGTTACCAATGCAGATTTCCAACTCGATTTGATTTCAGATCGTCGCGTGATAGCAGGGGACTACGATACTTCCTTCTTGATGGAAACTTTCTTACCACACTATCAAGAAAAAGAATAATATAAAAAGAGTATGAGACTGAAAAGGGGGATGTATGGCTCTATTTAGTAAAAAAGATAAATATATACGAATTAATCCCAATCGTTCGACTGTAAATCAACCTCAGATCAAGCCAGAGGTTCCAGATGAGCTCTTCTCCCAATGTCCAGGTTGCAAATATACGATTTACCAAAAGGACTTGGGGAGTGAGCGGATATGCCCTCACTGTGGCTATACCTTCCGTATTTCAGCTCAAGAGCGTTTAGCTTTAACCATTGATATGGGAAGCTTCTTAGAGATGTTTACTGGAATTGAAACGCAGGATCCCTTGAAATTTCCAGGCTATCAAAAGAAATTAGCCTCTATGCGTGAAAAAACTGGTCTTGATGAGGCTGTTGTCACAGGAACTGCTTTGATTAAGGGAGAAAAAGTTGCTCTCGGCATCATGGATTCTAATTTTATCATGGCATCCATGGGAACAGTCGTTGGTGAAAAAATCACAAGATTGTTTGAGTACGCAACAGCTGAAAAATTACCAGTCGTATTGTTTACAGCATCTGGTGGAGCACGTATGCAGGAAGGAATCATGAGTTTGATGCAGATGGCTAAGATTTCTGCTGCAGTTAAACGTCATTCCAATGCAGGTCTCTTTTATCTGACGATCCTTACGGATCCAACAACTGGGGGAGTGACAGCTTCCTTTGCTATGGAAGGGGATATCATCTTGGCAGAACCCCAAAGTTTGGTAGGTTTTGCTGGACGCCGTGTGATTGAAAATACCGTAAGGGAAGATTTGCCAGAGGATTTCCAGAAGGCAGAGTTTTTGTTAGAACATGGATTTGTGGATGCGATTGTTAAACGAAGAGAATTGCCAGATATGATTGCTCGATTAGTAAGGTTACATAAGGGGGATTGTTGATGAATATTGCAAAAATCGTCAGAGAAGCACGTGAACAAACCCGCTTAACTGCCTTGGACTTCGCAACAGGAATATTTGATGACTTTGTAGAGCTACATGGTGATCGCTCTTTCCGAGATGATGGTGCTGTTATTGGTGGTATCGGCTGGGTGGGGGACCAAGCAGTAACTGTTGTTGGAATTCAAAAAGGTAAAAGCTTACAGGATAATCTTAACCGTAACTTTGGACAACCTCATCCTGAAGGTTATCGAAAAGCCCTTCGCTTGATGAAGCAGGCTGAAAAATTTGGCCGTCCTGTTATAACCTTTATCAACACGGCTGGGGCCTATCCTGGTGTCGGAGCAGAGGAGCGTGGCCAAGGTGAAGCTATTGCCCGTAACCTTATGGAGATGAGCGATCTTAAGGTGCCAATTATTGCCATTATTATCGGTGAAGGTGGCTCAGGAGGGGCTTTAGCTCTTGCAGTAGCTGACCGTGTTTGGATGTTAGAAAACTCGATCTATGCAGTTCTCAGTCCTGAAGGCTTTGCGTCTATTCTTTGGAAGGATGGCAGTCGTGCCATGGAAGCTGCAGAGTTGATGAAAATTACTTCATTCGAATTGCTAGATATGAAAATTGTTGATAAGGTTATCTCTGAGGTAGGTCTATCAAGTAAAGATCTGATCAAGCAAGTCAAAGAACAACTCCGAGCAGAACTTGATGAACTTGGTAAACTGCCACTAGAGCAGCTCATTGAGGAACGTTACCAACGCTTTAGAAAATATTAAAAAGTAAGCTAGGACTAAGATATAGTTCTAGCTTTTTAGATTCTATAAAATACATTTCAGGATGAAAAATTGACTCTCGCAAAAATATCTGTTAATATAATAAGAGATGCGTGTGCTATAAAAATAAGTCAACAAAGCTTTTTGGGAGTGAGTATGAAAAAAATAGGTCATTTGGGAATCTATACATTACTTGTATTCCTATCAATTTATCTACTAGATTTCAGTAGTCTTTATCTGGCTAAGATGTTTGTCTGGGGTATGGATGGCTATTCTATTATTGTAGCAGTAGAGCAACTAGCTCTTTTAGGACTATTTATCTATTGGCTTAAAAAGAAAAAAATGCTCTATATTTTTGAGAAAAGGGGCTCGAAAAAATCCAGATTCTTTTATCTTGTAGTTAGTCTAGTGGTTACTTATTTTGTCCGTCAGTTGTTAAGTGCTTTTTACTTACAGTTTAGTCGCTTCATTAATAATCACTATATCTTTGAAAATCTTCTTTCAGTCATATCCATCAGTGGGGAATCTACTATTTTAACGACTTGCTTCTCTTTTATTTCCGTTGTCATTTTTGGTCCTATATTGGAGGAGATAGTTCATAGGGGATATTTTATGAACACCTTCTTTCCCCAGTCCAAATACTACTTGGATGTCATCTTATCAGCTCTTATATTTGGGCTCAGTCATTTGGTATTATCCCATCGCGACCCCATCAGTTTGATGGTTTATAGTTTTTCCGGTCTTTTCTTTGCCCTAGTCTATCGTTGGACAAAGAATCTAAAAATCACAATCCTGTGCCATAGTTTTATGAACTTTCTCATTCATGCAGATTTCATCTGGTTGCTTCTTTCTAATTTAATCTATGATCGTTTTTTTAGATAGAAATAGGAGAAGACAAAGAAAAAAGTGTTTGATAGCTATCAAACACTTTTTTCTTTATTTTTCTGTTACAAATTGACTGAGCAGTCCGTTAATGAAACGGGCTGATTTTTGATCTGAAAAGCTTTTTGCAAGCTCGATAGCTTCATTTACAGCTACAAGTTGAGGAGTATCAAAGGAAGTGATTTCGAAAACTCCTAAACGCAATAAATTCTTTTCAACTAAGGTTAACCGTTCAATCGTCCAACCAGACTTTAAATGCTGAGTGATTTGTTTGTCTAGTTCCTCTTTTTGAGCTTGAACACCAGATACAAGATCGATTAGGAAACTAGGGAGTTTTACCTCGTCGTCTTCTCGATCATGAGTATAGGCGAAGCGACAAGCAGTTTCAATATCAGAACCATATTCAAGACTCATCAGTGCTTGGAAGGCACATTTTCGTAGTTCGCGTCTAGATTCTAATAATGGACTAGTCATTGAGGAAGTCCTCATCAAATAAATCTTTCAATGCTGGTTTTGGTGTTTTATCTGGTGCAATACCAGCAACGTGAATATTCACCGCACTGAGTTCAACATCAGCCATATTACGAACGGCATCTTTTACAGCTTTTTGAATAGCCATTGCAACCTTAGGAACCTTAACACCATACTCAAGATAGAGATAGATATCAGCGGTTAATTCTTCTTCAGATTCTTTTAGATAGACGCCACGACCGAGTGAAAGTTTTGAAAGGGTGTCAGATACTGATTTGTTTGAAAAAGAGTGGACACCTTCTACTTTAGCAGTAGCGATTGCAATGATTTTTTCAAGTACACGTGGGGCGATAACGATTTCGCCTAATTGTTCTTCAATTCCCATAGAATGACCTCTTTCTAGAGATTAGGCACGAGAAACGTAAGTTCCTTCTGCAGTGTTGATAACGAGTTTTTGTCCTGCTTCGATGAAGTCTGGAACGTTAACGACAAGTCCAGTTTCCATTGTAGCTGGTTTACCAGAACCTGTAACAGTAGCACCTTTAATAGATGGTTGAGTTTCAGCAACTGTTAATTCAACAGTTGTAGGTACTGTTACACCGATTACTTCAGTTCCATAAAATTGAATTTTAACTTCAGAATTTTCAAGGATGTAAAGCAATTCATTTTCAACATTTACAACAGGAATTTCGTATTGGTCGTAAGTTTCAGTGTTCATGAAATAAGCTGTTTCATCCATTTTGTACAAGTATTGTGCTGGCACAGTTTCGATAATCGCTTGTTCAAATTTTTCCTCTGGACGGTAGCTAGTTTCAAATGTTGAACCAGTACGGACATCACGCAATTTCATACGCATGATAGTGTTTCCTTTACCTGGTTTGTGGTGGCTAGCTTCCAAAACGCGGATCAATTTTCCGTCAGCTGTTTCAAAGGTCATACCAGCCTTTAATTTACTTGCTTCAATCATGTTTTTACCTCTTTAATAAAATAATTTACTCTTTATTGTATCATAAGTCGTGAGATTTCTCAAATATCAGGGAAGTGAGATTAGTTGACAGGAACGATGTTTCCTTCTTCGTCTTTGGTTACCAATACGTACTTGCCATCGACTTCGATGTAGAAGTTTTTATTAGCGGTTTGTTTAGAGTTGGTAGTTTGTTCAGGACTAGTAGATTCCTGTGCAGAACTTGTTGCTTCTTGAGTCGTAGATTCTTGTGCAGGAGTTGTCCATTCTGGATTAGTAGATTCTACTGAGTTAGCAGTCTGTTCAGGACTAACAGTTTGGGCTGGGCTAGCAACTTGTTCAGAATTTATAGTTTGTCTTGGAGTCAAAGGTTGGTTTGGATCAGCAGGTTGTGCTGGGGTATAGCTTTGATTTGGATTCATAGGTTGAGCTTGTTGGTTGATTTGGCCACCGAGTGTTTGTCCTAGATTCATCCCCATAATCATATTCATACCATTGCCGTTACCTTTATTATTAGCTGCAGCGATAAGAGCTTCGTTACGAGCACGACGTTCTTCAATTTCAATCGTGTTGTATTTCATGGCAACTAGTTCGCTATCAAGCTTACGAACAATTTCAAGACTTTCTTTGTCGTAGCTCAAGTCTTCAAGAAGGATATTGGTTGCTTCAATTCCATAAAGGCTAGTCCATACCTTATTGACTTCTTGTTTAGCGATTTCATTAAAAGCATCTTGATTAGCATTTAGGCTATAGATATCAACTCGATACTCATTGGTGAATTTTGAAATCGCAATCGCAATTTTAGGAGAGATATTTTGACGCAAAGTACCTTGAGCGATATCTTGAATAGTAAAAGGTTTATGTTCGTCAATTTGTTGACTGATAGAGCTAACGTAGAAAAGAACTGGATCAGAAATTTTAATATCATACAAACCGTAGAAACGGATGTTGAGCAATTGTTGGTAACGTTCACTGAAATATTCCACAGCGTTTTGCGTACCAAATTTGTTACCCGTAATCGGTTGGACACGGACAAAGATGATTTCTTGTTGAGTAACGACTTGACCAGCGAATGAAAAGCGGTGCTTGAAGTTTTCCCAAGTTCCTCTTATTCCACCTTTTTCTAAAAGCCAAGCGTTGTCTCCAGAGCGCCATTCATGACTACCAGCTTCTAAAACATCACCAAGGAAAGTACCGTTATTTACAAGGATAGCAACGTAGCCTTGAGGGACAATGACAACAGAACCATCTGTAAGAAGTCCAGTATTTTGATTATTTTGTCTAGAAACTCCGTCAGGGTCTTTTGTAAGAAGAGTTCCTTTAACAGCTAACGCATCTGATGATACGTGTTCTGGAAGCACAACGGCTTCCTTATATTTACTATCATTAATACTATTAATTCCAGCAGATTTGGCAACATCAATAACTCCCATAATTTGCTCTTTGGCAACACGAATAAATCCCATAATTTCCTCCTAATTATATAGTTCGTCTTCATCCACAACATCATAGGTATCAAGTACCCATTGGTTTGGACTACGGGTGATATCAGATCCGCAATAGTCACATTTGCTGATAGCTGATATTTTGAGTGGAGCGCCACAGTTTGGACAGCGGTCGCTAACAGCTTCCTCTTGAACAGTTGATTCAGTTTGGCTACCGTGTTTACGAATAAAGTTCATTTGGTAAACTGTAAATAAATCTTTTTGAGGGTCTCCCTCAATAACCTTACGAGTCTTGTCTTCGATGACATAGTCTCTCAAGGTAGATGATAAGATAACGACTAAAGTATCGTTTCCATCTGGATTACTGTTGAAATCTTTGATTCTAATATTTTCAACATAGACACGCTCCAAGACATTGGTTGTTTGGGATTGGATATAGTCTTCCAGTTGAGCACTATGTTGAGAATAGAGACTGGCACTCTCTAGAGAACGAACGGCATTCCAATCTTTTTTAGTCCAAGCAGCCTGCAACTGGATGTAGACTTCTTTAACCCATGAAGTGAAAGTAGAGGCGTCAAAGTTTGGATCATAATATCTAAGTCGATCAATAGCTTGGTTATTATGTTCAACCCTACGATGGCTAGTTGTTTCTGGTTGGTAGCTAGGAGTAGGCCTTCTATATGGTTTTGAATAAGAAGTATCTTGGTCGCTAAGGTACTTGATGAGCATGAAGAGTAAGAAAGCTCCTACACCAAACATGATAAGAATAGTCATTCCGGTCCCTAAAGAACCATCTGAACTTGAGTAACTACCACCAGAACGATAGCTACTTCTGTAAGAAGAACTACCGCCACTTGAACTACTTCGAGAACTGCTACTACTTCGTGAGCTGCTACTACTTCGAGAACTGCTACGACTAGAGCTACCACTTCGAGAATGGCCGACACCAGCATCGATTGATTGTAGGGGTGTCACAAATAGAAGAAGCAAGCAAGTAGCGATTAGAGTATATAACTTTTTCATGTGTCTCCTAACTATGTGAGTTATTTTTCCTAGTATGGTTTTCAATTACCCAACCAAGAATCCATCCAAATACCAAGAGATAATTTTCGATTGCGCCGATGGCATTTACGGGCGAATGAGAATCTATAAAATTGAAGAGGTGGTTGGTTCCTATTCCGGCACCACCAATGATGAGAGATAGGAGAATCATTCGCAAGTAAAACCAGTCGTATTTTAGATTAGCAGCAGCAATCATGATTAAAACGGCTAGATTCCAAATTCCGATCTCTCTCTGCCATCCGACTGAGAAACCGTAACCTGAGTGATTAGCCATATAGGATGGGAAAAAGAGTTGTAATACAGAGGCTCCTACCATTGCAAGGGCGACAAAAGCAAATAAAAATTTTAAAAACTTATTCATAGATTCTCCTTATCCAAGTTTATTTTCCAGTAGAAAAGGCTATTTATCTAAGTATAGTTTATTCGTTATTTTTCAACTTAGCTAATTCCTGGGCAAGTAACTTGAGGGCGACTTGTGGATTCGCTTGTCCTTTAGTAGCTTTCATGAGGAAACCAGTAAAGGCCTTGTCTGCATTACGTTTTCCTGACTTGAAGTCAGCAACTGCGGCTTCGTTATCCGCAAAGACTTGGTGGATAATTGGAATCAAGACTTCAGGGTCTGAAATCTGTACCAAACCAGCTTTTTCGACGTATTCACGAGCACCGCCACCATTTTTGGCTAGGTGAACAAAAACTTTTTTGGCAATCTTAGATGAGATAGTACCGTCTTCGATGATGGCAATCATTTCAACTAAGTTTTCTGGAGTTAACTCGATTTGTTCTAGTGTCTTGCCTTCTGCATTCAAGAACTGAGCAACCTCGCCTTGGAGCCAGTTAGAGACTTGTTTGGCATCACTACCGAGGGCAACAGCTTTCTCAAAGAAGTCAGAAGTGACTTTATTTGCAGTTAACTGGCTAGCATCGTAGTCTGACAAACCAAGGTCAGATACGTAGCGAGCACGTCTTTCTTTTGGAAACTCTGGCAACTCTGTGCGCATTTCTTCGATCCACTCGTCTGAGATTTCAAAGAGTGGCAGGTCAGGTTCTGGGAAGTAACGATAGTCTGCAGCACCTTCTTTGACACGCATGAGGATAGTTGCTTTATTAGCTTCATCGTAACGACGCGTTTCTTGGCGAATTTGACCACCTGAGCGAAGGATTTCAGCCTGTCGTTGGACTTCGTATTCAAGTCCCTTGCGAACGTTTGAGAAGGAGTTGAGGTTTTTCAACTCAGTCTTGGTACCAAATTTCTCTTGACCATAAGGGCGAAGGGAGATGTTGGCATCCACACGCATAGAACCTTCTTCCATCTTGACGTCAGAAATGCCAGCGTACTGGATAACTTCCTTGAGGGCTGTCAGATAAGCGTAGGCTTCCTCTGGAGAACGCATATCGGCTTCAGATACGATTTCGATCAATGGCACCCCTTGGCGGTTGAGGTCTACATAAGAGTAACCATCCGTACCGTGGGTGTTTTTACCAGCATCTTCTTCTAGGTGGGCGCGTTCGATACCGATTTTCTTGGTCGTACCATCTTCTAGTTCAACTTCAATCCAGCCCTTGTAACCGATTGGTTCATCAAACTGAGAAATTTGGTAGGCTTTTGGATTATCAGGATAGAAGTAGTTCTTGCGGTCAAAGTGCATCTTCTTATGGATGTCCATGTTAAGAGCGAGTGCAGCCTTGATACCAGCATCGACAACACCCTTATTGAGAACTGGTAGTACACCTGGGAAAGACCAGTCAATCACGTTAGTGTTGGCATTTTGGTCATTTCCAAAGTGGGCAGAAGTAGGTGAGAAGATTTTTGAATTGGTGTTGAGCTCTACGTGGACTTCAAGTCCAATGACTGTTTCAAAGTTCATTAGTTATCACCTCCAAAAATCACGGGTTGTTGTTTGTGGTAGTCTGTTGTTGCTTCAAAGGCAGCAGCAACTTGGTAGATAGTTTCTTCTGAATACTTAGGACCAATCAATTGGAGTCCTACTGGTAGACCTTGAACAAATCCAGCAGGAATAGAAATTCCTGGCAGACCAGCCAAGTTGACAGGGATAGTCAAAAGGTCAGCCAAGTACATAGCAACTGGATCATGGTTGAGCGAATCCAAGTCGTAGGCAACGCTAGGAGCAGTTGGTCCCAAAATCAAGTCATAATCAGCAAAGACTTTTTCGAAATCTTGGATGATGAGGGTACGGACTTGTCCAGCCTTCTTGTAGTAGGCATCGTAGTAACCCGATGAAAGACTGAAAGTGCCAAGCATGATACGGCGTTTTACCTCATCACCAAATCCTTGGCTACGAGTGTTCACGTAGATATCATCCAAGTTCTTGGCATCTTCCGCACGGAAACCATAGCGAATACCGTCGAAACGTTGCAAGTTTGAAGAAGCTTCCGATGAAGCGATGATGTAGTATACAGCAACCCCGTATTTAGAGTGTGGAAGGCTAACTTCTTCAACGATAGCACCGAGTTTTTCAAAGTGTTTAGCAGCACTCAGAATCGTTTCTTTAACCTCTGGGTCAATCCCTTCGCCAAGATATTCTTTAGGCAAAGCAATTTTCATGCCCATGATGTCTTGATCGATTTTTGAAGTAAAGTCAGCAATGCGAACAGGGGCAGAAGTAGAGTCTTTAGCATCTTCGCTGGCAATAGCATTGAGCAAGAGGGCATTTTCCTTAACTGTAGGAGCAAAAGGCCCTATTTGGTCTAGGGAGCTACCAAAGGCAATGAGACCAAATCGTGAAATAGTTCCGTAAGTTGGCTTGAGACCAACAATCCCGTTAAAGGCAGCAGGTTGGCGGATAGACCCACCAGTATCAGAACCAAGTGACAAGCGGACTTGTCCCGAAGCTACAGCTGCAGCAGAACCACTTGATGACCCACCAGGAACCTTGGTCTGGTCCCATGCATTTTTAGTAGCACCGTAGTGGGAAGTCTCACCTGATCCACCCATGGCAAACTCGTCCATGTTTGTTTTTCCAACAACGATCATGCCTTTAGCTTTTGCATTGGCAACAGCAGTTGCATCAAAGATAGGCTCGTAGTTGTAGAGCATTTTTGAAGCTGCTGTTGTTAAGAGACCATCTGTAGAAATGTTGTCCTTAACAGCCAGGGGAATTCCTGAAAGGACATTGTCAGCATCAATACCAGCTTCATCAATAGCTTTAGCTTGAGCAAGAGCTTGATCTTCAGCGATTGTCACAAAAGCGTTGATAGCTTCCTCACGAGATTTGATATCTTCAAGCGTTGCTTGGGTTAGTTCAGTTGCTGAAATTTCCTTAGAGACTAGGAGATTGTGCAACTCTTCAATAGTTTTGTTATTAAAAGTCATTAGGCATCTCCTCCATCATCTAGGATAGCTGGTACCTTGATATAGTAGTTTTCTTTTTCAGGTACGTTTTTAAACAGGCGGTCACGGTCTGTTCCTTCTTCAGCCACATCAGGTCGGAGAACAGTTTTACGGTCTGCCATAGTTGTAGTAGGTGCGGCACCAGTTGTGTCGACTTCGCCTAGCAATTCGACCATATCAACAATTTTTGAGAGTGTTGTCGCAAATGCAGCAGTTTCTTCTTCTGAGAATTTTAATTTTGAAAGATTGGCAACGTGAGTCACCTCTTCTTGCGTAATTTTCATCTGATATCCTTTCGTGAAATGATGATTCTTTATCTGTTCTATTTTACCATATTTTCCCCTAAATAAGGCAAGTCAAGCTGAAAAGAAGTAGAAATTGAAAAATACTTTTTATTTCGATATAATAGTTGAAATTAGAAAATACAATTGCATGGGATTTTGGTATTCTAAAAAGGTAGAATTCTTTATGAATTACTGGAAGTTAAGGATGACACATGACGCTTTGGGAGTTACTTTTTACCAGTAAAAAGACAGTCCCTCCTCATTTAGGAGCATTTTACTTTTTATTACCTACTTCTTTGGTAATCATAGCTGTTTTATCGATGCGCTATGCAAGCTCTAAACGTTACCGAGAATTTTGGTATTGGGGACAATTGATTCAGTTGCTCATCATCAACGCTTGGTATATTGCTGCACGTCTGCCCCTATCTGAGGCTCTCCCTTTTTACCATAGTCGCATGGCTATGTGGATTATTCTATTTGCTCCGGATAAGACCTTTTTCAAGCAATATTTTGCCTTAGTGGGAGTTTTTGGTTCTATCATGGCTTTAGTTTATCCAGTCTTTTATCCTTTTCCTTTCCCTCATGTTTCGTCTGTGAACAATGTTTTCGGACACTGGGCCCTCTTGGCTAACTGCTTGATTTATCTTGTTAGATATTATAAAGTTGAAAAAGGGGATACTTGGAAAATATGCCAGATGACTTTTGGGATCAATGCCATTATTTTTCTAGCCAACCTCTTGACAGGAGGAAATTATGGCTTTATGAGTAAGCCACCTGTGATTGGGGATCATGGTGCTTTGCTTAACTATTTGATAGTAACTAGTTTGATGACAGGTATTCTCATCCTTATCAATCAACTCGTTAAATATAAACATAAGAATAGTTAATGTACAACTGAATTCGTTACCTTAAGGAGATTTTATGCATCATTTTTTTTCAACTGAATCAACTGCACCGCCTCCTATTCCGATTTTTTGGTATGGAGTGATGATAGGCCTTCTTGCATTATCTATTTATGGGTCTCTTACCTACTATAAAAATCCTAAATTTATTAGATTGTTTAAGTGGATTCAAATTGCGCAACTGCTAGCTCTTTATACCTGGTATATAGGATTTAGCATTCCATTTTCTAACAGCCTACCTCTTTACCATTGTCGTTTGGCCATGTTTGCGGTTGTTTTCTTACCAGATAAATGGAAAACCAAGCAGTATTTTGCCCTTATGGGAGCCAGTGGGGCAGTATTTGCTTTGGGTTATCCCGTTTTTGACCCCTATGATTTCCCACATATTACCAGTTTTTCTTTTCTCATTGGTCATTATGCCCTCTTGGTCAATTCCCTGGTCTATCTCATGAATCACTACGATAAGACCTTGCTGAAAAAGTATCGAATCATCGCTTATACTTTTGTTCTTAATCTTTTTCTAGTTGGAGTCAATCAAGTGACAGGTGGAAATTATGGGCTTTTGAATACCACGCCTTTTATTCCAGATGCTCCTATATGGATAAAGTATCTTCTGGTTTCAATCATTCTTTCTTCGACTTTAGTTCTCTTTGATATCTTGTTTAAGAAACGCTGGGAAAAACAATTAAATTTTAACAAAAAACAAATCAACTCATAATTTACACTCCTGTCAAGATAATTTGACAGGATTTTTGGTTATTTTTTGCCGATGTAAAAAAATTTTGCTAGATTTTAGACAGGAAAAGAGTAAAATGTAGATATATAAACAAGGAGAAAAGAGATGGAAATTGGAAAAAAATTAAAAGAAGCTCGACTAATGTGTAGTATGACACAGGAAAGTGTTGCAGAGAAATTAAATGTATCGAGACAGACTATTTCAAATTGGGAAACAGAAAAATTTTATCCGGATATTTTATATGTTTTACAACTAAGCGACTTGTACCAAGTTAGCTTGGATGAATTGTTGAAAGGAGATGAGAGCATGATTCAGCATTTGGAAGATTCAACCAATACTGTTAAGAGTAATCGCAAGATTTTACTAGCTTTTTTATGTAATATTTGCTTGCTATTTCTCTTCTTTATTTTTATTATTCCAATATCGAAAAGTTACCTGCTAACCTTGTTAGCTGTAACACTTGTCATTAGTACAACAGGCTATATATTAGTGCAGATTATTAGTAAAATATAGGAGGTTTATCATGACTTGGTATGTATTGACTTTGATTTGTTTACTTGTAGTGACAAATGGGATGTTCGTTTATCAATTGTTTAAATTGGTTGAATTAGATGCTTCGATTCGTGGGATGAGACACCCTAAATTCTGGGGGCTCTTAACAGCAGGTGGACAAAGAGGTGAAGGGTTATTGCTCTATCTATTGACGCGGAATAAAGCTATTTATTCAATGGAAATTGAAGAACAAGAAGAACTGGAAAATAGAAAAAAACGCCTACTTTATTTATTGATTTTGAACATCATTTTCGCAATTTTTCTTTTCAGTAGCTTTATTGTTAATATCTAATAAAATACATTCAAATAAAAAGATAGAATCGCTCGAATAGAGCGATTTTTTATTCTTTAGATATTTGAAAAAAAAGGCTAAATCCGATATAATGGAGTGTTGAAAGGAATGTTAGAGTCCAATGTAGAAATAAGAAACACATACAAACATTCACTATTATCTTATAATCAAAGAAAGAGAACTTATGAACATTCAAGAAGAAATTAAGAAACGCCGTACCTTTGCCATCATCTCCCACCCGGATGCTGGTAAAACGACTATTACAGAGCAATTGCTCTACTTTGGGGGAGAGATTCGTGAGGCAGGGACTGTAAAAGGGAAGAAAACAGGAAACTTTGCCAAGTCTGACTGGATGGATATCGAGAAACAACGTGGAATTTCGGTAACCTCATCAGTTATGCAGTTTGACTACGATGGCAAGCGCGTGAATATCCTTGACACACCAGGGCACGAGGACTTCTCAGAAGATACCTATCGGACATTGATGGCGGTGGATGCTGCGGTCATGGTAGTGGACTCTGCCAAGGGTATCGAAGCCCAAACCAAAAAATTATTTGAGGTTGTCAAACACCGCGGGATTCCAGTCTTTACCTTTATGAACA
>CABPWC010000013.1 GCA_902461025.1 uncultured Streptococcus sp.
AACCAACCTTTATCATTGTAATGATAGGGATTTCTCTTATTCCTGCTTTATACAACATCATATTTTTATCATCTATGTGGGATCCATATGGGCAATTATCTGAGTTGCCTGTAGCGGTTGTTAATAATGATAAGGAAGCTTCTTACAATGGAACTACAATGACCATTGGAGAAGACATGGTGTCCAATTTAAAGGAAAATAAATCATTAGATTTTCATTTTGTCAATGAAGAAGAAGGTCAGAAAGGTCTAGAAGACGGTGCTTACTATATGGTAGTAACTTTGCCAAGTGACTTATCTGAAAAAGCAGCTTCTGTTCTAACAGACCACCCGGAACAAATGACCATTAACTATCAAACTTCTAGTGGGCATAGCTTCATCGCAAGTAAGATGAGTGACTCTGCCATGACACAGTTAAAACAGACTGTTTCTGCTAATGTAACCGAAACCTATACGAAAGCTTTATTTCAAAAGATGGGAGATTTAAAATCTGGTTTAACGAAGGCTGCAGATGGCAGTGAACAATTGGCCAACGGTGCTAGTCAGTTAGTTGTTGGAAGTCAGACATTATCTTCAAATCTTGATACTTTAGCCAACTCAAGTTTAACTTTTTCTAATGGCAGTGAACAATTTACAAAAGGGTTGACAACATATGTCACAGGAGTAAACCAACTAAATGTTGGGTTAGGAACATTTAATGATGGTTTACAGAACTATACAAGTGGAGTTTCACAGGTTGATAGTGGACTTAATCAATTATCTTCAAAAACTCCTGAACTAGTAGATGGTGTCAATCAGCTAAATACAGGAATGAAGACATATGCAGGAGGGGTTTCGCAACTGAATACAGGTCTCAATCAATTTTCAGTTGGTGTCAATGCATATACAAGTGGTGTTGACAAACTATCTGTTGGGACAAATCAATTATCTAGTCAATCAGATTCATTAAGAGATGGTATTACTCAATTAAATAAAGGGATTAAAGAAATTTCTACTCAATTGAATACGACATCTCAACAGAAAGAAGATATAACCCAGTTAACTACTAGTTTAGATGAGTTGAATAAAGCACTTCAAGCTGTAACTATATCATATAATACTGAACTTAAAACGACAATATCTAATGACTTAGCAACTATATCTACTCTCGCTCAAACTATTGTAACTAATAGTCAATCAGAACAAGCGAGAACTCTTACCAATCTCCAAGCAACAGCAACTTATCAAACTCTCACTGACACTCAGAAAAAAGAATTGACTGAAGCTGTTTCAAATAATTCTAATTCTACGATTGATTCAGCAAAAGAAATTTTAACATCAGTAGGAAACTTAAAAGTAAGTTTGGAAAGTGTAAACCAACCAGTCTCCAACCTTTCTACTTTACAGACGAAAGCAAATCAAGTATTGCCTGTGGCTTCAAGTTCTTTGACATCGATGTCAAGTGGATTTACACAGTTGCAAAATGCTGTTGACAATCAGTTGGTTCCTGGAAGTCAATCAATTGAAAATGGAGTTAATGAGTATACTAAAGGGTTGGATACTATCTCTTTAGGTGTAAACCAACTAAGTGAAAAGAATACAACTTTAACAACAAGTTTAGATCAATTGGTTTCTGGATCAACCAAGTTGACAGAAAAATCTTCAATCTTGACAACTGGTTTGGATTCGCTAGCTGGAAAAACTCCAGAATTAGTAATAGGTATTGAAAAACTCTCATTTGGTTCTAGTCAATTAAACAGTAAGAGTTCAGACTTAATTGCAGGTCTTGATAAAATACAGTTAGGTTCTAATCAATTAACAGATAAATCAAATCAATTACTTTCAGCTAGCTCTCAATTAGGAAGTGGTGCAGAAAAAATTGCAGACGGTGCTGGGAAATTAGCAGATGGCGGTGTAACTTTAACTGCTGGTATAGAAAGTTTACAAGTAGGAGCTACAGAGCTAGGAAAAGGATTAAGTAATGCTAGCAATCAACTAAAATCAGCATCAACAGAGTCCAATAATGCAGAAATATTATCTGAGCCTTTGAGTCTTTCAAAAACAGATAATGATCAAGTTCCTGTAAATGGAATTGCTATGGCTCCTTATATGATATCAGTCGCCCTCTTTGTTGCTGCATTATCAACAAATATGATTTTTGCTAAATTACCTTCAGGTCGTCATCCTGAAAGTCGCTGGGCTTGGTTTAAATCACGCTTTGAAATAAATGGAGTCATTGCTGTGTTAGCAGCTGTCTTAGTCTATGGAGGAGTTCATCTTATAGGTCTAACGGCAAATCATGAAATGAGAACCTTATTCTTAATCATTATCGCAAGTTTGACCTTTATGTCCATGGTAACTGCTTTAACGACATGGAATAGTCGTTTAGGTGCTTTCTTCTCTCTTATTTTGTTATTATTGCAATTAGCATCAAGTGCAGGAACTTATCCACTTGCTTTGACAAATGATTTCTTTAAAGCGGTCAATCCTTGGTTGCCAATGAGTTATTCAGTTTCAGGATTGAGACAAACAATTTCTATGACAGGGAATATGCATCATCAAGTAATTTTCCTTCTTGTAACGTTAGTTCTATTCATAGGATTAGGTATGCTGGCTTATCAACCTAAGAAAATGGACGAAGATTAGATATGTTTCACGTGAAACAATGATATAAACAGATTGATAGAACTATCAACTAAAAATTCATAAAAACAATAAAACTCAGTTGGATTATCCAACTGAGTTTTTATCATCTAATTTAATCTTTCCAAAGTTCTTTTACTTTTGCTTGAACTTCAGCATTTTCTAAGAATTCGTCATAGGTTTCATCAATACGATCAATGACACCATTTTTAGAAAGGACGATGATGTGATTTGCTAATGTTTGAATAAATTCATGGTCATGACTGGCAAAGATAATCGATTCTTTGAAGTTTTTTAATCCATCATTCAGACTTGAGATTGATTCCAAGTCTAAGTGATTTGTAGGATCGTCAAGCACAAGGACGTTTGATTTCAAAAGCATGAGTTTTGAAAGCATCACGCGTACTTTTTCTCCCCCTGACAAGACGTTTACAGGCTTGTTAACTTCGTTTCCAGAGAAGAGCATACGGCCTAGGAAACCACGTAGGAAGGTATTATCATCTTCTTCTTTACTCGCAAATTGACGCAACCAGTCGAGGATTGATTCGCTACCAGCAAAATCAGCTGAATTGTCTTTTGGCAAGTAAGAGCGACTTGTTGTAACTCCCCACTTGACAGTTCCTTCATATTCGATTTCACCCATAATAGCACGGATCAAGGCAGTTGTTTGGATGTCGTTTTGTCCGATAAGAGCTGTCTTGTCACCTGGACGCAAGATGAAGCTGATGTTGTCAAGAATAGTTTCACCGTCAATCTTTACAGATAGATTTTCTACTGTCAAGAGGTCATTACCAATTTCACGTTCAGCTTTAAAGCTGATAAATGGGTATTTGCGACTAGAAGGAACGATTTCTTCTAGTTCAATCTTGTCAAGCATTTTTTTACGTGAAGTTGCTTGTCTTGATTTAGAAGCATTGGCAGAGAAGCGAGCAACGAATTCTTGTAATTGTTTAATTTTTTCTTCTGCCTTAGCATTACGGTCTGCTAGCAATTTAGCAGCAAGCTCAGATGACTCCTTCCAGAAGTCGTAGTTTCCGACATAGAGCTTGATTTTACCAAAGTCCAGGTCGGCCATGTGAGTACATACTTTGTTCAAGAAGTGACGGTCATGGGACACGACAATAACAGTGTTATCAAAGTCAATCAAGAAATCTTCTAACCAGGTGATAGATTGGATATCAAGACCGTTGGTTGGCTCGTCCAAAAGAAGGACATCTGGTTTACCAAATAGGGCTTTAGCAAGGAGAACTTTCACCTTGTCCCCGTTTGCAAGTTCGCTCATATTTTGGTAATGAAGTTCTTCTGGAATATTCAGATTTTGTAAGAGTTGAGAAGCTTCACTCTCAGCTTCCCAACCACCTAGTTCAGCAAATTCTCCTTCAAGTTCAGCTGCACGAACACCATCTTCATCTGAAAAATCTTCCTTCATGTAGATAGCATCTTTTTCTTTCATGATGCTATACAGCTTTTCATTACCCATGATAACGACATCAATAGCACGCTCGTCTTCATAGTCAAAGTGATTTTGACGAAGTACAGAAAGACGTTCGTCTGGTCCAAGAGAGATATGACCAGTCGTTGGTTCAATATCCCCTGCTAAGATTTTTAAAAAAGTTGATTTTCCAGCACCATTGGCACCAATCAAACCATAGGTATTTCCTTCTGTAAATTTGATGTTGACATCATCAAAAAGTTTACGATCACTAAAACGTAGTGAAACATCAGATACTGTTAGCAAAGTTTTTCTCCTATTATATGTAATACTCTAATTCTACTAGAAAATCACTAAATATTCAAATTTTTATTTGTCAATTCTTTGTAAAGAAAGTTTACAAATGATTTACAGTTGAAAGGGGTAACAAGTCTATTGTTTGAATAAAAAAATTATCTGTCTTTTTATTAAAAAAATGCTATAATTGAAAGGACCATATCAAAGGAGAATAAGATGAGTAAACCCATTATTTTAACAGGAGATCGTCCAACGGGGAAATTACATATTGGGCACTACGTTGGAAGCTTAAAAAATCGTGTCTTACTACAGGAAGAAAATAAATATGACATGTTTGTCTTTTTAGCTGATCAACAAGCCTTAACTGACCATGCAAAAGATCCTCAAACAATAGTAGAGTCTATTGGGAATGTTGCTTTGGACTATCTTGCAGTGGGGTTAGATCCTAATAAATCAACGATTTTCATCCAAAGTCAGATACCAGAATTGGCAGAACTTTCCATGTATTACATGAATTTGGTTTCTTTGGCCCGTTTGGAACGAAACCCAACTGTCAAAACAGAAATTGCTCAGAAAGGTTTTGGAGAAAGTATCCCAACAGGATTTTTGGTTTATCCAGTTGCGCAAGCTGCGGATATTACAGCATTTAAGGCTAACTTGGTTCCAGTAGGGAATGACCAAAAGCCGATGATTGAACAAACACGTGAAATTGTTCGTTCTTTTAACCATGCCTACAATTGTGATGTTTTAGTGGAGCCAGAAGGAATTTATCCTGAGCATGAAGGTGCAGGACGTTTGCCAGGTTTAGATGGTAATGCCAAAATGTCGAAATCACTTAATAATGGTATTTACCTAGCTGACGATGCGGATACTTTACGCAAAAAAGTGATGAGTATGTATACTGATCCAGATCATATTCGTGTTGAGGATCCAGGTAAGATTGAAGGTAATATGGTTTTCCATTACTTAGATGTTTTTGGTCGCCCAGAGGATGCACAAGAAATTGCTGAAATGAAAGAGCATTACCAACGTGGAGGTCTTGGTGATGTTAAGACCAAGCGTTATCTCCTTGAAATCCTAGAACGTGAACTTGGCCCAATTCGTGAACGTCGTATTGAATTTGCTAAAGATATGGGTGAAGTCTATAACATGCTTCAAAAAGGCAGTGAAAAAGCTCGAGAAGTTGCTGGTCAAACACTCTCTGAGGTCAAAACAGCAATGGGTCTAAATTACTTTCATTAATAGATAAAAGGTGAGCTATAAAACTATCTCTTTCTTAAAATTAGAGGGATAGTTTTTTTATTTGTTCTCTTATAAATTTAATTGACAAATTTTCATAGAATGGTATGATAGATACAATACAAAAAGCGTTTAGCTCAATAAAGAAAGAAAAGAGGAAACTTCAATGTCTAATTGGGACACTAAATTTTTGAAAAAAGGTTTTACCTTTGATGATGTATTGCTAATTCCAGCAGAGAGTCATGTGTTGCCTAATGATGCGGATTTAACAACAAAATTAGCAGATAATTTGACTTTAAATATCCCAATTATTACAGCTGCAATGGATACTGTAACAGAAAGCCAAATGGCAATTGCAATCGCGCGTGCAGGTGGGCTTGGAGTTATCCATAAAAACATGTCTATTGAGCAACAAGCTGACGAAGTTCGCAAGGTAAAACGTTCTGAGAATGGTGTTATTATCGATCCATTCTTCTTGACTCCAGAACATACAATCGCTGAAGCAGATGAGCTAATGGGTCGCTATCGTATCAGTGGTGTGCCTGTAGTTGAAACTCTTGAAAACCGCAAGTTAATTGGTATTTTGACTAACCGAGACCTTCGTTTTATTTCCGACTATAACCAACCAATTTCAAAACACATGACTAGTGAAAACTTGGTTACTGCACCGGTTGGTACAGATTTAAAAACAGCGGAGAGTATTCTACAAGAACACCGCATTGAAAAACTTCCTTTGGTTGACGAAGAAGGTCGCCTTTCTGGTTTGATTACTATTAAAGATATTGAAAAAGTGATTGAGTTTCCAAATGCAGCTAAAGATGAATTTGGTCGTCTTCTAGTTGCAGGTGCGGTAGGTGTTACTTCTGACACCTTTGAACGCGCTGAAGCCCTCTTTGAAGCAGGAGCAGATGCGATTGTCATCGATACAGCACACGGACATTCTGCAGGAGTTCTCCGCAAAATCGCTGAAATCCGTGCACACTTCCCAGACCGTACATTGATTGCCGGAAATATCGCTACTGCTGAAGGAGCACGTGCCCTTTATGACGCAGGAGTTGATGTTGTTAAAGTTGGTATTGGTCCAGGTTCAATCTGTACAACTCGTGTGATTGCAGGTGTTGGTGTTCCACAAGTTACAGCAATTTACGATGCTGCAGCAGTTGCGCGTGAATATGGTAAAACGATTATTGCCGACGGTGGAATCAAGTATTCTGGAGATATTGTTAAAGCCCTTGCTGCTGGTGGAAATGCAGTAATGCTTGGATCAATGTTTGCAGGAACAGATGAAGCTCCAGGTGAAACTGAAATCTTCCAAGGACGTAAGTTCAAGACTTACCGTGGTATGGGTTCAATTGCTGCTATGAAGAAGGGGTCAAGCGACCGTTACTTCCAAGGTTCAGTTAATGAAGCAAACAAACTGGTTCCAGAAGGAATTGAAGGTCGTGTTGCTTATAAAGGTGCAGCGGCTGACATCGTCTTCCAAATGATTGGTGGTATTCGTTCTGGTATGGGTTACTGTGGTGCTGCGAATCTTAAAGAATTGCATGATAATGCTCAGTTTATCGAAATGTCTGGTGCAGGTCTAAAAGAAAGTCATCCGCATGATGTGCAAATTACTAACGAAGCACCAAATTACTCAATGTAATTAAAAAAAGCTCCTGTTAAACAGGAGCTTTTTTGTTTTAACATGCATGTAAAGTTTAGTTTACAGATAGTTGACCATCATTTACTGTAAAGACGCTTAGGTTATCAGGCAAGTTTTGAAGGTGGTCTAAACTTGTAGTTGTTATAAAGGTTTGAATGTTATGAGAGATAGTCTCTAATAATTTAAGTTGACGATTATTGTCAAGTTCACTCATAACATCGTCAAGTAAAAGAATGGGAGATTCCTTGGTAATGCTTTCCATCAACTCGATTTCAGCAAGTTTGATGGAAAGAACGAGGCTACGATGCTGTCCTTGACTGCCAAAACTTGCTTCTATACCGTTGATTAAGAAAACCATATCATCTCGATGAGGACCAACTCCCGTGTTCTTTTTAAATAAATCTCTAGATTTACTCTTTTGAAGTTCCATATAAAAAGAATCAGCTAAATGTTCTTTGTCAACAAAGTTTACAGAAGGTTGATAGCGTATTGACAGTTCTTCTAATTGGTCTGAAATGTCAAAATGTTTCTTTTGACCAAAGAAATCCATTTTCTGTATAAAGTCAGCCCTGTGAATCATTACACGACATCCATATTCAACAAGTTGATCATCAAGAACGGATAAAAATGTTTCATCAATGTTTTGTGTAGTTTTTAGATAGGTATTTCTCTGTTTAAGAATATGGTTATAGCTTGACAAGTCTGACAAGTAAATCGGTTTGATCTGTCCCAACTCCATGTCAATGAATTTACGTCGAATGGCTGGCGCACCTTTGACAAGTTGTAAATCTTCTGGAGCAAATAAGACAACATTCATATGTCCAATATAATCAGAAAGACGAGCTTGTTTTAAATGATTCACTTTAGTAATACGACCTTTTTGTGTTAAGTCGATTTCAAGTGGTATAGTTGCTGTTTTCTTCTGCAACAGACCGGAAACTTGTAGTTGTTCTTCTTCAAACTGAATTAAATTTTTGTCTGTCTTTGTTCGATGACTTCTTGTTAAGGCTAAAAAGTAAATACTTTCAAGAAGATTCGTTTTCCCTTGGGCGTTTCGGCCAACAAATACATTTAATTTTGGGTTAAAATCAACTTCAATATTATGATAGTTACGAAATTGTTTAATGGATAAGTTTTTCAACCACATGATTATCTACCTGGAAAACGTGGTGCAGATTTTGTATTTGTTGGTTGAGCTTTTTTTGTAGATTTTTTTTGAACTTTCTTATTCATTTCCTTTACAAGCATAGCTACACGTTCTTTCTCAAGTTTTTCTAGACGAAACTCCTCTAGTTCTTCTGATGTTGGTTTAACTAGAATAATTTGAGTTTTTAAATCAGGGATTTCAATAGAATCCCCGATTCTAATTTTCTTGCCTCGACGATTTTCTAATTCTCCATTAAAATATACAAGGTGGTCAGATAAAAAAGATTTAATAGCACCGCCACTTTGTATGATTCCAAGGTCTTTCAAAAGAGATTGGAGAGTAATAAATTCTTCAAATAATTTGTATTCCATAGTTCACCTCAATCTTTGGTATTATACCATATTTTGCTCAAAATAGTTGAGAAGAAACTACTGATATGAAAACGATTTTAATTTTAAAAGAGTCAAAGAGAACAAGAAAAATTTTCGTTTTCATGGTATAATAGAACTCTATGTAAAAGGAGGTAAAAGATGGAGTTGTTCCCTGGAATTGCAGTGCATTTTATCCAATCTAAAAAGTTTAAGACTAATAAAATAACCATGCGTTTCACAGCTCCGTTATCTCTGGATTTAATTTCAGGTCGCATGTTAAGCGCTAGTATGCTTGAAACAGCTAATAAAAGTTTTCCAACTGCTCAAATTCTTAGAAAACATTTAGCAGCATTATATGGAGCGGATTTATCGACTCATGCATATAGAAGAGGGCAAAGCCATCTTGTAGATGTCAGTTTAACGTATGTTCGAGATGAATTTTTAAGTAAGAAAAACGTGCTAACTTCTCAAATTTTAGAATTATTGTATCAAGTCATATTTAATCCCTTGTCAGATGAGGAAGGATTTGAAAAGAATGCCTTTGAAATTGAGAAAAAACAACTGTTGGCAAGACTGGAATCAGAATTAGAGGATCCTTTCTTCTTTGCGCATAAAGAATTAGATCATTTGTTTTTCCAAGAAGAATCCATGCAGTTAGTCCCTAAAGATTTGATTTCCAGAATTTCTGAAGAGACTTCTAAAACTTCTTATTCAAGTTTCCAAAAAATGCTGAAAGAAGATAGGATTGATTTATTCTTTTTAGGGGACTTTAATGAAATTGAAGTTCTAGAAAACCTGAAGAAATTGAACTTGACAGGTCGTAAAGCAACTGTAAACATTCAGTATCGACAAGAATATTCAAATGTACTTAGGGAAGGAATTGACAGGAAAAACCTAGGGCAGTCTATTCTAGAAATGGGCTATCATAGCACAATTGGTTATGGGGATGATCAAAAAATGGCTTTACTACTTGTAAACGGTCTGCTTGGAGCTTTCCCTCACTCTAAATTGTTTACTCAAGTAAGGGAAAAGGAAGGGTTGGCTTATACTGTATCTAGTTACCTGGATCTTTTTAGTGGATTTTTACGATTATTTGCTGGAATCAATCGTCAGAACCGAAACAAGGCAAGAAAATTGATGAATGATCAATTACTCAATATCAAAAATGGTAGATTTACAGATATTGAAGTTAATCAAACTAAGGAAATGATTCGTAGGACGATGTTATTGAGTCAGGATAATCAAGATTCGATTATTGACAGAGAATACTTAAGCATCTTTTTTGGTAAATCGGTTTTAGACCTGGATACTTTGATAGAGACACTAGAGCAAGTTGACAAGGAGGCAATCTGTAGGGCTGCGTTTAGCCTGAAATTGCAAGCTATCTATTTTATGGAAGGAGCAGAATGACTAGAGTTACTTTTGACGAGAAATACTATCCAGCTGTAAAGGAAACTCTTTATCAAGCAACATTAGAAAATGGCTTGACAGTTACTTTGCTTCCAAAAAATGACTTTAACGAAGTTTACGGTGTAGTCACTGTTCAAATTGGTTCAGTTGACACAGAGTTTACAGTAAGAGATGGAAAAAGAAAAATATATCCAAAAGGGATTGCTCATTTTTTAGAGCATAAACTTTTTGAAAGAGAAAATTCTGAAGATATCATGGCTGCTTTTACTGAACTAGGTGCAGATAGTAATGCCTTTACAAGCTTTACAAGTACAAGTTATATTTTTTCAACGTCTGACCATGTTACTGAGTGTTTGGACCTGCTTGACGAGCTAGTTACAAGCTTTAATATTACTGAAGAATCTGTTGAACGCGAAAAGGATATCATTCAGCAAGAACGCGAAATGTACCAAGACGATCCGGATTCCTGCTTATTCTTTAAAACACTTGCAAATCTATATCCAGAAAGTCCTCTGGCTTCAGATATTGTTGGAACTGAAGATTCGATAGAAAATATTAGATTAGAGGATTTACGAGACAATTTTGAAGAATTTTACACTCCTGTCAATAGTCATATTTTCCTTGTTGGGAACTTTGATTTAGAACTGATACAGAATTATTTCAGACAAAAGGATGTTGGAGATTGGATAGAAGAAACTTCGAGAGAAACAATCGCTTTAAACCCTGTAAAGAAGGTTGATAGCAGTCGTATGGATGTCGCCTCTCCTAAATTAGCTATTGGTGTTCGAACAAATTCCAATATGAGTAATCAGGATTGTTACCGATATAGTATTTTGCTAAGAGCTTTATTTACGATGATGTTTGGTTGGACTTCTAAAAGATTTCAGAGTTTGTATGAAACTGGCAAATTAGATGCTTCATTAGCTTTAGAAGTTGAAATCAATCGACGGTTTAACTTTTTGATGCTGACAATGGAGACGAAGGAGCCTGTTGCAATTTCGCACCAATTTCGAAAGGCGATTCAGAACTTTGTGACTGATGCAGATGTTTCGGAAGAACATCTTGATTTAATAAAAAGTGAAATTTATGGAGAGTTTATCCATAACATGAATTCTTTAGAATTTATTGCGACTCAATATCAGTCGCATATTGAGGAATCAACCCTATTTGATTTGCCAAAGATTATACAGGAAATGACCTTGGAAGATGTTCTTGAGGTAGGACATCATTTTATCGACAGTAGTGAAATCGTTGAATTTACGATTTTTCCACTATAGTCATTCAAGTAAAATAGACTAGAAAGAAGGAATGGTAAGTATGAGAAAAAAAACAATTGGTGAAGTTTTACGTTTAGCAAGAATTAATCAAGGTTTGAGTCTGGAGGAATTGCAGCGTAAAACGGACATCCAACTTGATATGCTAGAAGCCTTAGAATCAGATGATTTTGATAAATTGCCTAGTCCCTTTTATGCTCGTTCTTTTTTGAGGAAATATGCTTGGGCAGTTGAGTTGGATGAAAACATTGTTTTAGACGCATATGATTCAGGGAGTATGATTACCTATGAGGAAGTTGATGTTGATGAGATAGAACTAACAGGTCGTAGACGTTCCAATCGTAAGAAGCGTTCCTTGCTTCCACTTTTTTACTTTGTTCTATTCTCCCTATCAATTTTAATTTTCGTAACCTACTATGTTTGGAATTATATTCAAACACAGTCAACAGAAACAGCTTCAGCTAACTATAATATTGTGACTACAACTACAAATGCACCAAGTAGTGAAACAACAAGTAGTAATCAAACCACTAATCCATCAAGTTCGACTGAAGCCTCAACTGTGACAGTCACAGGGCAAGGAGATGTCATATCAGTGGAATATAAAACTCCTAAAGAAACTGCCGAACTTCAATTATCTGTAACGGATGCAACAAGTTGGGTTAGCGTTTCAGATACTGATTTGGCTGGAGGGGCAACTCTAGATCCAAATAATAAAACAGTTAAAACAACAATTTCTAAAGGATCTCCAGTAACTATCACATTAGGTGTTGTTAAAGGTGTGAAAATAAAAATCGATAATCAGGAAATCGATACTTCGAAATTAACAGGCCAAACTGGTTGGATTACAATGAATTTGAGTTCAAATTAAGGAAGGATAATATGAAAAAAGAGAATATTCCTAACATACTTACGCTGGGTAGAATTGTATTTATTCCGATTTTTATCCTCCTTTTATCATTCGGATCGTCTCCTTTATTGCATAAAATGGCGGCTGTTGTTTTTGCTATTGCTAGTATCACTGATTATCTAGATGGTTATTTAGCTAGAAAATGGCAAGTGGTTAGTAATTTTGGTAAATTTGCAGATCCGATGGCTGATAAGTTGTTGGTCATGTCAGCCTTCATCATGTTGGTTGGTTTAAACATGGCTCCAGCCTGGCTAGTTGCTGTTATCATTTGTCGTGAACTTGCAGTTACTGGTTTGCGCTTGCTTTTAGTTGAAACGGGTGGAACCGTTCTGGCTGCTGCTATGCCTGGAAAAATCAAGACATTCAGTCAGATGTTTGCGATCATCTTCTTGTTGCTTCACTGGAATTTACTTGGCCAGATAATTCTATATATTGCTTTGTTCTTTACAGTTTATTCTGGATATGATTATTTTAAAGGAAGCGCGTATTTGTTTAAAGGGACCTTTCGCTAGATATGGAAACAATTATTGAGATTAAAAATCTGTCATTTCGATACCAGGCAGATCAGGAACATTATGATGTTCATAACATTTCGTTTCACGTGAAACGTGGAGAATGGTTGTCTATTGTTGGTCATAATGGTAGTGGGAAATCAACAACTGTTCGCTTGATTGACGGCTTACTTGAGGCTGAATCTGGAGAGATTTGGATAGACGGTGATTGCCTAACTCCAGAAAACGTCTGGGAAAAAAGACGTCAGATTGGTATGGTTTTTCAAAATCCTGATAACCAGTTCGTAGGGGCAACTGTGGAAGATGACGTTGCTTTTGGTTTAGAGAATCAAGGAATCCCACTTGAAGAGATGAAGTATCGAGTTGCTGAAGCGTTATCATTGGTTGGGATGGCTGAATTTTTTAAAAAGGAACCAGCTCGCTTATCAGGAGGCCAGAAGCAGAGGGTTGCCATTGCAGGTGTTGTCGCCTTACGGCCAGATATTTTAATTTTGGATGAAGCTACAAGTATGTTGGATCCAGAGGGACGTCTAGAGTTGATTAAGATAGTCCAGAAGATTCGCCAAGAACACCAAATGACAGTCATCTCCATAACGCATGATTTGGATGAGGTGGCCATGAGTGATCGTATTTTGGTGATGAAAAAAGGAGAAATCGAATCAACTAGTACTCCTAGAGAATTGTTTTCTAGGGCAGATTTAGATCAAATTGGGCTAAATCAACCGTTTGTAAATAAATTAAAAGATTCACTACGTGCCAGTGGTTTGAATTTACCGGAACTCTATCTTACTGAAGAGGAGCTTGAGGAGGCTTTATGGGAATTATTCTAGACAATGTTAGTTATACGTATCAGGAAGGAACCCCCTTTGCTTCAGCAGCCTTGTCTGATGTCAGTTTGACGATAGAGGACGGCTCCTATACTGCAATTATTGGGCATACAGGAAGTGGAAAATCTACAATTCTACAACTCTTAAATGGCTTGTTGGTTCCCACAAAGGGAAGTGTCCGTGTTTTTGATACATTAATTACGTCAACATCAATTAACAAGCAAATTCGTCAAATTCGCAAACAAGTAGGATTGGTATTTCAGTTTGCAGAAAATCAAATATTTGAAGAAACTGTCTTAAAAGATGTAGCTTTTGGTCCTCAGAATTTTGGAGTTTCTGTAGAAGAGGCCGAGGCTATTGCGCGTGAAAAATTAGATTTAGTAGGAATTGACGAGTCACTTTTTGAACGTAGTCCATTTGAACTCTCAGGTGGTCAGATGAGAAGGGTCGCTATTGCTGGGATTTTAGCAATGGAGCCAAGTATCTTGGTTTTAGATGAGCCTACAGCAGGACTAGATCCGATTGGTCGGAAAGAGTTGATGACTTTGTTTGAAAAGCTTCATCAAGACGGCATCACGATTGTTTTGGTGACTCACCTTATGGATGATGTAGCAGAATTTGCTGACCAAGTTTATGTGATGGAAAAAGGAAGATTGGTTAAGAGTGGAGCGCCTAGTCTTGTCTTTCAAAATCTGGAGTTTATGGAAAATATCCAATTGGGTGTTCCAAAAATCACAAGATTTGCTCAAAGACTAGCTGACCGAGGAGTTTCTTTTAAACAAATGCCGATAACGATAGAAGAGTTTAAGGAGTTCATTAATGGATAACATGATTTTAGGTCGTTACATACCAGGAAACTCGATTGTCCATCGTCTGGACCCTCGGAGTAAGTTAGTGGCAATGATTTTATTGATTATTATCGTTTTTTGGGCCAACAATCCAATTACAAACGTAATACTTTTCGTTGCAACAGGCATATTTGTAGCTCTATCAGAAGTTCCCTTATCTTTTTTCATAAAAGGTTTGAAGTCGATGTTTTTTCTGATTACCTTTACCACCCTTTTTCAACTTTTCTTTATTTCTGGTGGTCAGGTCCTATTTGAGATGGGGTTCATAAAAATTACTACTCAGGGGATTGAGCAGGCTGGAATCATTTTTTGCCGTTTTGTGTTGATTATTTTCTTCTCAACCTTGCTTACTTTGACTACAATGCCACTAAGCCTGGCAACGGCAGTTGAGTCCTTGCTTGGCCCTTTAAAAAGATTTAAAGTGCCTGTTCATGAAATTGGACTGATGTTGTCAATGAGCTTGCGTTTTGTACCAACCTTGATGGATGATACAATTCGAATTATGAACGCTCAAAAGGCGCGTGGTGTAGATTTTGGAGAGGGGAATATCATCCAGAAGGTTAAGGCTATGATTCCTATTTTAATTCCATTATTCGCTACAAGTTTGAAAAGAGCGGATTCTCTTGCTACAGCTATGGAAGCTAGAGGATATCAAGGTGGGAATGGACGTAGTCAATATCGACAGTTGAATTGGATGCATAAAGATAGTATGGCCTTACTACTTGTATGTGTGTTAGGTGGAATCTTGTTTTTATTAAAATCCTAAAGTGAAGTATAGAATAATATAAGGTAAAGGCATGAATCGTTTCAAAAAATCAAAATATATCATCGTTCTATTTGTCGTTATACTAATGGTTTCTGTCTTTTTAGTAACGACACAATCCAGTGCAGTTGTGACAAAGGTTGGAGATGGCATTTCGCTGATAGATAGAATTGTACAGAAACCATTTCAATGGTTAGAATCTACAAAGTCAGATTTAGGAAATTTGACGAGAGCTTATAATGAGAATGAGACTCTTAAAAAAGAACTCTATCAAATGGAAAAAGAAACAAATGAAGCAGACAGATTAAAAGAAGAAAATGAACAACTGCGTCAATTATTAGATATGAAGTCAAAATTGAACGCGAGCAAGCTAATTACTGCAGATGTCATTATGAGAACTCCAGCAACTTGGAGACAGGAATTGACAGTTAATGCCGGATCAAAACAAGGTGTAACAACTAGTATGCTCGTTGTTTCTGGTGGAGGACTTGTTGGAAGCGTTGAAAAAGTAGAAGACAACTCATCCGTAGTCAATTTATTAACAAACGCTGAAAACACAGAGAAGATTTCTGTTAAAATCCAGCACGGATCTAGTAGTATTTATGGTATTATCATTGGTTATGACAAGGAAAAAGAACTACTAAAAATCAGTCAATTAAACAGCAGTGGCGACATTAGTCAAGGTGACAAAGTGGTAACTGGAGGCTTAGGAAACTTTAATGCTACAGATATCCCTGTAGGGGAAGTCGTATCAGTGACACATAGTACGGACTATCTAACAAGAGAAGTCATGGTTAAATTGCATGCTGATCCAATGAACCTTAAAGTTGTAGAGTTAGTGGGGAATCCATCATGAGACTTTTTAAGCAGATAGGAATGTTTGTACTATTGCCCTTGATTGTCTTGATTGATAGCCATTTAGGGCAGTTTGTAAATAGTTTTTTTCCACATATACAAATTGTTAGCCACTTTATTTTTATCTTCTTATTATTTGAAACGATAGAAGTATCTGAGTATCTGTTTTTAGCTTATTGCCTAGTTGTAGGACTTGTATACGATATTTATTTCTTCCATTTGATTGGAATAGCTAGTCTACTATTTGTAATTATTGGAGCAATAGTGTATAAAAGCAACTCAGTTATTTTGTCAAATAGATGGACTCGAGTACTTGCCGTTTTAATGATGACTTTTACATTTGAATTTGCTAGCTTTATCCTAGCACACTTGGTAGGATTAACTGCAGAAAATTTATCTGTGTTTATGGTTTATAGTCTTGTTCCTACTATGATATTGAATTTTATATGGATGTTAGTTTTCCAATATATTTTTGAAAAAATATATCTATAAGAAAGAAACAAAACTGTAATAAAGGCGTAATATTTATTAGGCCTTTTTTTGATATACTAGTATTGTCTTTTTAAAGAAGGAGTATTTACACTTATGAAGAAAAAAATTCTAGCATCACTATTATTAAGTACAGTATTAGTTTCACAAGGAGCTGTGCTTTCAAGTGTTAAAGCTAACACAACAGATGAAAAAATTGCAGCTCAAGATAGCAAAATTAGTGAGTTGACAACACAACAAAAGGAAGCTCAAAAACAAGTAGACGAAATTCAAACTAAAGTTTCAGCTATTCAATCAGAGCAAGAAAAATTACAATCTGAAAACGAAAAGCTTCAAGAAGAGTCTAAAAAACTTGAAGGAGAAATTGCAGAGCTTTCAAAAAATATCGTAGCTCGTAATGAATCGCTTGAAAACCAAGCTCGTAGTGCACAAACTAACGGAACTGCTACAAGCTACATTAATACAATTATTAACTCTAACTCAATCACAGAAGCTATTTCTCGTGTAGCAGCTATGAGTGAAATTGTCTCAGCAAACAATAAAATGTTGCAACAACAAAAAGAAGATAAAAAGGCTATCTCTGAAAAACAAGTTGCTAACAATGAAGCAATCAACACAGTTATTGCCAACCAACAAACACTTGCTGATGACGCTCAAGCTTTGACAACAAAACAAGCTGAATTGAAAGCAGCCGAGTTGAATCTTGCAGCTGAAAAAGCTACTGCAGAAAGTGAAAAAGCAACCTTGCTAGAGCAAAAAGCAGCGGCTGAAGCAGAAGCGAAAGCAGCAGCAGAAGCAGAAGCAGCATACAAAGCGAAACAAACAAGTCAACAACAAACGGTTGCTGCTTCAGCAAACACAACTTTTGCTGCACAAGTACAAGCAACTTCAAGTTCTTCATCATCAGATGATGATTCAAGTTACACTCCTGCAGCAACTACTGTAAGTCAACGACCAACTTATAGCTCAAATGCTTCAAGTTACCCTGTAGGTCAGTGTACATGGGGAGCAAAAACTTTGGCGCCATGGGCTGGTGATTATTGGGGTAATGGTGGCCAGTGGGCTACTAGTGCAGCAGCAGCAGGTTTCCGTACAGGCTCTACACCACAAGTTGGTGCAATCGCTTGTTGGGATGATGGTGGCTACGGACACGTAGCGGTTGTTACTGCTGTTGAGTCAACAACGCGTATTCAAGTTTCAGAATGTAACTATGATGGTAGTGGTACTCAACCAATCGGAAATTACCGTGGATGGTTTAATCCTACAGCATCACGTGGTACAGTAAGATACATTTATCCAAACTAATATACTGATTATTATTCAATTTAGGGTGAGGTTTTATGAATCTCACCCTTTGTATAGTGTTTAAAAATAAATTTCATAATATCATTAGTTGTCATTGACATATTATTTTCGTATTCGTTTAGGTAAAGCAATACGAAATATAGAGAATTAGCACATAAGCAAGCTAATGAAGATAAAATAGATTTTAAGAGAGTTGGTACTGGAATTATGTTTACGTATAAAATGAATGTTGATGCTCAAGAGTGGGATTTATTTTTGCAAAATCATCCTCAAGGAAATTTATTGCAGAGTAGCGATTGGTCCAAGATAAAGGATACTTGGGGGAATGAGAGAGTAGGATTTTATAAAGATAATCAATTGGTTGGGGTAGCGAATATCTTAATTCAGCCGCTACCATTAGGGCTTTCTATGTTCTATATTCCACGAGGCCCAGTAATTGACTATGAAGATAAAGAGCTTCTAAAATTTGTTCTGTTAACGTTGAAAAAACTTGCTAAAAAAAGCCATGCAATAATGGTTAAATTTGACCCAATTCTATTTATCAGTAAAGGTCTTATTGGCCAAGAAACTGTTCAAAATTCTATGACTTTAGAAATTGTTGAAGAACTGAAAAAAAATAAAGTTCATTGGACTGGCTTAACAGAGAATATGGCAGAAAATATACAACCACGTTTTCAAGCTAATATTCATAAAGAAAATTTCTCACTGGATCAACTTTCTAAGTCTACTAGACAGGCCATCCGAACTGCAAGAAATAAAGGATTGGAAGTAAAATTTGGTGGGCTCGATTTATTAGATAAATTTTCGTTTTTAATGAAGAAAACAGAGTCTCGCAAGAACATTAGTTTACGAGACAAAGATTATTATCAAAAGTTACTGACTACTTATCCTAACCACTCTTTTATCACACTAAGCTATTTAGATTTACATAATAGATTGAAAGAAGTTGAGAAGCAACTTGAAAAGAATCTAAAAACAGCGCAGAAGTTTACAGATAAAACAAAAGAAGGCAAAGTAAAAGATAATCAGCAAGAGAGAAACCGATTAGAAGAAGAAATTTCTTTTCTTAAGGGCTATATTGATAAAGGAGATAGTGTTGTCCCATTGTCTGGCACTTTAACTATCGAATTTGGGAAAACTTCTGAAAACTTATATGCTGGAATGAATGAAGAATTTAGACACTATCAACCAGCTATTCCTACATGGTTTGAGACAGCTCAACATTCTTTTGAACGAGGGGCTGAGACTCATAATATGGGTGGAATTGAAAACAACTTAGAGGGTGGGTTAATTAACTTTAAATCCAAATTTAATCCTACTATCGAGGAATTTGTTGGTGAGTTTAATTATCCAACCAGTTCATTATACTTCTTGTTTAATCTAGCTTATAAAATTCGTAAGAAACTTCGAAGTAGATAGGATAAACTAATTATTTTGCCACTACATTAAATTTAAAAAAATTTAGCTATTAGAACATCTCAGCAATATATGTTGAGATGTTTTAAATTTAGAGTTTTTAACGAGTAATTTAATAAGGAGAAAATAACAAAACTACTTGAAATAAAGCTCCAATTATGGTAGAATGAAACTTGTCGTGTGAACGATAATACTCATTCTTGATGAATTGTGAAACTGTTGCCTTCGGGTTGTTTTGCAAGTTGAAATTGAGGAGAGGAAAAAACAAAAAAGGAGAAATACTCATGGCAGTAATTTCAATGAAACAACTTCTTGAGGCTGGTGTACACTTTGGTCACCAAACTCGTCGCTGGAACCCTAAGATGGCTAAGTACATCTTCACTGAGCGTAACGGAATCCACGTTATCGACTTGCAACAAACTGTAAAATACGCTGACCAAGCATACGACTTTATGCGTGATGCAGCAGCTAACGATGCAGTTGTATTGTTTGTTGGTACTAAGAAACAAGCTGCTGACGCTGTTAAAGAAGAAGCAGAACGTTCAGGTCAATACTACATCAACCACCGTTGGTTGGGTGGAACTCTTACTAACTGGGGAACTATCCAAAAACGTATCGCTCGTTTGAAAGAAATTAAACGTATGGAAGAAGAAGGAATCTTTGATGTTCTTCCTAAGAAAGAAGTTGCACTTCTCAACAAACAACGTGCACGTCTTGAAAAATTCTTGGGTGGTATCGAAGATATGCCTCGTATCCCAGATGTAATGTACGTAGTTGACCCACATAAAGAGCAAATCGCTGTTAAAGAAGCTAAAAAATTGGGTATCCCAGTTGTAGCGATGGTTGACACAAACACTGATCCAGATGATATCGATGTAATCATCCCAGCTAACGATGACGCTATCCGCGCAGTTAAGTTGATCACAGCTAAATTGGCAGATGCTATCATCGAAGGTCGCCAAGGTGAAGATGCTGTAGCAGCAGTTGAAGCAGAATTTACAGCTTCAGAAGCTCAAGCAGATTCAATCGAAGAAATCGTTGAAGTTGTTGAAGGCGACAACGCTTAATTCGTATAAATAGTAATTACCTAGGAGGGCGGGGCTTAGCCCGGCTCTCCTATTTTTTAAAAAATATAGGAGAATCAAAATGGCAGAAATTACAGCTAAACTTGTTAAAGAGTTACGTGAAAAATCTGGTGCTGGTGTCATGGACGCTAAAAAAGCATTGGTTGAAGTTGAAGGTGATATCGAAAAAGCGATTGAATTGCTTCGCGAAAAAGGTATGGCTAAAGCAGCTAAGAAAGCTGACCGTGTTGCTGCAGAAGGTTTGACTGGTGTTTATGTTAATGGTAACGTTGCAGCAGTAGTTGAAGTAAATGCTGAAACTGACTTCGTTGCGAAAAACGCTCAATTCGTTGAATTGGTAAATGCAACAGCTAAAGTAATCGCTGAAGGTAAACCAGCTAACAACGAAGAAGCTCTTGCTTTGACAATGCCTTCAGGTGAAACTCTTGAAGCTGCATACGTATCTGCAACAGCTACAATCGGTGAAAAAATCTCATTCCGTCGTTTTGCTTTGCTCGAAAAAACAGATACTCAACACTTTGGTGCTTACCAACACAATGGCGGACGCATCGGTGTTATCTCTGTCATCGAAGGTGGAGACGAAGCGCTTGCTAAACAAATCTCAATGCACATCGCTGCAATGAAACCAACTGTTCTTTCATACAAAGAATTGGATGAGCAATTTGTTAAAGATGAATTGGCACAATTGAACCATGTTATCGACCAAGACAACGAAAGCCGTGCAATGGTTGGTAAACCAGCTCTTCCACACTTGAAGTATGGTTCAAAAGCTCAATTGACTGACGAAGTAATCGCTCAAGCTGAGGAAGATATCAAAGCTGAATTGGCAGCTGAAGGTAAACCAGAAAAAATCTGGGATAAAATCATCCCAGGTAAAATGGACCGCTTCATGCTTGACAACACTAAAGTTGACCAAGCTTACACACTTCTTGCACAAGTTTACATCATGGATGACAGCAAGACAGTTGAAGCATACCTTGAATCAGTTAACGCTTCAGTAGTTGAGTTCGCTCGCTTTGAAGTTGGTGAAGGTATCGAGAAAGCTGCGAATGACTTTGAAGCTGAAGTTGCAGCTACAATGGCAGCAGCCTTGAATAACTAATCATACAAAAGGAAGCAATTTGCTTCCTTTTTCTTTTATAAAAATTTAAAAGCCCTTTAACAAGGGCTTTGTGTATTTAGGAGACTACACTTCAAATTCATAGAGCGCTGTAGATAGGTAACGTTCTCCGTTATCTGGTGCAAGCGCAAGGACTTTTTTACCTGCCCCAAGTTTTTTAGCAACTTCGATTGCTGCATAGATAGCCGCAGCAGAAGAAATACCTACCAAGAAGCCTTCTTTTCCGCCAATCTCACGGCCAAGTGCAAGGGCATTGTCTGATGTTACACGAACAATCCCATCGTAAGCTTCCGTATCAAGTGTTTCTGGAATAAATCCAGCTGAGATACCTTGAATTTTGTGAGGTCCTGGTTTTTCACCTGACAAGATTGCTGATTCGTCTGCCTCAACTGCAAAAACTTGAATGTTTGAATTAGCAGCTTTAAGGGCGTGAGAGACACCAGAAATAGTTCCTCCAGTACCAACACCAGCAACAAAGGCATCTAAACCATCAGTTCCGAAATCAGCTAGAATTTCAGCTCCTGTTGTTCTTTCGTGAACTTCTGGGTTAGCTTGGTTGACGAATTGTAAAGGTAGGAAACCATCGCGCTCAGCAGCAATTTCTTGCGCTTTCGCAATCGCACCTTTCATCCCTTCGCTACCAGGAGTAAGGACTAGTTCAGCACCATAAGCTTGGATGATCTTACGACGTTCAACACTCATTGTTTCAGGCATAACGATAACAACTTTATAGCCTTTAGCAGCACCAACCCATGAAAGACCAATACCAGTATTACCACTTGTTGCTTCTACAATAGTAGAGCTCGGTTTCAGTTTCCCTTCTTGCTCGGCTTTTTCAATCATGCTAAGAGCAATACGGTCTTTAACCGATGAACCTGGGTTGAAAGCTTCCAGTTTTACATAAACATCTGCTGCACCTTCTGGTACAATGTTATTCAATTTAACAATCGGTGTTTTTCCGATAAGTTCTGTGATATTGTTATAAATAGCCATGTTAGCACCTCTTTATATAA
>CABPWC010000014.1 GCA_902461025.1 uncultured Streptococcus sp.
TAGTCGACTTGGAAAGCAATGACAATCCAAACAACTACATCATCTTCTCAAGCGATCAAAAAGAATTTAAAGAACAATTCGACAAGGTTCTCAAAGAACTCTACCAAGATGGAACCCTTGAAAAACTCAGCAAGACCTATCTCGGTGGTTCTTACCTACCAGATGCATCTGAATTACAATAAGAAATATTAAAAACGATTGGCTCGCCCAATCGTTTTATTTAGTATCTATTAGTTAAAGGAACTTTTACAAAAATTCAAAATAATTCTTGACATCCTCTACATATCCATGCTTTTCAATTAAACTAGCTAACAAATCTCTATTATGGCCTTGATAGTTGTCCTCACGTCGTAACTCTTCATACATTTCGATGAAAGGAAGGCCTTTGGTCTGGGCTGATTCTAGCTCTGCTTCATAGTCATAAGCAACTTTTCGAAATTGAATATTGACTAATTCACTATTTTCAACCTCAAGCAAGGCATACTGGGCTCGGTGATTTTTCATTCCTTCCCAGTCAAAATAAGGCATACCAATCGAACCTGGGTTGATGATTTGTTGGCCTTGACTACCATAACGCAGAAGTTGTTTATGAACATGACCATAGACGGCTACATCTGTAGCTTCATCTAAAAGTTGGTCAAATTTTTCTGTACCATTTTCAACCAGCAAATCACCACCATAATTTTTCTCAGGTAAATTATGAGAAAGAGAAAAACGCAAGCCTTCAACTTCTTTCTTGGCTACCATAGGTAGATTTCTCAACCAATCAATATGCTCTGGGTTTAGGTGCTCCATCAAAAACTGGGTCATTCTGAGAAGCTGAATTTCTTCGGGATCCGCTAAACCATATTGTCCATCTATAGCCTCTAATACACAATCATCCCAGTTCCCTCTAACGGATGCTGTAATGGGTAGGTCTTTCAGAAGAGCTACCAAGTCATTCGCTCCCGGCCCAGGAAGAAAAATATCTCCCAGAAGCCAATATTCAGTCGCTCCCAAATTTTTAGCGTCCTCAAGCACTCCAGCTAAGGCCGTTGTATTACCATGAATATCTGATAAAATTGCAATCTTATGCTTCATTTTCTACTCTTTCTTTATTAGTATTTATTTATTCTAACTATCACTTACACCGTTATAGTTCTGCACCTTTTTTCATTTCACTTCTCCGTGCTAGGGGTTCTTTTAGTTCCTTAAATATCTCACATATTCTACTAATACGTAGATGAGGATTGTTAAACAAATGATAATTTCTGCCCAAACAAGGTTGTTGAGGACCGGAAACTGCAGAATGCCTTGAGCCATTTTCAATGAAGTTGCCGTTATGATAGTTGGGAAGGTTAGGGCTGAAAAAGCTGGTTGAAATCCCTGTTTTAAAATCCTTGGCAAGCGACTAAGAACAAAGAAAAAGAAGGTCTGTGATGCAAGGATCATGATTACTAAACTCCAGTTAGGTAGATTAGGACCTCCAACTCGGATTAGCGCAGCTAAAAGTAGGGAAAAAGGAGCACAATAGATGCCTTCTTGTCCCAGTAAAGCCAGCGGCAATGGATTTCTCTTCAAATCTTGGTAAATCAAAGGGTAAAGGATAAGGGTTAAGATAAAACCAAATATCCAAGCTCCATAGGCAATCCCGACAATGCCCACCACTGGGTAGGTCAAACTTGCTACTGCTATTCCCACATAAAGAACCGTCCAACTTGGCGTTGCACTCGTTCTTGGTTTGGTCTGCACATAATTTTTAGTGAAGTAGATGATTAAACCTACATCTAGAAGAAAAGCAAACCACCAGAGAATCTGCGCAAGAATGCTCATGTTCAAGGGTAAGATTCGTAACAAATAAGTCGATAATATCATCCCTGCCATAGGAAAGGGCGCCGTTGCCGATAAAACAGGAGCTTTCTTCAACTCTTGCTTACTTTCTTGCCAATGATGCAGATGACTGTATAAAAAATAAAACCATAAAATCAAGCCTGACAAACTAAAGACCTGCGATAAGAGTGGAAAAACATCCAAGATGAGATTTCCTGCACCAGCCAATCCCAATAAGCAACCTGAAAAGGCTAAGGGGAGTTTTTTCATACCAACCTCCAATAATCATGTTATTATCAGTATAACATAAATAAAGCTCAGTTAGACAAGCCTTCATCAATTTTTTTTGGCTATAAAACGATTGTCCCCTTTTAAAATACTCACTAACAATAATGATTAAAATAAATTCATCAAAAAAGTACCTATCACTTGATGGGTACTTTTTTGACATTTCATTCTATAGCTTGGTTAGCCTTTAAAGGTAACGATAGTCGCTCCAGAACCACCTGCATTTTGTGGCGCATAACCAAAGCTCTTGACTTGCTTGTTTCTTTGGAGATATTTGGTTACTCCTTCACGAATGACTCCTGTACCGATACCATGGATGATGTCTACTTGAGCCATGTTATTGAGTAGGGCTTGGTCGATAAAGGCATCCAAGGCTTCCATAGCTTCCTCATAACGTTTGCCACGAAGGTCTAGTCGAGCCTGTGGACCTTTACCACCTGCCCGTTTGATAACGTTGACTTGTTTTTTCTTGACTGGTGCTTCTTGCTGAGCCTGAACCAAGTCAAACTCTCTTTCCTCAAGGGTCATCTTAATCAAGCCAACTTGAGCTTCCCAACGACCATCCTTGAGTTGACTGGTCAAGGTACCTCGTTGACCATAGCTTAAAACGATGATATCATCCCCAACTTTTGGAGCTCGTTTTTTCTTGGCCTTTTGGAGAACCTTATTTTTAGAAAGATCAACTTTTTCAGGTGCTAACTTCTTGAGTTTGGCCTTGGCTTCTATAATCTCATGTGGTTTTAGTTGAGATTTGCTGTGAAGATTTTTTAGAATATCATCACTTTCTGCTAGAGCTAAGTCAACAATCTCCGCAGCTTGCTCACGCGCCTTATTGAGTTCTGTTTCCTTCTCACGATTAAGCTCATTGTAAAGTTTTTTGAGGGCGCGATTCATCTTGAGGTTTTCTTGTTCAACTTGGCGGATATTCTCAAGACGTTTACGGCTTTCGAGTGTTTGCTCTTCCAATTGTTCAATAATGCGATTGACATCATTGTCTTGATTAATCTGCTTGCTAGCGTCACCTACGATGACATCTGACAAGCCGAGACGTTTAGCAATCTCAAAGGCATTACTTCGACCAGGTACGCCTTGCATAAAGCGATAGGTCGGGCGCAAACTAGCTGTATCAAACTCCATACTGGCATTCTGAACATAAGCCGTTTCAATCCCATAGGCCTTGAGTTCAGGATAGTGAGTGGTTGCCATAGTCTTGACCTGACGCAAGCGCAAGTCTTCTAGGATAGACATGGCAAGGGCTGCACCTTCTTGGGGGTCTGTTCCTGCTCCAAGCTCATCTAGCAACAAAAGCGAGTTTTGATTGACCTTACCAAGAATATCAACGATATTGGTCATGTGACTAGAGAAGGTTGAAAGACTTTGTTCGATGGATTGTTCGTCTCCGATATCCGCAAAGACCTCCTCAAAAATTCCCACACGACTTCCCTTATCCGCCAAAATCGGCAAACCTGACTGAGCCATCAATTGCGTCAAACCTAAGGTTTTGAGCATAATGGTCTTACCACCCGTATTGGGACCAGTGATGACGATGGCTGTTAGATCTTTACCAAAGTGTACATCATTAGCAACAGCATTTTGCACCAAGGGATGACGAACATGGAGGAGTTGAATCTCCTGGTCCTCAGAGACTTGAGGAACTACTGCTCCTGTCTCTTGGATAAAGCGAACCTTAGCCCGAATCAAGTCTAAATGTCCAATAATCCAGACATCATTTGCAATTTCAGCTGCGTGTGGCCGTACACGCTCAGAAAGTTCTTGAAGGATACGCAACATCTCATAGCGTTCATCTGCACGAAGACTAGCAATCTCCTCACTTAGCTTGACCACTTCACGCGGTTCGATATAGACTGTATTACCACTGGCAGAGATATCATGAACAACACCAGCAATCTTGTTTCGATAGGTATTTTTGACTGGCAGAACTTGGCGACCATTTCGACTAGCGATAATGCCTTCTGTCAACATCTGCGCCTTTTGTTTGAGAAGATCCTGCAAAACATCACGGACTTGGCTCTCACTGTCGTGGATTTTACGGCGGATTCGTGCCAAATCTTCACTAGCAAAATTCTCGATGAATCCAGCTTCATTAATAGCTTGGAGATTGCCCTGCAAATGTGGGAAATCATGAAGTTTCTCAAACCAATTGGCCAGGTGGTCCAAACTCACATTTTCAAGATTGTCATAGAAGTTTTTCAGTTCACGACTGGCAAAAATGACACGTTTGAGAAGGAGAAATTCCTCGATGTTGAGATCAGCACCCATCTCCAAACGCTTACAGGTTGCAGCAATGTCTTTGGTGCTTGAGATACTGAAATGCGGATGCTCGACAAAAAGTTCTTGCATCTCCTTCATCTCAGTAAAAGCTTGCTGAATCTTGTCTCCTCTATCACTCGGAACAAGTTCTTTTAACTGCTCTAACCCTTGTTCCGTCAAAAGATGGGGCTCAAATAAAGCCTTGACCTTATTAAATTCTAACGTTTCTAATATTTTTGTATTCATCTTATTTCCTTAGTAAAAAAGTTATGCTTTTTCTTTTTTTTTCACCTTTTTAAATCAAGCTCATACTTTTCGAAATTGTAAACAAAAGGCTAGGAATGATTCCCGCCCTTGTTATCCGATTATTTTAGTAACCCAAAGCTGTTTAATCAAGCCAGTTGTGATTGGGATGCTTTGAATGATATGTCTAGCTACAAAGCTATTTTCAAGTGAATTTTGAACAATTTGTAATGGTACAGTCGCAAGGATCGTTAGCATCATTTGGAGAACAAACAAGGTCACACCGACTGATAGCACACCCGCACCGATACGGTAGTATTTCTCATCAAGTATCTTACTTGGTACTAGGTTTAGAAAAAGACCAAGCAAGCGACCGATACAATAAAAGACTGTAAAGGCTAAGAGAAAACCAATTCCTGCATAAAAGACTTTATCCAGTTGGAAAAGCTGATTGGATGAGAAAAAGTAAGTTCCCTGTCCTTCCTGTGGGTTGGCATAAGGGATTAACAAGTTGAACTTTTGCCCTAAAGATAGGTAATAGTTGCTTGCAAAATAAGCTGAGACAATCGTAGCCACAAGATAATAAGCTTGTAAAAGAATTCCTCTGCGGTAGCCGATATAAAAGCTCCAAGCAAGGATTAATAAGAGTAGGATGGAAATCATAAGGAATCCCCTATCTTACTCTGCTCTTGTTTAGCAGCAACCACTTTATAACGGAGCGATTCTAACTCTTGCTCCTTATCATCAAACTCAATCTCACGGCTAAGCTGGGTTGACAAGCAGTTGACTGCTAAGAGAATCGCCACTGTCTCATCATCAGCTCCAGGCATTTGTTCTTTGATTGCTTCATATTTTTCCGTTGCAACTTTAGCAATCTCCTCCATGAAAAGATTATCATGCTCAGTTGTCAGCGTTAATGTTTTTTTCCCAAATGTAAACTTGAATCGATTTAAATTTGCCATAAAATTCACCTCACGATATTATACCAAATTTCACTAAGTTTGTCAGTTTTAACCAATTCTACTGCTTTTATGGTACAATAGAGACTATGGCAAGTATCACATTAACACCGAGTGAAAATGACATTCAAGCTTTTGTTCTAAAGCATGAACAAGCCCTCGCTCCAAGTAAAAATCCATATATTCGCTACTTTTTAAAGCTTCCTCAAGCCAGTGTTTCTGTCTATACATCTGGGAAAGTCCTTTTGCAGGGAGAAGCCGCTGAAAGCTATGCCAGCTTTTTTGGTTATCAAGTAACGCAAGTTACTAGCGGGCAAAATTTCCCCTTAATCGGAACAGATGAAGTCGGAAATGGTTCTTACTTCGGTGGTCTGGCTGTTGTGGCGTCATTTGTGACTCCTGACCAGCATGACTTTTTAAGAAAACTCGGAGTTGGGGATTCCAAAACACTGACTGACCAAAAGATTCGTCAGCTTGCTCCACTTCTGAAGGAAAAAATCCAACATCAAGCACTCCTACTTTCTCCGAGTAAGTATAACGAAGTCATTGGTGAGCGCTACAATGCCGTTTCCGTCAAAGTAGCTCTGCATAATCAGGCCATTTTTCTCCTTCTTCAAAAGGGAGTTCAGCCTGAAAAAATTGTTATCGATGCCTTTACCAGTTCACAAAATTATGAAAAGTATCTAAAAAATGAAGCCAACCATTTTCCCAATCCAATCACGCTAGAGGAAAAAGCTGAGGGCAAGTACCTAGCTGTCGCAGTTAGCTCTATCATTGCGCGTGATCTCTTCCTAGAAAATCTTGAAAATCTAGGCAAAGAGCTGGGTTATCAACTTCCAAGTGGTGCTGGAACTGCTTCTGACAAGGTGGCTAGCCAAATCCTTCAAGCATATGGCATGAAGGGGCTCAACTTCTGCGCCAAACTGCATTTTAAAAACACTGAAAAAGCCAAAAAATTTCTATAGAGGTGAACCATGAAATATTTTAAATCATTTATAAGAGAATGGGGAGTTTTCTTCCTGATTATTGCCTTAGTTGGTCTCAGCCGTCTCTTTCTCTGGAGCAATGTCCGAGTAGAAGGACACTCTATGGACCCTACTCTAGCTGATGGAGAAATTCTCTTCGTTGTCAAACACCTCCCTATTGATCGCTTTGACATTGTTGTAGCTCATGAAGATGAGGGGAATAAAGATATTGTGAAACGGGTCATCGGATTGCCAGGTGATACCATCCGTTACGAAAATGATAAGCTCTACGTCAACGGTCAAGAAACTGATGAGCCTTATTTAGCAGATTACCTCAAACGCTTTAAAGAGGATAAACTCCAATCTACCTATGCTGGAGATAGCTGGGATGGAAAAAAAGGTGAGTACTTCAGAAGCCTTGCTGAAAAAGCTGAGGCCTTTACCTTAGATGTTAATTTCAATACTAGTTTCACCTTCACTGTTCCAGAGGGACAATACCTCCTACTTGGTGATGACCGTCTAGTATCTAGCGATAGCCGACATGTTGGTACTTTTAAAGCAAAAGATATCATCGGAGAGGCTAAATTCCGCTTCTGGCCACTCAAACGTATTGGAACAGTTTAAGAACACTAAGAGGCCGAGAAATCTAAATCTCAGCCTCTTCTCATTCTATTCTGAATGATTTGCTCTCATTCATGAATGTAAAGGAATTATATGGAAGTTTATTTTACAGGTACGATTGAACGTATTATTTTTGAAAATATCAGCAACTTTTACCGTATTCTCCTTTTAGATATCGATGATACCAATGCCGAAAACTTTGATGATTTTGAAATCATTGTTACAGGGACCATGGCTGATGTCATTGAGGGAGAGGAATACACTTTTTGGGGGCAGATTGTCCAACACTCCAAATACGGGGAACAACTCCAAATCACTCGCTACGAACGAGCAAAGCCAACTAGTAAAGGATTGGTCAAGTATTTTTCAAGTAGCCACTTCAAAGGGATTGGTCTTAAAACTGCCCAAAAAATTGTGGAACTCTATGGAGACAATACCATCGATGAAATTCTGGAGCATCCTGAGAAGCTCGAAACCATCTCAGGACTATCTTCCAAAAGTCGTGAGGCCTTCGTTTCTACCCTCCGCCTCAACTACGGTACAGAAATGATCTTGGCCAAACTTGCTAACTACGGGATTCCAAATAAATTAGCTATTCAAATCCAGGATACTTATAAAGAGGAAACCATCGATATTGTTGAAAATTATCCTTATCAGTTAGTAGAGGATATCAAAGGCTTGGGCTTTACCATCGCTGACCAATTAGCAGAAGAACTTGGCATTGAAAGTCAGGCCCCCGAACGTTTCCGAGCAGGACTCATTCATAGCCTTTTAAACGCTTGCATGGAAAGTGGCGACACTTATATTGAAGCTAGAGACTTATTAGAAAAGACTCTAGATCTACTGGAATCCTCACGTCCTGTAGAACTGGAACCAAGTCAACTTTCTCAAGAACTGTCCAACCTCATCGAAGAAGAAAAAGTCCAACAGATTGACACTAAAATCTTTGATAACAGTCTCTTTTTTGCAGAAGAAGGGATTCATAATCACCTCATTCGTATCCTTGAAAAAAAAGAAAGCGAACAACACGAAACAAAAAACATCCAGGAGCATATCGCAAGGGTTGAGGAAGAATTAGGCATTCAATACGATACCATTCAAAAACAGGCCATCTGCGATGCTATCCAAAACAAGGTCTTTATCCTGACAGGTGGACCTGGTACGGGTAAAACCACTGTTATCAATGGTATTATTGCTGTCTATGCTCTATTAGAGGGACTGGACCTTAAAAAGAAAAGTAGTCTACCGATTCTCCTAGCTGCTCCCACTGGTCGTGCAGCGCGTCGTATGAATGAACTGACAGGCTTGCCTAGTGCAACCATTCACCGCCACTTGGGGATGACTGGAGACGACGACACTAGCCATTTGGAAGATTATCTAGATGCTGACTTTATCATCGTAGATGAGTTTTCCATGGTAGATACCTGGTTAGCCAATCAACTCTTCTCAAACATCTCCTCTAATAGTAAAATTCTCATCGTTGGAGATAGTGACCAGTTGCCATCGGTTAGCCCTGGTCAAGTTCTGGCTGACTTACTCCAGATTCCAAGTATCCCGCAGACGAGATTGGAACGAATATATCGTCAGAGCGAAGAATCAACCATTGTCACCCTTGCTAGTCAGATTCGTCAGGGAATTTTGCCTGCAGATTTCACCCAGAAAAAAGCAGACCGTTCCTACTTTGAAATTGCTAGTAATCATATCCCAGCTACCATTGAAAAAATCCTAGACGCAGCCATTAGAAGTGGTATCCCTGCTCGAGACATCCAAGTTCTTGCTCCTATGTATCGTGGTGCAGCAGGAATCGATGCCATCAATCAACTCATGCAAGAACTACTTAATCCTCTTCAAAAGGGACAAATTAGTTTTGAAGCAAGCCAATTTCAGTATCGTACGGGAGATAAGGTCATTCATCTGGTCAACGATGCAGAAGTCAATGTTTTTAACGGAGACCTAGGCTACATTACGGACCTCATCCCTGCTAAATACACCGAGTCCAAACAGGATGAAATGATGATTGATTTTGATGGAAACGAGGTTTCCTATCCTCGAAATGAATGGTACAAGATCCGTCTTGCCTATGCCATGAGTATCCATAAGTCACAAGGGAGCGAGTTTCCAGTTGTGATTCTTCCAATTACTAGTGCTAGCAAGCGCATGCTGGAGCGTAATCTCATCTACACTGCTATTACTCGGGCCAAAAGCAAACTCATCCTACTCGGTGAACTTCAAGCCTTTGACTATGCGACCAAACATATCGGAACAGCTCGTAAAACCTATCTGATTGAACGTTTCAGTGACTTAACTGAAAGTTCTGAGGAACGAAACGAGCCTGTTCTCGAAATCACAGAACCGACGGCCCCTCATCAATCTTACATCCTAACCGAAGAAAACTGGTCTAATATTCCAGCTATGATTGGGATTAGCCACGATGACCTTCAAGAGTTTTTCGGAAAATAAAGCACAAGAGAGAGTGGGACAGAAATCGGTAATTCATTAGAATTCGATTTCGTCGTCCCGCCTCCGCACAGTTGAGTAGGGCTGTAAAAGCTGATGAAATCAGCCTAGTAGAGCCCACTCAACCACTGCGTCTTGCTCGACAATCCAAAGACAATTAAAAGGCTAGGACTTTTGTCCCAGCCTTTTATCTTGTAAAAATTATTTTACTGTTGCAGTGCTTGTGATCAATTCAACAGCTTTCTTGATTGTGATATCGTGTTTCAACATATCTGCTGAAAGCAAGCTTTGTACTTGGGCAACTTCCATGTTGTAATCTGCAGCCAATTGCTCGATTTCTTTTTGGATTTCTTCTTCAGTAGCGTCAAATCCTTCAGCTTTCGCAACTGCTTCGATAACAAGGTTTGTCTTCGTGCGTGACTCAGCTTCTGCTTCGTATTGTTTGTGAAGGTCTTCTTGAGTAGTTCCAGTGATTTGGAAATACATGTCTGGGTTGATACCTTGACGTTGCAAGTTTCCTAGGAATTCGTTTACTGAACGGTGAACTTCTTCGTGGATCATTTCTTCTGGAAGTTCTACGATTTCAGCGTTTTCTACAGCTTTATCAATTGCTGCACCTTCAACGGCATCTTTGTATGCTTCTTCTTTAGCAGCAGCCAATTCCTTGCGGTATTTTTCTTTCAATTCAGCAAGTGTTTCAACTTCTTCATCGATATCTTTTGCAAGTTCATCGTCAAGAGCTGGAACTTCTTTAGCTTTAACTTCGTGGATAGTTGTTACGAATTTAGCTTCTTTACCTGCAAGGTCTTCTGCTTGGTAGTCTTCTGGGAATGTTACGATAACGTCAACAGTTTCACCAGCTGAGTGTCCAACCAATTGGTCTTCGAAACCAGGGATGAATTGACCTGAACCAAGTCCAAGTGAGAAGTTTTCACCTTTTCCGCCGTCAAATTCAACACCGTCGATAGAACCAACAAAGTCGATCACAACAGTGTCGCCGTTTTCAGCAGCACCTTCTTTAATGACCAATTCAGCCAAGTTGTTGCGTTCACGTTCGATACGCTCTTCAACATCAGCGTCAGTTACTTCTTTATCTACATCAACTGATACTTCAAGGTTTTTGTATTCACCCAATTTTACTTCAGGTTTTGTAACAACTTCAGCAGTGATAACCCAATCTTGACCTTTTTCCATAGAAGTTACGTCAATTTTTGGTTGAGCAACTACTTCAAGTCCAGCTTCTTTAACAGCTGCTTCATAAGCGTCTGGTAAAAGAGCGTTCATTGCATCTTGGTAAAGTGCTTCTTCACCAAATTTTTGGTCGAAGATAGGACGTGGAAGGTGACCTTTACGGAAACCTGGAACGTTAAGAGTTTTCTTTACTGAGTTAAATACACGGTCCAATTCTGGTTTGATTTGGTCTTGAGAGATAGTGAAAGTCAAGACACCACGGTTTGTTTCTTTGTTTTCAAATGATACAGACATTCTGTCATTTCTCCTTAAAATTTTTAATACAGTCCATTATACCATATAGTAGCGAATTTTTTCAAGTAATGGATGCGCTTTTCGTCCATGCTTCAGTTATATCCTATATCCTCTAAAATTCATCAGGACCCACCAAATGATGTTGAAAAGCATAAACAGCTGCCTGGGTACGATCACTGACCTGAAGTTTGGCAAGAATATTGGAAACATGAGTTTTCACCGTCTTGAGGGAGATGAACAATTCATCAGCAATACGCTGATTCTCATAGCCCTTAGCAATCAGTTGAAGGACATCGCGTTCTCGTGCAGTTAATTCTTCGTGAAGTTCCATATGATTACGGTGGTATTCCACCTTCTTACTCACCTCTTGTTCAATGGCTAACTCTCCAGCCGCTACCTTTTGAACAGCATGGAACAATTCATCAGCACTTGATGTCTTGAGCATATAACCCCTAGCCCCAGCATTTAAGACTGGCATGATTTTTTCATTGTCTAGATAAGAAGTCACAATCAAAATTTTAGCCTCTGGCCATTCTTTGAGAATAGCTAGGGTTGCGTCAATCCCGTTGACTTCTGGCATCACAATATCCATCACAATCACATCGGGGCGAAGATCTAAAGCTATTGCAATTCCTTCGGCTCCATTAGTTGCCTCTCCAACAACTTCTACACCATCTTGTAATTCAAAATAACTTTTTAAACCAAGACGCACCATTTGGTGGTCATCTACTAATAATAGTTTCATTTTATTTCCTTTTGTTCATCAATCCAGCAAGGGTATACGAATATCCACTGCCAACCCCTGCTTGGGCGCTGTTAATAGTTGGATGGTCCCCGCCATATCTTCCACTCGTTCTTTGATATTCCTTAGTCCATAGCTAAGTTCATCAACATCACCTAGCTGAAAGCCACGACCATTGTCTACTACCTTTAACTGCAACTCTGTTTCCGTTTGATAAAGATAAACATCCAGACAAGAAGCCTGGGCATGACGAAGCGTATTACTGAACAATTCTTGGACGATACGAAAGACATGCTCCTCAATCTTTTTAGGTAGTTGGTCTACCTGATGTTTAAAGCTGACTTTGAGTTCACTTTTTTCTTCCAATTCTTTGAGAAGCAACTGAATCCCCTCAACCAGACTCTTTTGTTCCAGTTCGATTGGTCGTAAATGTAAAAGTAGAATACGTAAATCTCTTTGGGCTGTCTCCAAAATAGCTGTCACACTCTGGAGTTGTGTCTGCATCTTCTCTTTGTCTAATCTGGAAGCTTGTTGACTGAGTCCTGATAACATCATATGGGCCGCAAAAATTTCCTGACTAACTGTGTCGTGCAAGTCACGCGCAATTCGCTTGCGCTCCTTTTCAATAACCTGCTCTTCCTTGACCAAGACTTGATTATCTGCTTTTTGAATAGCTTCTGTCAACAAAGCAAGCTTGCCTGATAAATTTTTAAAACTTGCGTCTAAGTCGGCATCCCCAAGACTTTTAATATCTTTACCAGTCAGCAGATTTTTAAGATTTGCTTGGATTCTTCTTCTTGAAATTTCGTCAACCATTGTCCAAAATAGGACTAATAAAAAGGCTAGAGCAAGACTAAACATCAAAGCTAGAAATAGGACTTTTTCTGTCTTCTCTATATCTTGGAAAAGAGAAGTCCACTCCAAATCTAAGACCTTAAAAATACTTCGAAATAGAAAAGCGACAAAGAGAACAGAGGTGAGTCCAATTAAAATATAGGGTTGTTTTTTCATCCTCTCACCACCTCAACATCTCCAACCATGGTTGTTAAGAAAATCTTAACACTCTTAGGACTCTTGAGATAGTCTCTGGTTTCTTGATGGAATTGTTCGTTCCGTAAAGCACGCTTAGGCTGGTCAAAGAAGGTTAAATCTCCATACAGAGAATTGACACTAAGGCTGACTTCTACATCCACTGGTACGATAATTCTTGTCGTACCTACTAGTTTTCTCAAGATGATGACATTGTCATGATTGCTCAAAATCACATGCTCCAAATGAATAGTATCTTTCCCCATAAGACGAAAGAGATTAATATCATCAAAACGACAGGTCTGGTAGCTTGAGAAGTGATGAAGATTTCCAAACCAACGATTTTTCTCCCTCTTTACAGTTATGACATCTTCAAAGACTAGGTTGGTATCTTCTCTTTCTTGATTCATCATGGGATAAAGCAAGAAAAGGCTGTATATCAAGGCCACAAAGATAGCTAAAATAACAAAGGGATTGAGCATGATAATAAAGAAAAATAGGATGCTCACTGCCACTAATATGAGGTTATTGCCCTGTCTTCCAGTATAGTATCGAATCAGCAGTAAAAACAAGAGCAAGATCAGTAGAAAACGGGAAAAATGCTCTGATACCATCATAATCAGAGCTCCTGTCAATAAACAAGCTTCAATAAATAGAAAAATTTGAAATTTTCTCATGTAACCGTCCTCTCTATTTTATTTTATCACAAATCCCAAAAGTCACATCAGTCTGAGGAATGATAAAGAGACCGGGACTATAATCCCGATCTCTTTCCTTACATTTGATCTTTTGCTTCTTTTAATTTTCCATACAGGAGATAGTCGACCTCTTGCAAGTCCTCAATCCTTGCACAATTAAGGGCACACATAATCAAGCGTAGTTCTTCCTTCCATCCTTCAACAATGGAAATCACGACATCAACAGAGTAATTCTCAACCAGCTCTAACATCGTGCGTGATAGACCAACTGCCTTGGCTCCAAAGACCAAGCATTTGATGATATCTAGTGGATTGCGAACTCCCCCACTAACCAACAGTTCCATCTTGTCTTTCCAGTCTTGGGCATTCAGAAGAGCCTGCATGGTCGATTGACCCCAATCATTGAGGTAGTCACGTTGACCACTGCGACGGTTTTCAATATAAGCAAAGCTGGTCCCGCCACGACCAGACAAATCAACTGTTCGAATTCCCATCTCATAAGCCTTAGCAATGGTCTTCACATCCATACCAAAGCCGACCTCTTTTAAAACAAGAGGTACAGAGATTTGGTCAGCATAATCTTTCAGATTGCTTTGCCATAATCTAAATTGACGTTCACCCTCTGGCATGAGTAATTCCTGCATGACATTAACATGAACTTGCAAGAGAAGGGGATTCATCTCTTTTACTGTTTGTAATCCTAGTTCTACAGGTTTGTCTAAGCCAATATTGGTTCCAAGAAGAAGGTTAGGATGACTAGTTTTAACTGAAAAAGAATCATCTGATGGATCCTTAAGAGCAGCACTGTAGGAACCTGTTACAAATAAAATTCCACAAGCCTCTGCCACCTGTGCCAATTTTTGATTGATTTCTCTCCCCTTGTCACTCCCACCAGTCATAGCATTGATATAAAAGGGGAAATCCCATTTTCGACCAGCAAATTCTGTCGATAGGTCAATTTCCTCTATGTCATATAAGGGTAGCGAGGAATGAATCAATTCAACTTCATCAAAACTATTATAAGAACTTTTTTGTTCAAGGGCATAGCGGATGTGTTCATCCTTCCGATTTGTCGTCATGTCCTATCCTTTCTTGATACAAGAGCTCAATTCCTAAATCAGCCCAACGTTTTTTCAGTAATATTGTCGAATCTTGGTCAAAGCTAAGTGCGATACCACAGTCTCCACCACCAGCACCACTACTCTTCGCAACAGCTTTCAAACCTCGGCTAGCATTTTTTAGTTGTCTGAGCGAAGGTGTGTAAATATCTGAACTCAAGTCTTCTAAGAGCAGACTAGCTTGTTCTAGTTGCTCAATCACTTTTTCTTCTTGACCTGTCTGCAAAGCCTTCACTAAGGTAGCGACTGTTTCTTTTGAAGTCTGTAAAAAGCTAGCGTTCATATTATCCTTGATTTGCTTGACCATATGACTTGATACAGCCACTTCCTTGGTCCAACCAACTAGAAAGTCAAATTCCAAGGCCGGTTCAACGTTCGCAATCGAAAAGCCCCACTCACGACCTAATACAGCCTGCAATTCTTCCTTTTCTAGCCAATGTGCCACTTTCTCCCGATCAAATGACTGATAGAGGACTAGGTCTTCGGAAACGATACAGGCAATGTCACCCATGGAGCCATTGTCTCCACGTTTAAGAAGTACAGCACTCGCCAATTTAAACAAGAGATCTCTGTCAGCTGGTCTTTCATAGAAAGCAAGCATGGCCTTGATGACCAAGACAACTACGCTACCACTAGAACCCAGACCAAATTTCTTACCCTCGCGCTCCATTTTCCCACGAATATCTAAAGAAAAAGGCTGCAGTTCAACTCCCTGTGCAGTTAGATACTCTTCCACCAAAGCAACTGTTTCTTGAATTAAGGCATAAGAAGCATCCGGGCGCAAATCCACACTATAGGTAAACATATCTGAGTAAAGGCGATACTCATCAGACGCTTTAATCTCAGCCGTCATATAGATAGGAATAGCTTTTAATAGTGCCAACTGTCCTGGTTCTAAAATGGCATATTCACCAGCCCAATAGAGTTTCCCACAAGTCTTAACAAGCGTCATCTTGGCTCAAATCCTTTGTCTTTGATACAATCAAGCGATAGCGTTGACCTAAGAGTTCTGCTAGGTGGTCCAAGTCTTTCTCTAGACAAAGAACCTTGACATTAGGGCCCGCATCCATGGTAAAGTAGCAAGATTCTCCTTGTTCCCTCAGCTGACGAACAAAATCCATAGCCTCATAACTAGCATCTGTCAGATAAGAGAAGGCTGGAGTTGCAGTCTTTGTTGTAGCATGCATAGCAAGGGCATTCTTCTCTGTCAATTCTCCAACTTTCTTAAAGTCATTTTCCTTGAGGTAGACCAACATATCCTTGTAGTCTTGTTCAGACTGACGAACCCAGTCTTCAAAGGTCGTCGAAGTTTCTACACAGAGCTTCATGCCATCTCGACTAGAGATTGGTTTTTTTTGGTCTTCCAAGACCAACATAATCATAGCAAGTTTCAAGTCAGTTTCAACTGGGTAAATCTCTCCACTATCCTTGTCCCAAGCTGCTAAGGGACCATAAAAACTACGAGATGAAGACCCCGATGCAAACTTAGCTTCCAAAGACAATTCTCTGCGATTCATCCCAAGTTGGAAATATGCATTACAAGCTTTAACCAGAGCAGACAAACCACTGGAACTCGAAGAAAGACCTGCTGCTGTTGGCATATTGTTCTTAGTATCGATACGAACAAAACCTGCTCCTTCAGGGCGGTAGCGATCAATGATTTTACTCATCTTGGCATGCTCTGCTTCGTTTTGAAGTTGACCATTGATATAAAAAGTATCTGCGGTTGCATCTGCTGGTAAAGGAGAAAGTGTCGTCTCCGTATACATATTTTCTAAAGTCAGAGAGATACTGCTAGTCGCAGGAACCATCTCTTTTTCTGCCTTCTTTCCCCAATATTTAATAATAGCAATATTGGCATAGGAACGTACTGTTACAGGCTTTCGATCCATGTCTGAACAGCTCCTTTCTCTTCTAATCTTTCAGCTAAATCTTGAGCTTGGTGATAGTCAGCTACTAAGGCTATAATACAGCCACCTAAACCACCACCACTCATCTTAGCACCTAAAGCTCCATGTTCGAGAGCAGTTTCAACCAAGGCATCAGCCTCAAGGCTACTAACTCCTATTTCTTTTAGATTTCCATGTGCTTTTGTTAAAATCTCTCCCAGCATCACGGCATCTTTTTTCTTTATGGCTTCTTCTGCTTGCTGGGTCAGCTCACCTAGTACATGCAAGAAAGGCAGAGCTTCCTTGCCCTTGCTCTCTACAACTTGGATAGCTTCACGAGTATGTCCATAGACTCCAGTATCTGCAATGACTAGATAAGCTGACAAATCCATGGCTAATTCTTCAAAACCTACATTCTTGATAAAACGAATAGGCTGGTCACTTAGGCAAGTCTTAGCATCTAAACCACTAGGATTCATATGGGCAATCATTTCAGCTCGATTGACCAAAATTTCTAAAACATCATGCGGAAGTTCTGCTTGGTAATAATCAAATACTGCACGAATGGCCGCAATACTTATGGCTGCTGAAGATCCCATCCCCCGTTTTTCTGGAATAGCCGAGTCAATTTGACAACGGATGCAAGCATCTTTAATATTTAGATACTCGAGAGAAGCATAAACGGCCATAGACAAGGTGTCCTCTTCAAACAGACGCCATGGTGTGGCTGCTGGAACCACCCGACAAGTCACTTCAACCTCTAAAAGAGGCAAGGAAATGGCTGGGGAGCCATAAACCACTGCATGCTCTCCGATTAAAATAATTTTACTATGTGCCTGACCGACACCAACTTCTTTTGTCATTTAATCCTACTATCAGATGAAAATCATCTTTTTCTAGATAAAATTTTAGAACTTTATTCCTTTCTATTTTATTATATTTTCACAAAAAAAGCGATTGTTTCCTTTCACAATCGCTTGTTTTCATTACTGTACCCACTCGCCATTATCATTAACGTAGTAGCCACCTACTGTAGTATTCACAGCCAAGGCACCTGAACTATAGGCATAGTACCATTTACCATTAACTTGGAACCAGCCTGTCACCATAGCTCCTGACGAACGGAGGTAATACCAAGTATTATCGACATAAATCCAGCCTGTTTTCATATCACCGTTTTGATCATCTAGGTAATACCAAGTGGAGCCTTCTTGATACCAGCCTGTTGCCATAGCTCCTGATGAACGGAGATAGTACCACTTGTTACCAAGATATTGCCAGCCCGTTTGCATTGTAGCAGTTGTTGGATCTAGATAGTACCAAGTTGAATCATTGTTTATCCAGCCACGTGCGAGCTCTCCAACAATCAATCTGTTGATGCGAGAATCAAAGCCACCATCCTCCTGTAAATAATACCAGTGCCCCTCATCATGAACCCAACCGGTTTTTAAGGTGTGATAACTTCTTTGGTCTTCAAAATAGTAGACTCGTTTCTCAGTAGAGCTATCATATTGTTCACCATGGTGTTTGTTGGTATTTGTAGCAGTTTTTGCTTCTAAAACTTGCTTACCAACAAATTCTTGTAGTACCCCATCTTGACCAAAGTAAAACCAATCTGGTCTAAAAGCAACATCTTGCCTTAGAGAAGAACCAATCGTAACCCCTTCGTGTGGAGCAGGTATATATTGCCAGCCGACAACCATCTCTCCAGATAAAGGATCAAAATAATAGTACTTACCATCAATCACTCGCCAGTAGGTTTCTTTGAGTTCCCCCTTCTTGTAGTAGGTTCTACCATTCTCTTGGACAAACTGCCAACCTTCTGAATCAACATCATCCGCAAATACTGTATTTGTTGCTAACAGACTAAAGAAGAAGACTGTTAGGCTAACTTGCATCATTTTTTTCAAAAAATTCATACGTGTTTCCTCCAAAACAATTGTAGCAAAGACTAAACTACATGTCAATATATACAATCCTCAAAAAAACAGTTGCATTTCTGCAACTGCTTTTCTATTCTTGCATGGTGTAACCCACACCACGAACTGTTTTGATATAACTTTTTTGACCTTTTACGTCAAGTTTGCTACGTAGATAACGGATATAAACATCCACGATATTGGTTTCGGTCGCACTCTCATACTTCCAAACACTTTCCAGCAACTGCTCACGAGTTAAAACCTTCTTGCTTCCCATAAGGGTCGCTAAAAGATCATATTCCCGGCGTGTCAAAGCAATCATCTCATCACCACGATAGACAGTATGATGTTCAACATCCATACGCAGATTACGATAGGATGTTGGAACTTTCATCTGACTACAATGTTGGTCAATGAAGTCCCGACCTCGAAAAATGGCTGAAATTCGTTCGACCAAATTTTCTATAATCACTGGCTTATAGATGTATGAAACAGCAAAACGCCGGATAGTTTCAAGTTGGTTTTGTAACTCTTCTCGGTGGTCCAAAACCATGATCACTGAAGCTGGTTTTGTCCGACTCAGCTTTTCTGCAAAATCCTGGGCTGTCATATCCCCTAAATGAGCATTCAGTAAAATCAAGTCATAGTCTGTCTGAAGAGCCATGGAAAGAGCATTTTTGCCCTCTTCTACCTGATCAACTCGGTATTGCTCTTTTTGGAGTTCCAGACTTAAAAAATGAGCTAGATTTCTTTCTTTCTCAAGTAATAAAATCCGTTTCCCCATGGCAGACCTACTTATTTTTCGTCATACCAAGAGTAGTGGAATGTTCCTTCTTTGTCTTTACGTTGGTATGTGTGGGCACCAAAGTAATCACGTTGTGCTTGGATCAAGTTCGCTGGAAGGTCAGCTGAACGGTAGCTATCAAAGTAAGTAATGGCTGCTGAGAAGGTTGGTACTGGTACACCAGCTTGAACCGCAAGAGCAACAATATCACGAACAGATTGTTGGTACTTAGCTGTTACATCCAAGAAGTACTCATCCAAAAGAAGGTTGGCAAGATCTGCATCACGGCTGTAAGCATCTGTAATCTTTTGCAAGAAACGAGAACGGATGATACATCCAGCGCGCCAGATAGATGCGATATCTGCAAATGGCAAGTTCCAGTTATTTTCTTTAGAAGCTACACGCAATTGCGCAAAACCTTGTGCGTAAGAAATGATTTTTGAGAAGTAAAGGGCTTGACGGATCTTTTCGATCAACTCAGCCTTATCTCCTTCAAATTTGAAAGCAGCTGGTTTTGGAAGCACCTTGCTAGCGTGTACACGTTCTTCTTTATAAGTAGAAATGTAACGTGCAAATACTGATTCCGTAATGAGTGACAATGGCACGCCAAGGTCAAGCGCTGATTGACTCGTCCATTTACCAGTTCCCTTGTTTCCTGCAGCATCAAGGATGTAGTCTACGATTGGTCCATCTTGACCTTCATCATCTTTGCGTCCAAGAATGTCAGCAGTGATTTCGATCAAGTAGCTGTCCAATTCTCCCTTGTTCCACTCAGTAAAGATTTCAGCCATATCTTGAGCTGAAAGGCCAAGTAAGTGTTGCATCAAATCATAGCTTTCAGCGATTAATTGCATATCACCGTACTCGATACCGTTGTGGACCATTTTCACGTAGTGACCAGCTCCATCAGGACCGATGTAAGTCACACATGGTTTGCCATCTTCTGGTGCTTTTGCAGAGATTTCTTCAAGAACATCTGCTACCAATTCATAAGCTTCTTTTTGTCCACCAGGCATGATAGAAGGACCTTCAAGGGCACCTTTTTCACCACCAGAGACACCAGTACCGATAAAGTTGATTCCAGAGTTTGCCAACTCTTCGTTACGACGGATGGTATCTTTGTAGAAAGTGTTTCCTCCGTCAATCAAGATGTCGCCTTTATCCAAGTGTGGAAGAAGGGCTTGAATGGTTGCATCTGTACCAGGTCCAGCTTGAACCATGAGCATGATACGGCGTGGCTTTTCGATTGAGTTTACGAAGCTTTCAATATCATAGCTTGGCACGAAGTTTTTATCAGGGTGGCTAGCAATTACATCTTCTGTTTTTTCTTTACTACGGTTATAAATGGCAACTGTATAGCCACGAGATTCAATATTAAGGGCAAGGTTACGACCCATTACGGCCATACCCACAACACCAAAGTTAGCTTTTGTCATGTGACACTCCTCTTGTTTAATATGTTTTATTTTATCATGTTTATTTGTGAAAAGAAAGAATTTTATAACGATTGGACTAGTAGTCTAAATCATCCGCATGTCCGGCACCATTCCCCACAAAGTATCCTGTCTTACAGTTTAGAGTGAAGAGATAAGTTCCATCTGGTTTATAAAGATTATAATATCCATTACCATTCACAATGTTTACACGTTCCAAGATATACTGGTTGCCGGAGATATATCCACGCGCACGAGATGTCTCAAGAATCTTTTCAAGAACACCATCAGCAAATTCCCATGCAGGATTACTGCTATCGTTCACAGCAGATTGATTGTATGGTACTCGGCTAGCGCTTCTTTGTAGATTAACGCCTTCGCTTGATAAGCCACCATTCCCAGTATTAGTAGATGCTGCGGTTTCGTTTGTTGAAGTAGATGGACTACTTTCTGTAGTTGGGCTTGAAGCTTCTTGGCTAGCAACTGTCGTTGAAGCTGTACTTGTTAATTGACTCTTACCGAGGCTGATTGCTTTATCTAGCAGTTTATCAATTTCTGTATTACCAGTCTTGATATCCGTAAATTTGGCATCTGCTTTAATTTTCGCATTTGTATCTAAGACGCCATCTGTAATAGCTGGGGTCTCAAATTGAGCATTCACTTCTTGGATAGCCTTTATTTGTGTTTCTAAGCTATCGTATTTTGATTTGGCAAGAGTATACTCTCTCGCTCCTTCAAGTTTGTCTAGAAGTTCCTTCAATTGATTTAGTTGACTAAACTGGCTATTTTTAAGAGCTGTTTTATTTTCATCAGTATAAAATGTGTCATAGAGCGTATTAAATTGTTCATAGACTGACTGATTGCTTACCAGGCCTGAATCTGCTGCCTTAGTTTGAAGCTCTTGAGAAGAACGCGTAATCTGACGATAAACATAATAGCTACCTCCCAAAATTAAGAGGACTACTAAAATAATAGATGATAAAATCGCCCATTTCTTTTTATTTTGTGGTTGATCATCTGTTTGAGCATAACGAGACAAGGGTTGCAGTTGATCTTCATTTTCCTCATAAACCACTGCAGCTTCGGAGTTATCAACCTCAGCCATTTCCACAGCTTTCAATTCATCCTTAAAAGGTTGCTCGAGAACTCTTGTTTCCTCTTCTTCAACTTCTTTGGCTAGAATTTCAGTTGTCTCTGCAGCTTCCGCAAGTGCAATGGCTTCCTCATCCGGATTTAATGTATTTTCTTGTTCAGTAGTCTCTCTCACTTCCTGAATCATCTCATCCAGGCTCTGTGTAACTTCATCTTTTTTCGTTTGTAGATTTTCGAACTTGTCGGCTTCGATTTCTTCACGGTGTTGCTTGATATATTTGTCCAAGATGGTATCATCTGAAGTCACACCAGCCTCAACTTCTTCATTCTTACGAATAGCCTGACCAACCGTTAAATCTTTAGCTTCTTCAAATTCAAATTTAGATTCTTGCTCACCCTTGTGATGGCGATTGCGTCTTTTCTTACTCATTTGCA
>CABPWC010000015.1 GCA_902461025.1 uncultured Streptococcus sp.
AATGTTGCCGCTAACGAAGTTGTGACAGAGCCAAAACTGGAAGTAGAAGGTCAAGCAAAAGAAGTAATCGATGTTGATAAAGAAAAAGCGGAAGCAGTTAAGGAAACTAAAGAAGTAGTGAGTCCTGTTAAAGAAGAAGTTGCTAAACAAGCATCTCCTGCTACAGAAAAAGTAACAGAAGAGACTAAAACTACTGAAGAGGCTGGAGATTTACTTCCAGAAGAAATTCCTGACCGTGCTTATCCTGATACGCCAGTGAATAAAATTGATACTTCAGCTATTGTATCAGAAAAGGATAGCCCGAAAGTAGAAACTAAGAGTATTCTAAAAGCTGAAGAAGCAAGTGCAACTGGAGGAGAGAAAGAAAATAGAGCCATTATCAATGGTGGTCAGGATCTTAAACATATTGACTATGAAGGACAACCAGCTACATCTGCGACTATGGTTTATAGCATTTTTAGCTCTCCACTTGCAAATGGTGGGAAGCAGGATTATCTCAATTCTGGCTCTGGTATCTTTGTTGCACCAAATATTATCTTGACAGTAGCACACAACTTCTTAGTCAAGGATGCGGATACCAATGCGGGATCTATTCGTGGTGGTGATACTGCTAAATTCTACTACAATGTCGGTTCAAATAGTCCCAAGGTAAGATCTTTGCCAAACTCAGGAAAGACGGTTATTTTCAAGGAAAAGGATATCCATTTTTGGAATAAAGATAAGTTTGGTGAAGGTTACAAGAATGACCTAGCCTTGGTCGTAGCACCTGTTCCACTTCAAATCGCTAGTCCAAATAAGGCCGCAACCTTCACTCCTCTGGCAGAGCATCGGGAATACAAAGCTGGAGAACCTGTTAGTACCATTGGTTATCCTACAGATTCAAGCTCACCAGAATTGAAGGAGCCGATTGTTCCAGGACAGTTGTATAAGGCTGACGGTGTTGTTAAAGGTACTGAAAAATATGATGATAAGGGAACAGTAGGTGTTACCTATCGTTTGACTTCTGTATCAGGTCTTTCTGGTGGCGGTATTATCAACGGTGATGGCAAAGTCATCGGAATTCACCAACGTGGTACTGTTGACAATATGAACATTGCTGAAAAAGATCGTTTCGGAGGAGGTTTGGTCTTATCTCCAGAACAACTAGCTTGGGCTAAAGGCATCATTGAAAAATACGGTGTCAAAGAAGGCTGGTATCAAGGCGATAACGATAATCGCTATTACTTTGATTCAAAAGGACAATTACTCAGAAATACCACAGCTGTCATTGGTGGAAACAAGTATGCCTTTGACAATAGCGGTCTTGCTACCCTAGTTGAAGGCGTTGACTACGGCCGCGTAGTTATCGAACATGTGGACCAAAATGATAACCCAGTCAAAGAAAACGATACTTTTGTAGACAGGGCAGAAGTTGGTGCACAATTCAATTATAACTACAAATCGGAAATTGAAAAAACAGATTTCTACAAGAAGAATAAAGAAAAATATGAGATTGTTTCAATTGGTGATTCTCCAGTCAATAAACAATTGAAAGACGCTTGGAATGAGGATCATAGTGTTGTGAGCAAGGCTCCTGCAGGAACTCGTGTCATTAAAGTAGTCTATAAAGTTAACAAAGGTTCCTTTGAGGTTCACTATCGCCTGAAAGACTCTGATAAAGAGTTGACGACTGCAGATGTGGACAATAACGAAGGTAAAGAATACGATGTTTCCTTTGTTCATAAATTCCAAGCTAAAGAAATTGCAGGTTATCGTGCAGTCAATGCAAGTCAAGAAGCAACTATCAAGCATAAAGGGGTGAATGAAGTTATTTTTGAATACGAAAAGATTGAAGATCCAAAACCAGCAACTCCTGTAACTCCAGTGGTTGATCCAAAAGATGAAGAAACAGAAATTGCTGCTTACGGTCCACTTCCAAGCAAGGCTCAATTGGACTACCATAAAGAAGAATTGGCTGCCTTCATCCACTATGGTATGAATACCTATACTAACTCTGAGTGGGGGAACGGTAGAGAAAATCCTCAAAACTTTAACCCGACTAACCTTGATACAGACCAGTGGATTAAGACATTGAAGGACGCTGGATTCAAACGAACAATTATGGTTGTCAAACACCATGACGGTTTTGTGATTTATCCATCTAAATACACAGACCATACGGTAGCTGCAAGTCCATGGAAAGACGGCAAGGGAGACCTTCTCGAAGAAATCTCTAAATCAGCAACGAAATATGACATGAATATGGGTGTTTACCTATCACCATGGGATGCCAATAACCCTAAATATCATGTTTCAACTGAAAAAGAGTACAATGAATACTACCTCAACCAACTGAAAGAAATCCTTGGCAATCCAAAATACGGAAATAATGGTAAATTTATCGAAGTTTGGATGGACGGTGCGCGTGGTAGCGGAGCTCAAAAAGTAACCTACACCTTTGACGAATGGTTCAAGTACATTAAGGAAGCTGAAGGAGATATCGCTATCTTCTCTGCTCAACCAACAAGTGTCCGTTGGATCGGTAATGAACGTGGTATCGCTGGAGATCCAGTTTGGCATAAGGTCAAGAAAGCTAAAATCACTGACGATGTGAAGAATGAATATCTCAACCATGGGGATCCAGAAGGAGATATGTACTCTGTCGGTGAAGCAGACGTTTCTATCCGTTCAGGTTGGTTCTACCATGACAATCAACAACCAAAATCAATCAAAGATTTGATGGATATCTACTTCAAGTCTGTTGGTCGTGGAACGCCACTTCTACTCAACATTCCACCAAATAAAGAAGGTAAATTCGCAGATGCAGATGTGGCGCGCTTGCAAGAATTCCGAGCAACCTTGGATCAAATGTATGCGACTGACTTCGCCAAGGGAGCAACTGTAACTGCAAGCTCTACTCGTAAGAATCACTTGTATCAAGCAAGCAACCTAACAGATGGTAAGGATGATACTAGTTGGGCATTGTCAAATGATGCCAAGACAGGTGAATTTACTGTGGATCTCGGTCAAAAGAGACGCTTTGACGTAGTCGAACTCAAAGAAGATATTGCTAAAGGTCAACGTATCTCTGGATTTAAGGTTGAAGTTGAGCTCAATGGTCGCTGGGTTCCATATGGAGAAGGTTCGACTGTTGGTTATCGTCGTCTCGTCCAAGGTCAACCTGTTGAAGCACAAAAGATTCGTGTGACTATCACGAATTCACAAGCAACTCCTATTTTGACAAACTTCTCTGTTTATAAGACACCAAGTAGTATCGAAAAAACAGATGGCTATCCTCTAGGCTTGGATTACCATTCAAATACAACAGCTGATAAAGCAAATACAACCTGGTATGACGAATCTGAAGGCGTTCGTGGAACATCCATGTGGACCAATCAAAAAGATGCTAGCGTAACCTACCGTTTCAATGGAACTAAGGCTTATGTCGTATCTACAGTGGATCCAAACCACGGTGAAATGTCAGTTTACGTTGATGGTCAAAAGGTTGCAGACGTACAAACCAATAATGCAGCTCGTAAACGTAGCCAGATGGTTTATGAAACAGATGACTTGGCTCCAGGTGAACACACCATCAAACTCGTCAACAAAACTGGCAAGGCTATTGCAACTGAAGGTATCTACACGCTCAATAATGCTGGTAAAGGTATGTTTGAGTTGAAAGAAACAACCTATGAAGTTCAAAAAGGTCAACCAGTTACTGTAACCATTAAACGTGTTGGTGGTAGCAAAGGAGCTGCAACAGTTCATGTTGTGACTGAGCCAGGAACAGGGGTTCACGGTAAGGTTTATAAGGATACAACAGCTGACCTGACTTTCCAAGATGGTGAAACAGAGAAAACAATCACGATTCCAACTATCGACTTTACAGAACAAGCGGATTCAATCTTTGACTTCAAAGTGAAAATGACTAGCGTTTCTGACAATGCTCTTCTTGGTTTTGCTTCAGAAGCTACGATTCGAGTGATGAAGGCAGAATTACTCCAAAAAGACCAGGCAAGCTATGACGATCAAGCAACTCAGCTTGACTATAGCCCAGGTTGGCACCATGAAACCAATTCATCAGGTAAATACCAAAACACTGAGTCTTGGGCATCATTTGGCCGTTTGACAGAAGATCAGAAGAAAAATGCCAGCGTAACAGCTTACTTCTACGGAACAGGTCTTGAAATCAAAGGATATGTGGATCCAGGACATGGTATCTACAGAGTAACGCTAGATGGTAGAAAAGTCGAGTATCAAGATGGTCTAGGGAATGCGTCTGAATACAACGGCAAGAAGTACTTCAGTGGTACAGCCACTACTCGTCAAGGTGGTCAGACTCTTGTTCGTTTGACTGGACTCGAAGAAGGTTGGCATGCTGTAACCTTGCAATTGGATCCAAAACGTAATGATACTACGAGAAATATTGGTATCCAAGTTGACCAGTTCATCACTCATGGTGAAGATAGTGCTCTTTATACCAAAGCAGAGTTAATCCAAGCCATGAAGAGCTGGAAGGATGAGTTGGTTAAGTTTGACCAGACAAGCTTGAAGAATACTCCAGAGGCACGTCAAGCCTTCAAGTCAAACTTGGATAAATTATCTGAGCAACTTTCAGCAAGTGAAGCCAATGCACAAGAAGTTCTGAAGACAGTAGCCGCTTTGCAAACGATCCTTGATAAGGAAGAAAATTATGGCACAGATGATACGCCAACACCAGAACAGCCAGAAGAACCAAACTATGACAAGGCTATGGCAAGTCTGACAGAAGCGATTGAAAGAAAAACAGCTGAGCTCGGTGATGATAAGGAAGCTAAGAAGAAGCTAGTTGCATTAACAGAGCAAGCCTTGGCAGCCATCCAAGAAGCTAAGACTCAGGATGCAGTAGATAAGGCCTTGCAAGCAGCTTTGGCATCTATCAATCAGCTTCAAGCGACTCCAAAAGAGGAGCCGGTTCCAGAAGAACCAGCGCAACCAGAAGAACCAAACTATGACAAGGCTATGGCAAGTCTGACAGAAGCAATTGAAAGAAAAACAGCTGAGCTCGGTGATGATAAGGAAGCTAAGAAGAAGCTAGTTGCATTAACAGAGCAAGCCTTGGCAGCCATCCAAGAAGCTAAGACTCAGGATGCAGTAGATAAGGCCTTGCAAGCAGCTTTGGCATCTATCAATCAGTTTCAAGCGACTCCAAAAGAGGATCCAGCTCCAGAAGAACCGGCACAGCCAGAGGAGCCATCAAAACCAGAAGAGTCTAAAGTTGACTACCATAAGGCGATTGCAGATTTGACTGAAGCTATTGAGAAAAAAGCAACAGAACTTGCCGATGATGTAGCTGCTCAGGAAAAACTAGTTGAACTTGGAGAACAAGCTCTTGTGGCTATCCAAGAAGCTAAGACTCAAGATGCTGTTGAAAAAGCCTTGCAAGATGCGTTGGTATCCATCAATAAGCTTCAAGCAACTCCAAAAGAGGATCCAGCTCCAGAAGAACCAACACAACCAGAGGAGCCAAGCAAGCCAGAAGAACCAGCAAAACCAGAGGAGCCAAGCAAACCAGTAGAGCCTAAGCTTGACTACGATAAAGCTATGGCAAGCTTGTCCGAAGCCATTAAAAGTAAAACAGCTGAGTTGGGTGATGACAAGGAAGCTAAGAAGAAACTAGTTGAACTAGCAGAACAAGCCTTAGCTGCTATTGAAGAAGCCAAAACTCAGGATGCAGTAGATAAGGCCTTGCAAGACGCTTTGACATCTATCAACAATCTTCAGGCGACACAAAAAGAGGATCCAGCTCCAGAGGAACCAGCAAAACCAGAGGAGCCAAGCAAGCCAGAAGAACCAAGCAAACCAGTAGAGCCTAAGCTTGACTACGATAAAGCTATGGCAAGCTTGTCCGAAGCCATTAAAAGTAAAACAGCTGAGTTGGGTGATGACAAGGAAGCTAAGAAGAAACTAGTTGAACTAGCAGAACAAGCCTTAGCTGCTATTGAAGAAGCCAAAACTCAGGATGCAGTAGATAAGGCCTTGCAAGACGCTTTGACATCTATCAACAATCTTCAGGCGACACCAAAAGAGGAACCAGCTCCAGAAGAGCCTGCAAGACCAGAAGAGCCAAGTAAGCCAGAAGAGCCTGCGAGACCAGAAGAACCAACACAGCCAGAAGAGGAAGTGAAACATTCAAATCTTCCAACTGAAGGTGTTAAAGAATTGAGTGTAACTCAACCAATCCTTGAAGTAACGACAGATCCGATTGCCTTCAATACGATTCGTCGTGAAAATTCTCTCCTACCTAAAGGTAAGGAACAAGTCATTTCTGAAGGAAAAGAAGGTCAAGTAACGACCTATGTAGAAGTTGATGGTAGCGATCGTAAGGTTGTTAAGGTTGAACGTGAGGAAGCTCAAGACCGCATCGTTGAAGTAGGTACTCAAGAAGGAACTGCTATGCCGACAGAAGGCGTTATGAATTTGGACTTTAACCTACCAAATCTAAAAGTAGAGAAAGAGCCAATTTCCTTCAAGACTGTCCGCCGTGAGAATGCTAATTTGGCTAAAGGTAAGGAACAAGTCATTTCTGAAGGAAAAGAAGGTCAAGTGACTACTTATGTAGAAGTCGATGGTGACAACCGTAAGGTTGTTAAGGTTGAACGTGAGGAAGCCCAAGATCGCATCGTCGAAGTTGGAACTAAGGAAGAAAGTCCATCAACTGATAGCAAATTGAAGGTCTTGAAAGATTCTTCAACTAACTTGAAACTGATCGCCCGAGAAGGGGACCTAAATGGAGGTTCTGTTCTAGAGGTCGATAAGGTTGCTGATCAGGTTCTAGAAGGTCGACGTTTCGATGCTTATCAAGTTCAATTGAAAAATGAGAAAGGCGAACCTGTTAAATTGAAAGGTGCAGCCCTTATTCAAGTTGCTGTGGCGTCTGATGTAGCCAATGTCTATGCTATGAATGCAAATCAAGAATTGCAGGAAGTGAAGTTTGAACAGAAGGGTTCAGCACTTGAATTTGTAGCTCCACACCTAGGTGTCTATGCGGTAGTGTACAAGGATGCAGCTCAACCAAGTGCACCAGCAAATGTAGAAACTCCTGCACCACAACCAATGGGAGAAGACAAGCTAGAGGCGAAGGGAACTGTAGCAGATTCTGCTAGCAAACAGTTACCGGCAACAGGAGAAGAAGTCAGTTCAGCTCTCTTGCCTGCCCTCACTCTAGTTTCAGGAATGATGCTATTCTTCTTCAAAAAAGAGATGAAGGATTAGCAGAGACTAAATCAAAGAACGTGTTTTGAAACACTAAAAAAGGGAGTCCCATTGTGGACTCCTTCTTTTATTGATAACGTTCTTCCAAACAGAAAACCCTGAATTGTTTTCAATTTCAGGTTTTTCTATTTCTTGTATTTCTACGATAACCATTCAGTCTATTATTTTCCCAATAGCTATTAAAGATTTTTTCTTTACTTTCGCGATCAATCTCTAGGAAATAAGCGTAGAGTAAATCAATGATAATCAGCATTGGAATCTGAGCAGAAATTCGTTGAATATAAGAGGCTTGGTTTTGACTTGCGACCAAAATGGTTTCTGTAAATGCTTGAGTATCCTTATTCGGTGCACTTGTAAATAGAACCGTCTTGGCTCCCATGTCCTGGGCATCTAATAAACTGTCTATGATAGACGGTGTTGTTCCTGAGAGGGAAAAACCAAAGACCAAACATTTTTCATCAATGATACTAGTCGTCCAGGCAAAACCGTCTGGATCGGTTAAGGCTTCACAGACGACACCCAATCTCATAAAACGTAGCTTCATCTCACGTGCAACTAAACCAGAACTTCCTGTTCCGAAAAAATACACGCGTTCTGATTGGTCAATCATCTGAGCTACACGTTCCAACTGCTCATCGTCAATCAATCCTTGAGAAATTTCTCGCACATTTGCATAACTTCTGAGAACTCGTTGAGTCAAAGGATTCATATCCTGTTGAGGAGCAGAAAGAGTGTCTTTTTGTTGCTGATATTTGAAGATGAATTCTCGATAGCCCTTAAAACCACACTTCTTGGCAAAACGAGTGAGCGCCGCCTGGGAAATATGAAGTTTTTGCGTGACTTGTTGAGAGGATAAGTCATCATTTATGGTATCTGCCTGCAGAAAATAGCGGGCAATTTCTTGCTCTAAATCGGTCATTTCTTCAAAGTGAAGGTCGATAATCGTAGAGATATCTTGCTTATTCATGGAACTCCTTTTATAGCTATTTGCCAAAATTACTTTGACAAATCTAACAAATAAAATAGCGCTTACCTCCATTATATCATAGAAAATACTTTTTGGACCAAAAAGGAAAAGTCTTTTCTTTTTCCATAATTTTCTACCTAAATTATGGTACAATGAAGAGTGTGATTTTGATTAGAAATGAGATTGATGTGTATGAGAAAATTCAATAGCCACTCGATACCGACACGGCTTAATTTGTTATTTGCAATCGTTATCTTGCTCTTTTTAGCCATTATTGGTCGTTTGCTTTATATGCAAGTTCTTCATAAGGATTTTTATGAAAACAAACTCGCTTCTGCTAGCCAAACTCGAGTAACCATGGGTTCCGCTCGTGGAGAAATTTATGATGCAACAGGAAAACCTTTAGTCCAAAATACCGTTAAACAAGTTGTTTCCTTTACACGAAGCAACAAGATGACTGCGGCTGATTTGAAGGATATTTCTAAAAAATTGTTGACCTATGTCACAGTCACCTCTCCAGAGTTGACGGACCGTCAAATGGCTGATTACTACTTGGCTGATGCTGAAGTTTATAAGAAGACAGTTGAAGCTCTTCCAAAAGATAAACGATATGATTCAGATGGCAATCAACTTTCTGAATCTGAACTCTATAACAATGCTGCTGACAGTATTTCCTCCAGTCAACTGAACTATTCAGAGGATGAAAAGAAGGCAATCTATATCTTCAGTCAGCTCAATTCAGTAGGAAATTTTGCCACAGGAAATATTCAAACAGATCCTTTGAGCGATACACAGGTAGCTGTGATTGCTTCTGCTTCCAAGGAATTACCAGGTATTTCTATCTCTACCTCATGGGATCGAAAAGTTCTAGAAACCTCTCTTTCATCTATTGTCGGAACTGTTTCTAGTGAAAAATCAGGTCTTCCAGCAGAAGACGTAGACGCTTATTTGAAAAAAGGTTATTCGCTCAATGATCGCGTCGGGACTTCCTATCTTGAAAAACAATACGAAGAAGTCTTGCAAGGGAAACGGACCGTCAAGGAAATCCATTTGGACAAGCATGGAGACATGGAGAGCGTAGAGAATATAGAAGAAGGTAGCAAGGGAAAAAACATCAAATTAACCATTGATTTGGCCTTCCAAGATAGCGTAGACAGCCTCTTAAAGAGTTATTTTAATTCTGAACTTGCAAATGGTGGTGCTAAATACTCAGAAGGTGTTTATGCAGTAGCCCTTAATCCTAAGACAGGTGCTGTATTGGCAATGTCAGGAATTAAACACAATCTAGAAACAGGAGACTTGACACCAGACTCACTAGGAACAGTGACCAATGTTTTTGTACCAGGGTCTGTCGTTAAGGCGGCAACCATCAGTTCTGGTTGGGAAAATGGAGTCTTGTCAGGCAACCAAACCTTGACAGACCAACCAATCGTCTTCCAAGGTTCTGCGCCGATCAATTCCTGGTATACCCCTTATTACAGTTCCTTTCCGGTTACAGCTGTTGAGGCTCTAGAATATTCATCTAATGCCTACATGGTTCAAACTGCGTTAGGAATGATGGGTCAGACCTATCAACCAGAGATGACAGTCAAAACCAACCAACTTGAATCTGCTATGGGTAAACTTCGTGCTACCTTTGGAGAGTATGGACTAGGAGTTTCTACTGAGATTGACTTGCCAGATGAATCGACAGGATTTATCCCCCAAAAATTTGACTTGGCTAATTATTTAACTAATGCTTTTGGCCAGTTTGATAACTACACACCGATGCAATTAGCCCAGTACGTTGCAACTATTGCTAACAATGGTGTTCGTCTAGCTCCACATATTGTCGAGGGAATATATGACAACAATGATAAGGGTGGCCTTGGGGAATTAATCCAAGCAATAGATACCAAGGAAATCAACAAGGTCAATATTTCTGAATCAGATATGGCAATCTTGCACCAAGGATTTTACCAAGTATCGCATGGAACTAGTCCCCTAACGACAGGACGGGCGTTTTCAGATGGTGCCACTGTTTCTATCAGTGGTAAAACCGGTACAGCTGAAAGCTATGTAGCTGGTGGTCAAAAAGAAGCTAATAATACCAATGCCGTGGCCTATGCTCCAACAGAAAATCCTCAAATTGCAGTTGCAGTAGTCTTTCCTCATAATACCAATTTAACCAAAAATGTTGGGCCAGCAATTGCTCGCGACATTATCAATCTATACAACCAACACCATCCAATGAATTAGAAAGGAAGCCATGCTTTATCCAACACCTATTGCTAAGTTGATTGACAGTTATTCCAAACTTCCTGGTATTGGGATCAAGACAGCAACCCGACTGGCCTTTTATACCATTGGGATGTCGGATGATGACGTCAATGAATTTGCAAAAAATCTCCTTGCGGCCAAACGAGAATTGACTTATTGTTCTATTTGTGGGCGTTTGACGGATGAGGACCCTTGCTCGATCTGTACAGACCCAACTCGTGACCAGACTACTATCTTGGTACTAGAGGATAGCCGAGACGTGGCTGCCATGGAGAATATCCAAGAATACCATGGACTCTATCATGTCTTGCACGGATTGATCTCCCCTATGAATGGGATTAGTCCAGATGATATCAATCTGAAAAGTCTCATGACTCGTCTCATGGATAGCGAGGTTTCAGAGGTTATCGTAGCCACCAATGCAACTGCTGATGGTGAGGCGACTTCTATGTACATTTCTCGACTTCTCAAACCTGCAGGGATTAAGGTTACTCGTCTAGCACGAGGTCTAGCAGTGGGAGCCGATATCGAGTATGCGGACGAAGTAACGCTCCTAAGAGCCATTGAAAATCGTACCGAACTCTAGCCTGTCAGAATAAAGAGATAGGCAATTAGCAAGTAGATATAATATATAAGAATCAAGAGACTGGATTTGTTTTTAATCTAGTCTCTTTTTTGCTATTCAAGTTTAAAAAAAGAGACAAATGTGATATACTAAAGGACGAGTATTCTATTAGAATTGGAACAAATCAGATGAAACAAACAATTATTCTATTATATGGTGGACGCAGTGCAGAACGTGAAGTGTCTGTATTGTCAGCTGAGAGTGTCATGCGTGCGGTTAACTATGATCGTTTCGAAGTCAAAACCTTCTTTATCAGCCAGTCTGGAGTCTTTATCAAAACCCAAGAATTTACCCAAACTCCTGGCCAAGATGAACGTCTCATGACCAATGAAACGATTGATTGGGACAAGAAAATTGCTCCAAGTGCCATCTACGAAGAAGGCGCAGTTGTTTTTCCAGTTCTTCATGGACCTATGGGGGAAGATGGTTCTGTTCAAGGTTTCTTAGAAGTCTTGAAAATGCCTTATGTCGGTTGTAACATCCTATCTTCAAGCCTTGCCATGGATAAAATCACAACTAAGCGTGTCTTGGAATCTGCTGGGATTGCCCAAGTCCCTTACGTAGCGATTGTTGAAGGGGATGACTTGACTTCTAAGATTGCAGAAGTTGAGGATAAATTAACCTACCCAGTCTTTACCAAACCATCCAATATGGGTTCTAGTGTAGGGATTTCTAAGTCTGAAACTAAAGAAGAGCTCCACCAAGCTCTCGAGCTTGCCTTCAAGTACGATAGTCGTGTCTTGGTAGAACAGGGAGTCAATGCGCGTGAAATCGAAGTTGGACTTTTAGGAAACTATGATGTCAAGAGCACGCTTCCTGGTGAAGTTGTCAAAGACGTAGCCTTCTATGACTATGATGCCAAATATATCGATAACAAGATTACTATGGATATTCCAGCCAAGATTAGCGATGATGTGGTATCGGTAATGCGTAAGAATGCCGAAACTGCCTTCCGTGCTATTGGTGGACTTGGTCTCTCACGTTGTGACTTTTTCTATACAGATAAAGGAGAAGTTTTCCTAAATGAGCTTAACACCATGCCAGGATTTACCCAGTGGTCTATGTATCCATTGCTCTGGGACAATATGGGGATTAGCTATCCAGAACTAATCGAGCGTTTGGTTGAGCTTGCTAAGGAAAGCTTTAACAAGCGTGAAGCGCACCTATTGTAAAGATAGCTATAAGGGCGGGATAAGACTCCCTGCCCCTTTTTAAAGGAGTAAACATGAAACTTACGATTCACGAAGTTGCGCGTGTTGTCGGTGCAAAAAATGATGTGACAAGCTATGCGGACAGCGCGCTAGTCAAGGCTGAGTTTGATAGTCGTTTGATTGGACCTGGTGATCTATTTGTGCCACTCAAGGGGGCGCGTGATGGTCATGACTTTATCGAGACTGCTTTTGAAAACTGCGCTGCTGTAACCCTGTCAGAAAAGGAAGTAGCGGGTCATCCTTACATTTTAGTAGAGGATGTTTTGACAGCCTTTCAAGCTCTTGCAGCTTATTACCTTCAAAAGACAGGAGTAGATGTCTTTGCTGTTACAGGTTCAAATGGGAAGACAACGACCAAGGATATGTTGGCTCATTTACTTTCTACAAGCTACAAAACCTACAAAACGCAAGGAAATTACAATAACGAGATTGGCTTACCCTATACAGTTCTTCATATGCCAGATGACACTGAGAAGTTAGTCTTGGAAATGGGACAGGATCACTTGGGAGATATTCATCTTTTGTCTGAACTGGCTCATCCGAAAACAGCTATTGTGACTCTGGTCGGAGAGGCACATTTGGCCTTCTTCAAAGATCGTTCAGAGATTGCCAAAGGTAAATTACAGATTGCTGATGGAATGGGGAACGGTAGCTTGCTTTTGGCGCCAGCTGATCCCATTGTAGAGGATTATCTACCTGCTGACCAAAAAGTAGTTCGTTTTGGTCCGGGTGCAGAACTCGAGATTACAGAATTAACTGAGCGTAAGGATAGCTTGACTTTCAAGGCTAATTTCTTGGAGAAATCCCTTGATTTGCCAGTAACAGGTAAGTACAATGCGACTAATGCTATGATTGCTTCTTACGTTGCCCTGCAAGAGGGAGTGACTGAGGAGCAGATTGGTCAAGCCTTCCAGAATCTAGAGTTGACCCGCAATCGTACCGAGTGGAAAAAGGCTGCCAACGGTGCAGACATCTTATCAGATGTTTACAATGCTAATCCAACAGCTATGAAGTTGATTTTAGAAACTTTCTCTGCTATCCCAGCAAATGAAGGTGGAAAAAAAATAGCAGTTCTGGCGGATATGAAAGAACTTGGAGACCAGTCTGTCCAACTCCATAATCAAATGATTTTGAGCCTTTCCCCAGATGTCCTTGATACCGTTATTTTCTACGGTGAAGATATCGCTGACCTAGCCCAACTAGCCAGTCAAATGTTCCCAATCGGCCATGTTTACTACTTTAAGAAAACAGCTGATGAAGCCCAGTTTGAAGCCATGGTCAAACAAGTCAAGGAAAGTCTTGGTGCAAATGACCAAATTCTACTTAAAGGTTCCAACTCTATGAACCTAGCTAAGCTAGTAGAAAGTTTGCAAGAAGACTAATGGTATTCTATTAAGAAAAAATTTTTAAGAGTTAATTTGTCTCGAAGAATCAGCTTCTTTGGGACACAAAAATATAAGAAATAAATGTAAGCTAGGCTCTATGGAGATAAGTAAGAGGTGGCTTATATGAAAATGAGGAAAATTATATGAATGTTTGGGATGCTTTATTTACAACCCAGCCGACGGAGCCACCCCAATTTGACCTTCTTTGGTATGGAAGTCTATTTACATTATTGGCAGTGACTGTATTCCTTGCTTATCGCTATGGTGATAAAAAAGCTTGTCAACGATTTTTCCAGGTTTTACAGGCGGTACAGTTAATTCTGCTCTACGGTTGGTATTTGGTTAATCAGATGCCTCTAACAGAAAGTCTGCCTTTTTATCATTGCCGTTTAGCAATGTTTGTAGTGCTTTTGACACCAGGTGTCTCTAGAGTTAAACAGTACTTTGCTGTGCTGGGAACCTTCGGGACTTTGGCAGCCTTTGTTTATCCAGTGCCAGATCCCTATCCCTTCCCCCACATCGCAATATTGTCCTTTATTTTCGGACATTTAGCCCTTCTTGGAAATTCCTTGATTTATCTTTTGAAGGACTACGATGCCAGTTTATTAGATTTCAAACGAATCCTAGTCCTCACAACTTCCCTTAATGCTGTGATATTTGTGGTTAATCTAATGACGGGTGGAGATTATGGATTTTTGACAAAACCACCATTGGTTGGAAACCACGGTCATTTGATCAATTATCTAGTTGTTACGTTGTTCTTGACTTGTGCCATTTACTTAGTCTCTAAGGCTTTTCAGACAATGCTTGAGGAGAAGGGTGAAAGAAGACTACGAATCTGGCAAAAATGAAAAAATATTTTCCCAACCGCTTGACTTTTATCTGAGAATTTTGATACAATAGTAGGCGGTATTGTTTACCCCATTTGTAAGGCCCCGGAACCTTTCAAATAACTTGCGGACCGGAACATCCGCCCTGTAAACAAAAACGACATTCATATAGGAGAAATCATGAACAAAACTACATTCATGGCTAAACCAGGCCAAGTAGAACGCAAATGGTACGTTGTTGACGCAACTGATGTACCTCTTGGACGCCTTTCAGCAGTTGTTGCTAGCGTACTTCGCGGAAAAAACAAACCAACATTTACACCACACACTGATACAGGTGACTTCGTAATCGTTATCAATGCTGAAAAAGTTAAATTGACTGGTAAAAAAGCAACTGATAAGATCTACTACACTCACTCAAACCACCCAGGTGGATTGAAATCAATCTCTGCTGGTGAACTTCGTTCTAAAAATGCAGTTCGTTTGATCGAGAAATCAGTTAAAGGTATGCTTCCACACAATACTCTTGGCCGCGCTCAAGGTATGAAATTGAAAGTATTCGTTGGAGCTGAGCACACTCACGCTGCACAACAACCAGAAGTTCTTGATATTTCAGGACTTATCTAAGGAAAGGAACAATAAAGTATGTCACAAGCACAATATGCAGGTACTGGACGTCGTAAAAACGCTGTTGCACGCGTTCGCCTTGTTCCAGGAACTGGTAAAATCACTGTTAACAAAAAAGATGTTGAAGAGTACATCCCACACGCTGACCTTCGTCTTGTAATCAACCAACCATTCGCAGTTACTTCAACTGTAGGTTCATACGACGTTTTCGTTAACGTTGTAGGTGGTGGTTACGCTGGTCAAGCAGGAGCTATCCGTCACGGTATCGCTCGTGCCCTTCTTCAAGTAGACCCAGACTTCCGCGATTCATTGAAACGCGCAGGACTTCTTACACGTGACTCACGTAAAGTTGAGCGTAAGAAACCAGGCTTGAAAAAAGCTCGTAAAGCATCACAATTTAGTAAACGTTAAAACTTATTTAAACTTATTGAAAGCATTTCGTATCAAAAATACGGGATGCTTTTTCTGTTCACCCCAAATTTTTGTAACTAGGTGATACTTGAAATTAATACAAATTTGGTTGTTTTTGATAAATCTAAGCAACACTAAATGATGAAGTGAAAGGGGATGAATCTTTGATAGTATTCATTTATTGTGAAATATGATATATTTATTAATTAGATGGATGAATACTTCTAGAGTTAAATATAGTATAATAGGGACATACTTTTTGGTTTATTTTTGTTTGTAGTCGGATTATGAAAGAATATCCAATATTATGCGATAAGATAGAATGTTACAAAAAAGAAAGGGGATGCAATCCGATGAAGAAAGACAGATTAATTGTATTGACAGATGCTGTTCTAGCAATTATTATGACCATCTTGGTTTTAGAGTTAGAAAAACCAACAACACCAAGTCTTGAAGCTTTTTGGGATTTACGGCAAAATTTCTTTGCTTGTTTTCTTTCCTTTTTCTGGTTGGGATCGTTATGGATGGCACTAAACACATTATGGGAAAAGGTTGAGAAAATTTCCTCAGAAATTATTTGGTGGAATTTGTTTCTACTCTTGGAGCGGCAGGAGTTCTCTTTGGAGAATTTCATGCCATCCAAGATACCAGTCTGAATGATGTGGTGGACCGGATCTATATAAATGTCAAGGATTTACCGTTTCAGTCCTTGGGAGCTTTAGCTAATATCCTGTCTGATGTTAAGAAGGGACTGATTCAAGACAGTCATATCTGGTCTTTCTTCCAGTCATTTTTCAAACAATATCAGTTGATAATCAGCTTAAATCAGATCTATCAGTTTGTCTATCTTTCTCTGATGGAGATCATGTCCTATCTTCACTTTGATTATTGGAAAAAAACGGCTCGGTCAGGAGCTAGTATGAATAAGGAGAACAAATGAAACGTTTAAAAATGTTATGGCATATTATGCAGGTTACGGGTTTTACTCGGTTTGCTCTGAGTTTTGTGACCTTTGTTTTTGGGTCAGGAGGCGTGCTTTTCCTAGTTGAACCTGCTATCACAAATTACGGAGACGGTCTTTGGTATGCTTTTGTGACTTCGACGACTGTCGGCTACGGGGATCTCCTAGCTGTGACCTTGATTGGAAGGATTACCAGTGTCTTCTTGACGATTTATGGGCTCATATTTTTTGGCTGTTTATCAGCTGTTATTTTTAATTATTATACCAATTTAAATAAGGAAAGAGGAGAGGACAAATGACTGCCAATTATTCAACACGGGAATACCGTGAGAAATTATACGATGACCTTCATGTTCGATTGAGAGATACAGCGATTTTGATGTGTGCAATTTTTATTGCCTCTATCGGACTAAATATGAATTCAACAGCTGTCATTATAGGAGCCATGTTGATTTCACCTCTCATGACACCGATTGTTGGACTGGGATTCGGTTTAGCTATTTTTGATACGCGTTTAATCAAGCAATCTCTAGAGGTTTTATTGACTCAAGTGTTGGTCAGTTTGCTTGTCTCGACTCTGTATTTCTGGATTTCTCCCTTGTCTTATGCAAGTAGCGAGTTGATCGCACGAACCTCTCCAACCATTTGGGATGTTCTCATTGCTATTGCTGGTGGGATTGCTGGTGTGATCGGTTCAAGGAAAAAAGAAGCAAACAATATCGTGCCAGGAGTAGCCATTGCTACAGCTCTGATGCCGCCTATCTGTACTGCTGGCTATGGTTTAGCTAATGGGAATGTACGATTTTTATTGGGGGCTCTCTATCTTTTCTTGATCAACTGTGTCTTTATCATGCTAGCCAACATTGTTGGAACAAGAATTTTGATGAGAAAATCTCCTTTAACTTCATTTAAAGAGCTGAGCATTAAAATGAGAATTGGCTTGATTTCTTTGATTGTATTGTTGATTCTTCCAGCTAGCTATTCGGCAGTTACTCTGACAATAGAACAAGCGCGCAAAGAAGGGATCAAACAGTTTGTAGGAAAAGAGTTCGCCAATTATACGGTTATTAATCAAGTCTACAAGTCAAGTAACAATGAATTGGTCTTGACGGTTGTTGGAGATCCGATTTCAGAAGAAGAATTAGAAACACTCCACCAAAAACAAGCCTCTTACGGTATTCAATCTGTTCAATTGAAAGTGAATCAAGTTCAGAACTCGCCAACATTAGATAGTGAAGCGACCAAGGAATTTTATGAAAACATTGACAAGTATATTGATCAAAAACTCTCTGAAAAAGATTCACAAAACGATCTCGTAAAAGAAAATGAAGCAGACAAGGATTGAGGACAATGAACTGAATCGGTTTTTACGCCGTGTTTTTCTTGTATCTTCCTCTTTCTTACTTATAGCAGGTTGTTTTTGCTTGAATAAGAAATAAATTAGAAGTTCTATCATCTAAGAAAAATGATGAACAAAAAATCATTTAACTAATGGTGTGAACGTTTAGTGTTTATCAGCTCCATTCTCTGTAATTTTGGGGGTAAAATCCACACCATTCGGATAAAATTAGTTGAATTTGATTGGAAAAAAGCTTTTATAAAAGCGGAGAAAAGTCTTGATATTACGCTGTTTTTAGTCCAACTGAAATTCATACTTTCCAAACCAGGCTTGAAAAAGGCCCGTAAAGCATCACAATTTAGTAAACGTTAATTCGTTACTGGACAGCAGAATACAAACGAAAACACTTTGCATCTTGCAAGGTGTTTTTTTCTATGAGAACTGGCGGTGCGCAATTAGGATAGCTCTAGCGACTTTAGTCGCATAGAGATATGCTATGCACAGTTGCCTCAAGAAAACAATGCTTCTTGGTCCACCCTGTTAGACAAGCTTCAAAACCAAGGAATCCAACAGATTTCTCTTGTAGTTACAGATGGCTTTAAGGGGCTTGAGCAGATTATCAGTCAGGCTCACCCATTAGCTAAACAACAATGTTGCTTAATTCATATTAGTCGAAATCTAGCTAGTAAAGTGAAACGAGCAGATAGAGCGGTTATTCTGGGGCAATTTATAATGATTTATCGTGCTGAAAATTTAGAAATGGCAGGACAAGCTTTAGAGGACTTTCTCGCCGAATGGAAACCAAAGTATAGGAAAGTCATGGAAAGTCTGGAGAAGACGGATAATCTTTTAACTTTTTATCAGTTTCCCTACCAGATTTGGCACAGCATGTATTCGACAAACCTCATTGAGTCTCTTAACAAAGAAATCAAACATCAAATGAAAAAGAAGGTTCTTTTTCCTAATGAGGAGGCTCTGGAACGTTACTTAGTTACGTTGTTTGAAGATTATAATTTCAAGCAAAGTCAACGAATCCATAAAGGGTTTGGTCAATGTTCTGATACACTTGAAAGCTTATTTAATTAACACTCCGTAACTCTACTTAAGTGTTTACACATAATTATTTACAGTATCAAAAAATAAAGTATATTGTTTTCATCATAATATAATTAAATATCAGTATAGAGAATTTTATCTATATATCAGATATCAGCAATTGCTTTTGCTGTCATTTTTCGCTACAATAGTTACAAGGAGGAAATAAACATGTTAAAAGAAGTATTAAACGTCGCAAAAGTTGCGAAAAAATCATCTCTCTTCTTAGGAGGGGTAGCATTTGGGACGCTTGGCTTGAAAGTCTTAGCAAGTAAAGAAGCTAAGAAAGGCTATTCTAAGGCCTTGGCTAAAGCTTACAAATTGAAAGATGGACTGGATGCATCTGTTTCTGTTGTAAAACAACACGGTGATGATGTTTTACAAGACGCTAAATATTTATACGAACAGGAAAAGAAAGAAGAACAATTAGATAGCCTGACAGGTGAATAATATGTCTTTTAAAGTGCTACACAGAGGATATCAACATATCCGATTATCGTCCTCGTTTTCACTGACCTTGGATATTCAAGATTATCTTCGTTCCTTGGCTAAAGATGAAAAAGGGATCGACTCTATTCAGTTTTATATGGATCAGCAGCACTTTACTCTACGTATGAAAGAAGGCTTCTCTGTATTAGAAAATGCAGAGGCCTTTTTAAAAAAAATTGACAAGGGGAAAGTTTCGGACTTGATGACTCTTCCCATTCGTAGAGAAGAGAGTGCTTATTCAATTGTATCGGGTGCAGCGATTAAGCGTTTGCTGTTTCGAAGTTTTGTACCCTACCCTATTCGTTATATTTGGACTTGTTATCAGGCTTTGGGTTATGTCAAAGAAGCCTATCAAACTTTAGCGCGCAAGGAACTAACCATGGAGGTCTTGGACTGTTCGGCCATTTTGTTGTCCTTGTTTATGAACCAATCCAAGACAGCTAGCAACATCATGTTTATGCTTGATTTGGGTAATCATCTGGATCAGTGGTCTTTAAAAAAAACAGCAACAGATTTGGAACAAAGCCTTCTTGCTAAAGAAAGTGATGTTTTCTTAGTGCGGGGAGACATGGTCATCAGCATCAAGAGTTCTGATGTTCAAGTAGGTGATGTATTAGTTGTCTCCCAAGGTAATGAAATCTTGTTTGACGGCCAAGTGGTTTCAGGATTAGGCATGGTCAATGAGAGTTCCTTGACTGGAGAGAGCTTCCCTGTTGAAAAGAAAGAGGGAGATTCTGTATGTGCGAATACTGTTTTGGAAACAGGAGAGTTAAGAATTCGTGTGACTGATAATCAGATAAACAGTCGTATTTTGCAACTCATCAATCTGATGAAAAAATCTGAAGAGAGTAAGAAGACAAAACAACGTCATTTTATTAGGATGGCAGACAAGGTTGTAAAATATAACTTCTTAGGTGCTGGTTTGACTTATCTGTTAACAGGTTCGTTTTCAAAAGCCATTTCCTTTTTATTGGTGGATTTTTCATGTGCTCTAAAAATATCCACACCTGTAGCCTACCTTACGGCCATAAAGGAAGGTCTAAATCGAGAAATGGTTATTAAAGATGGTGATGTATTAGAAAAATATCTGGAAGTGGATACTTTCTTGTTTGATAAAACGGGTACCATCACGACGAGTTATCCTTTGGTTGAAAAGGTTCTTCCTTTCGGAGATTATACTGAGAAAGATATTTTAAGAATAAGTGCATGTTTGGAGGAACATATCTATCATCCTATTGCCAATGCAATTGTTAAACAAGCTGAAATTGAAGGCATTGAACACGAAGAAATGCATGGCAAGCTTCAGTATGTTGCAAGCAAAGGGATTAAATCGCAAATTGATGGTCAATCGGTTGTCATTGGAAATTATGTACTAATGCAAGACGAACAGGTAAGAATTAGTTCTGAGCAGCTGGCCTTGATTGAGCAATATAAGACTCATTACAATTTATTGTTTTTGGCTTATAAGAAAGAATTAATTGGGATGTTTTGTATCCACACTCCCTTGAGAAGCGAGGCGAAAGTTGCATTGAAAAAGCTAAAGCGCCAAGGGAAAAAACTGATTCTGGCAACTGGTGATACGTTGGCTAGAACAGAAGAGTTGGTTAAAGATCTGCCATTTGACAACGTTTATACTGATTTAAAACCAGATGGTAAGTTTCAGTTGGTTCAGGAATTACAGAAAGCTGGCCGAACTATTTTGATGGTTGGAGACGGGTTAAACGACTCTGCTGCCTTGACGCTTGCAGATATTGGGGTTGTGATGAATGAAAGTGCTGATATTTCTAAGCAGATGAGTGATATTTTATTATTAGATAATCGTTTAGATTTCTTCGAGGAATTGAATTCTTTATCTGAATCGTTGCAGAAATTAATTCAAAGAAATATTCAAGAAACAGTTGTAATAAATGGAAGTTTAATTGGATTTGGGTTGTTAAATTGGTTAAGCCCATCTAATCTTTCGATATTGCACAATCTGACTACTTTAAGAATCGTCCTTCGTAGTCTTTCTATTAAAAGTAGGTAAGAGACCGAGAAGCTGAGGTTATAAAAACTAAAAGGAGTTGTCTCATTTGAGAATAACGGCTCTTTGTCAACTGTAGTGGGTTGGTGGAAAATTATACCCTGGAGAGGACCAAATTGGTTCTCTCCTTTTAAATATTGAAAAAACCATTGGCAGTGGACATACTTTAAGACTATATATTTCTGAAACTAGTTTCACAATACAAATATTGACATGCAATTATTAATTGGTGGATTTTAAGTTGACATCTACAAAGGTTAATGTTAGAATACATTCAAAAATGTATTTGAATG
>CABPWC010000016.1 GCA_902461025.1 uncultured Streptococcus sp.
TTGTATAAAGCAGGAATAAGAGAAATCCCTATCATTACAATGATAAAGGTTGGTTTTTTAAAAATTGCTTTCCATTCTTTAAACATATTGTCTCCTTTTTTACACATATTGTCTAAAATTTTGATATAATAGATTATACATTAAAAAATCTGATTTACAAGTCAAAATAATTATATTTGGACACATTGTCTATTTTTGTTCATAAGGAGGAAATATGAAAGAGAGCAACAAACGCTTAAAAACCAAACGTACTATTGAGAACGCCATGGTTCAATTATTAACTGAACAGCCATTTGATCAAATTAGCACTGTTAAACTAGCAGAAAAAGCCGGAATTAGTCGTTCTAGCTTTTATACCCACTATAAAGATAAGTATGATATGATTGAACACTACCAAAGTAAGCTATTTCATACTTTTGAGTACATTTTCCAAAAACACGCAAATCATAAAAGAGATGCTATCCTAGAAGTATTTGAATACTTAGAATCTGAACCGCTACTAGCTGCTCTTCTATCTGAAAATGGTACAAAAGAAATACAAAATTTCCTGAGAAATAAACTGCACATTCTGCTCAGTACTGATCTCCAGAAACGATTTATGCAATTAAATTTAAACGAGATTGAGTTAGAGTATAGTAGTATCTATCTAACAAATGCACTATTTGGTGTATGCCAAACTTGGATTGCTCATGGAAAAAAAGAAAGCCCGCAAGAAATAACAGACTTTCTTATGAAAATGTTAGGAGATTCAAACTAGAGACAAAAAAGAACACCATTGGTGTTCTTTTTTATTTGACTCCGCCAGTAGGACTCGAACCTACGACATCATGATTAACAGTCATGCGCTACTACCAACTGAGCTATGGCGGATAATATAGTCCGTACGGGATTCGAACCCGTGTTACCGCCGTGAAAAGGCGGTGTCTTAACCCCTTGACCAACGGACCATCTATCTGTAGCAGATATAACCATTATATCAATTTCTTACTAATTGTCAATCACTTTTTAGATTTTTTCTCCAGAATATCTCTTAATTTCCGAACCTTGAGACGGGTAATCGGACAACGATGATCTTCATAAAAAACCACTTCTAAATTTTTTCGATCAATTTCCCTAATATTTCCTACATTGACAAGAAATGACTTATGAGCGGAATAAAATCTTTGCGTATCTTTGTCTTTTTCTTGAATATCCGCCATAGTCCCATAAAATTCTTTGGCAAAATTCTTACCAATAATCCTTAACTTATGAGATACTCCTGTTGTTTCAATATACAAAATATCATGGTAGGGAATTTTCAAATCATTTCCCTTGTAGTTATAGTCAAAATAATCCACAACATCTTTATTTTCAAGTAACATATTCTTGGTATATAAGATACTCTGTTCAATACGTTTCTTAAATAATTCATCATTGATATCTTTGTCAACAAAATCCAAGGCTGATACTTGATATTTGTAAGTTAAGGTAGCAAATTCTGATCTACTAGTGATAAATACGATAATTGCATAGGGATTGTGGCGACGAATAAACTGTGCTACCTCAAATCCTTTTTTCTCAACGCCATGAATATCAATATCTAGAAAATAAAGCTGGTTTACTTCATCATTTTCGATATATTCCTTAAATTCTCGTTCTTTACCTGTTGTTTTATAAGAAATAGGAATATTTAATTCCTTTGAAATTTCATCCAAGGTTCTTTCTAATCTGACTTGATGTTGAATAACATCTTCTAAAATTAATACTTTCATTCAAACTCTCTCTTAAATCTAATAATCTGTCTAAACGTACTATCTTCCATCTCTGTTTCTAAAATGATATTTTCATACTTACCTAAAATTTCTTTAACATTATTAAGTCCTATTCCTCTATTTCTCCCTTTAGTAGAAAAACCTAGTTCAAACAAATCTTCTGAAGGTGTCATGGTAATTTTACACGAATTTTGAATCACGATAACTGTTTCCAAATCCATCTTAATCACTGCAACTTCCATTTGTTTCAAATAACTTTCTGCAGCACCTTCAACAGCATTGTTCAACAAAACACTCATCATACGAACAAGATCAAGTAAATCGATTGACAATTTTGTGATAGTGTCCTTTACTTCTAGTGTAAACTCTACGTTCTTATTTCGTGCATATACAATAGATTGCGCAATTAAACTTCTTAAAGCTGAATCTTCTATGTTGTTTAAATCAAAGTATGTATACTTATCTGAACGTAATTTTTGATTAGCTTTAACTAGAACTTCATTGTAAACTCTGTCAATTTCCTGTAAATCTCTACTGTCAATAGCCATTTGCATACTGACAAGCATACCTGCATAATCATGACGAAATCCACGGATTTCATTGTACAAACCAACAATTTCATCTGTATAAGTCTGTAAATGTTCTTGTTCAAATTTTTTCTGTTTTAGGGCTATTTCTTTTTCAACTCCTACCTTATGAGAATTCATTGCGAAGAAGATTAGCAGTAAACAAATAAAGACAATTGTTGCTAAAATACTACCAAAACTGTTAAAATGCGTATGAGTGCTCACCATATCTGAAATGAATGATAGAACATGTAAAGCAAAGAAAGCAAGTATAACTTTCTTAAGAAATGGATAGAGGTAGTCTTTGTCAAAATAATTAAGTTCAAGGTGAAAATAAGTAATAATTTTTTTTATAGCAAAATAAGTTAGTAATAATACTACTAAAAAGAAGAAATTTTCATATTTTGTTACAAAAGAATCACCTGTTATGGAAGATAAAGTTACTGATAAAAAAGTATGAGTGCTATGATATAATAAAGATAATAGTAGACTGATAAAAATAGCCTTGTACTTATCATACTTTTTTATTCCTATTAGATAAACATATATAATAAAGGGAAACATTAGTTTTTCTAAACCTAAACCATGTAAAAAAACAAAATAAAAGAAAATTTCAACTATGGACTGCAATATAAAAATCCAACATATGAATAGAAATCTTTCTTTTTTTGTTGCTCTACAAATTAGTTTATAGCTATTTGTTAAAATAAAAATATGAAGAATAACTATGAATATTTTTAATAAATCCATTATGTCTCCCTATAATCTACAATGTTTTCTATTTTTTCCTTTTAGGAAAAAGGTTAGTAATAAAGTAAGTTAATCTTTTATCCCCACCTTGAATTTCCTGTAATTCTTTTTCTGTAAGTTTTTTGAACTGTTCTAATTTAACTGTTTTTTCCATATTAAATTCTCCTTTATTGTTTTTTCTTGTAAATTAACTTACAAGCCTATTATACAAAACGGAGTTCATTTTAAAATAATTCATTCTCAACTGCACATTTTTGTACCTGAACTGTCATTTTTTACAAAAAACGCTGGGTTTCCCCAGCGTTACAACTAGTGTATGATCCCAGCAGGATTCGAACCTGCGACCGTTCGCTTAGAAGGCGAATGCTCTATCCAGCTGAGCTATGAGACCTAACTAGCTTATCTTATCAAAATAATCGAGAATAGTCAATCCTATTTATGATATGGAGAACCTTGTTGGATAGTAAAAGCTCGGTATATTTGCTCTATAAGAACGAGGCGCATTAATTGATGTGGTAGAGTTAAACGACCAAAGCTAAGAAATAGATTCGCACGCTTTTTTACTTGATGAGAGAGCCCTAAACTCCCACCAATAACAAAGGTTAAAGTTGAATAACCATTAATAGAAGCTTGTTCTAATTGGCTACTAAATTCTTCAGAAGATAAGGTCTTCCCTTCAATAGCCAAAACGATAACAAATTCTCTATCCCCAATTTTGGAAAGAATTCGATTTCCTTCTAACTCTAAAATCTTCTGATTTTCAGAATCACTGGCACGATCTGGTGTTTTTTCATCAGCTAATTCAATCATTTCTACGGTAGCAAATCGAGATATTCTTTTAGAGTATTCTGCAATTCCATCTTTGAGATACTTTTCTTTTAGTTTTCCTACTGTTACAATTTTAATTTTCATGCTTCTATTTTATCATAATCATACTCTATTCACATCTTATTCACAAATGAAAAAGGTGAAAAACACAATAAATTCACAAATATTCAACAATTATCCACAGATTGTTGAAAACTTAAGTTTTTTAAGTTAGAATTAAGTTAATAATCTTATACTTTTGCTAATAAATCAAACATGGAGGAATCTATGAAAAAAATACAAAATATTTCAAAAAAAATCGGACAACTTTTACTAATTATTCTCATCAGCTTTTTTAGTGGTCTTTTAGGAAGTTTGACTGTTCTTCAATTCAACCAAAAACAAGGAAATGGAGAACAAAATAGTGCAGCAGTCACTAAGACAGCTTCAAATAATGAAAATTCTACTACGCAGGCTGTAGATAAAGTTAAAGATGCAGTTGTCTCTATTATCACTTATTCAGGAAACTCTCAAAGTGGTTTTGCTGGAACTGATGATACTGATACAGATTCAAATACTGAACAAATTAACAGTGAAGGTTCTGGTGTCATCTATAAAAAAGATGGGGATGATGCTTATCTTGTAACTAACACTCACGTTATTAGTGGAGCTAAAAAAGTTGATATTCGTCTAGCAGATGGAACAAAAGTACCAGGTGAAATTGTTGGTTCTGATACCTATTCTGATATTGCAGTAGTAAAAATATCTTCAGAAAAGGTCTCTACAGTAGCTGAGTTTGGTGACTCAAGTCAATTATCTGTTGGGGAAACAGCTATCGCAATCGGTAGTCCTTTGGGGTCAGAATATGCAAATACAGTTACACAAGGGATTGTATCAAGCTTGAACAGACACGTTTCTTTGAAATCTGAAGATGGTCAAGCTATTTCAACAAATGCCATCCAAACAGACACAGCTATTAACCCTGGTAACTCTGGAGGTCCTTTGATTAATATCCAGGGACAAGTTATCGGTATTACATCAAGTAAAATTGCCTCTAATGGTGGAACATCTGTAGAAGGTCTCGGCTTTGCTATTCCTGCAAATGATGTTAAGAATATTATCAAACAGTTGGAAAAAGATGGAAAAGTAACTCGACCTGCTCTTGGTATCCACATGGTTAATTTGACAAATCTTAGCACTTCCGATCTACAAAAATTAAAACTTCCTGATAATGTTACTTCTGGTGTCGCTGTTCGCTCTGTTCAAAAGAATATGCCTGCAAACGGACATTTACAACAATATGATGTCATCACAAAAGTAGATGATACCAAGATTTCATCTACTACTGAATTGCAAAATGCACTTTACAATCACTCTATTGGTGATGAAATAACTGTAACTTATTACCGTAATGGTAAAGAAGAGAAAACTACAATCAAGCTAGATAAAAGTACAAGTGATTTAAATCAATAGTTTACATATTTGTAAACCTACTTTACAGAATATCAAAGATGTGATACTGTAGAAATATGGAAGAACTCAAACTAATTCGTATCAGTGATATTCAAAAAAATCCCTACCAACCTCGTAAAGAATTCTCAAAAGAAAAAATAGAAGAACTTGCCCAATCTATTAAAGAAAATGGATTAATTCAACCAATTATCGTCCGTCAATCTCCAGTTATTGGATACGAAATCCTAGCTGGAGAAAGACGGTATCGGGCATCGATAGCAGCTGGGCTATCAGAAGTTCCTGTAATCATCAAAAATTTATCTGATCAGGACATGATGATTCACTCTATCATTGAAAATTTACAGCGAGAAGACTTGAATCCGATTGAAGAAGCGAAAGCTTATCAATCTTTAATTGATAAAGGGTATACTCATGCAGACATTGCTGAAAAAATGGGGAAATCACGACCATATATTACCAATCTTGTTCGCTTGCTAACACTCCCTGATTTTATTTTAACCGAAGTAGAAGCTGGAAAATTGTCTCAAGCACATGCTAGGCTCCTGATTCAACTATCTACTGACGAACAAAAAAAATTACTCTATCGCATTCAGACAGAGGATTTATCAGTTCGGCAGGTGGAGTATCTACTTAAAGAAGAAAAAAATAAGAAGAAAATCAAAGAAAAAGATCACTTTATCAAAGAAGAAGAAGAAAATTTAAAAAAATTACTGGGATTAGATGTTCAGATTCGCCTCCAAAAGAAGGAAGCTGGGAAAATAACCATTTCTTTTCATAATCAAGAAGAGTACCAACGTTTTATTAACAGCCTGAAATAAGGCTGTTATTTTATTTTTCTCAAATCACAGACTTATCCACTAAATTAGTAGAGGAAAAATCAGTAAAATCAAAATTTATACCTTTTATCCACAACTTGTGGATAAATCTTTTAAACATTGTGGATTGTTTTTCACAAGTTGTGGAAAAAATGCTTGCTATATGATAAAATAGTGTTTAAGATTATACCATTTAGAAAAGGAGGAGTTTGTTGTTGAAAGAAAAACAATTTTGGAATCAGATTTTAGAATTAGCTAAAGAAAGATTAACACGATCAATGTTTGATTTCTACGTGACACCTGCTGAATTAATAAAGGTCGAGGGAAATGTAGCTACTATATTTTTACCAAGATCTGAAATGGAAATGGTTTGGAGTACAAAACTCAATGATATAATTGTAGCTGTCGGTTTCCAAATCTACGACACTGAAATAAAAGCCCAATATGTATTAACTAAGGAAGATTCTAATACCTCCGATGTAGCAAGTAATATTGAAAACAGTAATCACCAACAGGAACAACTTGAAAAATCTATTCCTTATTCAGAAACAGGATTAAGAGATATTTATACTTTTGATAATTTTATCCAAGGTGATGGAAATATTTGGGCTAAGTCTGCTGCTTTAGCCGTCTCAGAAGATCCTGGACTAACTTATAATCCTCTGTTTATATATGGAGGACCCGGTTTAGGAAAAACTCACTTACTCAATGCTCTGGGAAATGAAATTCTCAAAAAAAATCCTAATGCGCGTGTTAAATACATTCCTGCTGAAAGCTTTATTAATGAATTTTTAGATCATCTAAGGCTAAATGATATGGATAATTTTAAAAAAACCTATCGAAGTTTAGATCTCCTTCTTATTGATGATATTCAATCTCTTAGTGGAAATAAAGTACAAACTCAGGATGAATTTTTTAATACATTTAACAAACTTCACAGTAATAATAAACAGATTGTTTTAACGAGTGACCGCAGACCAGAACAACTAGAAAATTTACCTGAGCGTCTTGTCACGCGCTTCTCATGGGGATTAACAACGGATATTACTCCTCCAGATTTTGAAACTCGTATTGCTATTTTAAACAGTAAAACAGAGGATCTTGATTATCATTTTCAACCTGACACAATCGAATATTTGGCTGGCCAGTTTGACTCTAATGTACGTGAACTAGAAGGTGCGCTCAAAGATATTAGTCTCATGGCTAAAGTCAAACAAATAAACACGATAACTGTAGATATCGCATCTGAGGCTATACGTGCTCGAAAACAAAGTGTTAGCACCATGACTGTTATTCCGATTGAAAAAATCCAAGAGGAAGTCGGAAACTTTTATGATGTCAGCGTTAAGGAGATGAAGGGAACTAGACGTGTTCAGAATATTGTTCTAGCTCGTCAAGTTGCTATGTATCTAGCTAGAGAGCTGACAGATAATAGCCTTCCAAAAATCGGAAAAGAATTTGGTGGTAAAGATCATACGACCGTCATTCATGCTCATGCAAAAATCAAATCTATGATTGAAACGGATGATAAATTACGTATAGAAATCGAAACTATCAAAAAGAAAATCAAATAACTTGTGGATAAGTGTTTACATTTTTACTAATTTATACACATCTTTTAAACAAGTGTAACTTCTTAAATTTTCTAAACTAAACTAGGTTTTCCACAAATTTCACACAGCCTACTATTACTATTAACCTTCTAATAATAAAAATAAATAAAGGAGATTCCATGATTCATTTTTCAATTAACAAAAATCTATTCCTGCAATCATTAAATATTACAAAACGTGCTATTAGTTCTAAAAATGCTATTCCTGTTTTATCAACGATCAAAATCGATGTGACAAACGAAGGAATTACATTAATTGGATCTAATGGTCAAATTTCAATTGAAAACTTCATTTCTCAAAAAGATGAAAATGCAGGTCTTTTGATTAACTCTTTAGGTTCTATCCTTCTAGAAGCTTCATTCTTTATCAATGTAGTATCAAGTCTTCCAGATGTGACTCTTGATTTCAAAGAGATCGAGCAACATCAGATTGTATTAACAAGTGGAAAATCAGAGATTACCCTTAAAGGTAAAGATAGTGAACAATATCCACGTATCCAGGAAATCGCTGCAAGTAATCCTTTAGTTCTTGAAACAAAACTTCTTAAGAAGATTATCAACGAAACTGCCTTTGCAGCTAGTGTACAAGAAAGTCGTCCTATTTTGACTGGTGTTCACTTTGTTTTGAGTAATCATCAAGAATTAAAAACAGTTGCAACAGACTCACATCGTCTGAGCCAGAAAAAATTAACTCTTGAGAAAAATAGTGATAATTTTGATGTTGTTATCCCAAGTCGCTCTCTACGCGAATTTTCAGCTGTTTTTACGGACGATATTGAAACAGTAGAGATTTTCTTTGCAAATAATCAAATTCTCTTTAGAAGCGAAAATATTAGCTTCTATACACGCCTCTTAGAAGGTAATTATCCTGATACAGATCGCTTAATTCCAACCGACTTTAATACGACAGTGACTTTTGATGTTGTTCATTTACGTCAATCTATGGAACGTGCTCGTCTTTTATCAAGTGCTACTCAAAATGGAACTGTAAAATTAGAAATCAAACAAGGAGTAGTTACAGCACATGTAAATTCTCCAGAAGTTGGTAAAGTAGATGAAGAAATCGATACAGTTGCTGTATCTGGTGAAGATTTAACGATTAGCTTTAACCCAACTTACTTGATTGAAGCATTAAAAGCCTTGAATAGTGAAAAGGTAACAATCAGCTTCATCTCAGCAGTTCGTCCTTTTACTTTGGTACCAGCTGACACAGATGAAGATTTCATGCAGCTGATTACACCAGTTCGTACAAATTAATAGAAAGAGGTTGAGCCTAGCTCACCTCTTTTATGATATAATCAGAAATATGAAAAGGAGAGTAGTATGTATCAAGTTGGAAATTTTGTTGAAATGAAAAAACCACATGCTTGTACAATCAAATCTACAGGCAAAAAAGCGAATCGTTGGGAAATTACACGTCTAGGTGCAGATATCAAAATAAAATGCAGTAATTGTGATCATGTTGTCATGATGAGTCGCTATGATTTTGAAAGAAAAATGAGTAAAATTATCGACTAAATGCAAGGAGTTAGAGGGTTAGCAAGTTTTCCCTTTTTGTGTTATAATATTGAAGATTGAAATGTGAACGGAGAATGAGAAATTATGGCTTTAACAGCAGGTATCGTGGGTTTGCCAAACGTTGGTAAATCAACCCTATTTAACGCAATTACAAAAGCAGGAGCAGAGGCTGCAAATTATCCATTTGCAACTATTGACCCAAACGTTGGGATGGTAGAAGTTCCAGATGAACGCCTCCAAAAATTGACGGAAATGATTACTCCTAAGAAAACAGTCCCAACAACCTTTGAATTTACAGATATTGCAGGGATTGTCAAAGGGGCTTCTAAAGGTGAAGGTCTTGGGAACAAATTCTTGGCCAATATCCGTGAAGTTGATGCCATTGTTCATGTGGTTCGTGCCTTTGATGATGAAAATGTCATGCGTGAGCAAGGTCGTGAAGATGCTTTTGTAGATCCATTAGCAGATATTGATACCATTAACCTAGAGTTGATTCTTGCGGACTTAGAATCTGTGAATAAACGCTATGCGCGTGTGGAAAAGATGGCACGTACGCAAAAAGATAAGGAATCAGTTGCAGAATTTAACGTTCTCCAAAAGATTAAACCAGTTCTTGAAGATGGAAAATCAGCTCGTACCATTGAATTCACAGATGAAGAACAAAAAGTAGTTAAAGGACTCTTCCTCTTGACCACTAAACCAGTTCTTTATGTAGCAAATGTGGATGAGGATGTCGTTGGAGACCCAGAATCTATTGATTATGTGAAGCAAATCCGTGAATTCGCAGCAACAGAAAATGCAGAGGTGGTGGTCATTTCTGCGCGTGCTGAAGAAGAAATTTCTGAGTTAGACGATGAAGATAAAAAAGAGTTTCTTGAAGCTATTGGTTTGACAGAATCAGGTGTGGATAAGTTGACTCGAGCTGCTTACCATCTATTAGGACTTGGAACTTACTTCACAGCTGGTGAAAAAGAAGTTCGTGCTTGGACCTTTAAACGAGGTATGAAAGCTCCTCAAGCAGCTGGTATTATCCACTCTGACTTCGAAAAAGGATTTATTCGTGCAGTAACGATGTCTTATGATGATTTGATTAAATACGGATCTGAAAAGGCTGTAAAAGAAGCTGGACGCTTGCGTGAAGAAGGAAAAGAATATGTCGTTCAAGATGGCGACATCATGGAATTCCGCTTTAACGTTTAATGAACATTTTAAATAGTGTCAATTAGGTTGGAAAAAAATTCCAACCCTTTTGGCTTTTGAAAGGAAAAATAAATGACAAAACTACTTGTGGGATTGGGAAATCCAGGAGATAAATATTTTGAAACCAAACATAATGTTGGCTTTATGCTGATTGATCAACTAGCAAAAAAACAGAACGTCACCTTTACACACGATAAGATATTCCAAGCCGAGTTAGCTTCATTTTTCCTTAATGGTGAAAAAATTTATCTGGTGAAACCGACTACTTTTATGAATGAAAGTGGAAAAGCAGTTCATGCTTTATTAACCTACTATGGTTTAGATATTGAAGATTTACTCATTATTTACGATGATCTTGACATGGAAGTTGGAAAAATTCGTCTTCGAGCTAAAGGCTCAGCTGGTGGCCATAATGGAATCAAGTCAATTATTCAACATATTGGTACACAGGTTTTCAATCGTGTAAAGATTGGTATTGGAAGACCTAAAAAAGGAATGTCAGTGGTTCATCATGTTTTGAGTAAGTTTGATCAAGAAGATTATATTGGTATTTTACAGTCAATTGACAAAGTTTACGACGCTGTAAACTATTATTTACAAGAGAATAACTTTGAAAAAACAATGCAGAAATATAATGGGTAAAGAAATGTCATTAATCGATTTCTTTTTAGAGAATAAGCAGATACAATCATGGAATGAGCATTTATCTCTCAAACAAAGACAATTACTACTTGGTCTTTCTGGTTCAGCAAAGTCTTTGGCTATTGCAAGTAGTGCAAAAAATCAGGACAAAATTTTAGTAATGACTTCGACTTATGGAGAGGCTGAACGTCTGGTCAATGATTTAATTTCCATCTTAGGTTCAGATTTAGTTTATCCATTCTTAGTAGATGATTCACCAATGGTAGAATTTTTAGTATCGTCACAAGAAAAGATTTTTTCTCGCGTCGAAGCTTTGCGTTTTTTAAGAGATAGGTCTCAAAAAGGGATTTTAGTTTGTAACCTAGCAGCTAGTCGCTTATTTTTACCAGATCCTCAAGTTTTTGATAATAGTATTTTAAAGCTTGAAATTGGCCAAGAATGTGAACAAAGTGAACTAAAAAATCACTTGATTTCTCTTGGTTATAAAAAAGTTACACAAGTTCAAAGTCAAGGTGAGTTTAGTCTTCGAGGAGATATTCTGGATATCTTTGAAACCTCTCAAATATCTCCTTATCGAATAGAATTTTTTGGTGATGAGATTGATGGGATTAGAGAATTTGATGCTGAAACTCAATTATCAAAAGATAGTCAATCTCAAGTCTTGATTTATCCAGCTAGTGATATTTTGCTAACTGATGAAGATTATCATCGTGGTCAAAAATTCTTAGAACATGAGATTGATAAAGCTATTTCTCCAACTTTAAAGTCTTACTTAGAAGAAGTTTTTAGTTGTACGAAAGAGCAAGTTCTTCATGCAGATATTCGCAAGTTTTTATCTGTTTTTTATAAAAAACAGTGGACATTGATAGACTATTTGAATCAAGTTCCTATTATCTTTGATGATTTTCAAAAAATTATCAATCAGTATGATATTTTTGATAAGGAAACAGCTGGCTACTTTACAGAAGATTTACACAATAGTAAAGCTGTATCAAGTTTACAATATTTTGCTGATGTAGAAAGTCAGTTTAAAAAATATTTACCAGCCAGCTTCTTTTCTAATTTTCAAAAGGGACTTGGAAATCTAAAATTTGATCATCTTTATCAATTTAATCAATATCCAATGCAAGAATTCTTCAATCAGTTTTCTTTTCTGAAAGAAGAAATTGAACGCTATAAAAAATTAAAATATACGATTGTTCTTCAATCAAGCAACCAAACAGAACTAAAAAAACTGTCAACGATTCTTGATGAATATAGCATTAAAGTTGACAATAGTAATCAAAGTGAAATCTGTAAAGGAACTGTCAATCTTATTGAAGGAAACCTTCGTCATGGTTTTCATTTTGTGGATGAGAATCTAGTATTCATCACTGAATATGAAATTTTCAAAAAGAAGATTAAACGTAAATATAGAAGACAAAATATTAGCAATGCTGAGAGATTAAAGGACTATAATGAGCTCCAAAAAGGAGATTATGTTGTTCATCAAATTCATGGGATTGGTCAATATTTAGGAATCGAAACGATTGAACTCAAAGGGATTCACCGAGATTATGTAAGTATCCAATATCAAAATGGAGATCGAATTTCTATCCCTGTAGAACAAATCCAAACCTTATCTAAGTATGTTTCAAGTGACGGTAAGGCTCCAAAGTTAAACAAATTAAACGATGGACGTTTTAAAAAAGCTAAGCAAAAAGTTAAAAATCAAGTTGAAGACATTGCAGATGACTTAATTAAGTTATATGCAGAGAGGAGTCAACTTGAAGGTTTTGCATTTTCAAAAGATGATGAAGATCAGGTTGCTTTTGATGAGGCTTTCCCTTATGTTGAAACTGAAGATCAACTTCGAAGTATCGAAGAAATTAAGAAAGATATGCAGGCTTCTCAACCAATGGATAGACTTTTGGTTGGAGATGTTGGTTTTGGTAAGACTGAGGTGGCCATGCGAGCTGCTTTTAAGGCTGTAAATAATCATAAACAGGTTGTTGTTTTAGTACCAACCACAGTTCTTGCTCAGCAACATTATAGTAATTTCAAGGAAAGATTTGAGCAGTTTGCTGTCAATGTAGATGTTTTAAGTCGTTTTAGAAGTAAAAAAGAGCAGACTGAAACACTTAAAAAATTGAAAAAAGGCCAAGTTGATATTCTGATAGGAACCCATCGAGTTTTATCTAAAGATGTTGAATTTGCAGATTTAGGCTTGATCATCATCGATGAGGAACAACGTTTTGGTGTCAAACATAAGGAAGCTTTGAAGGAATTAAAAAAGAAGGTTGATGTCTTAACTTTGACAGCTACACCAATTCCTCGAACTCTTCATATGTCTATGTTAGGTATTCGAGATTTATCTGTCATCGAAACTCCCCCAACCAATCGATATCCTGTACAAACCTATGTCCTTGAACAGAATGATCGTGTCATTCGAGATGCTGTATTGAGAGAAATTGATCGTGGTGGTCAGGTTTACTATCTTTACAATAAAGTTGACTCGATTGAAAAGAAGGTTTCAGAGTTACAAGAACTGATTCCAGAAGCTTCTATTGGTTTTGTTCATGGTCAAATGAGTGAAATTCGTTTGGAGAACACACTACTTGATTTCATTGAAGGTGAATATGATATTTTAGTAACCACGACAATCATTGAAACAGGGGTAGACATTCCAAATGCCAATACCTTGTTTATCGAAAATGCGGATCACATGGGTCTGTCTACCTTGTATCAATTAAGAGGTCGGGTTGGTCGTAGTAATCGTATTGCTTATGCCTATCTCATGTATCGACCAGATAAATCATTGACAGAAGTTTCTGAGAAGAGATTGGAGGCAATTAAAGGTTTCACTGAATTGGGTTCTGGTTTCAAAATTGCCATGCGTGATTTGTCTATCCGTGGAGCGGGTAATCTTTTGGGAAGTTCGCAGTCCGGTTTTATTGATTCAGTTGGTTTTGAACTCTATTCTCAGTTACTGGAAGAAGCAATTGCTAAGAAGAATGGAACTGATAAGAAACGTGAAAAAGGAAATGCTGAGTTAATTCTACAAATTGATGCTTATCTTCCGGATGAGTACATTTCAGATGAACGACATAAAATTGAAATTTACAAGAGAATTCGTCAAATTGACAACCGTGTCAACTACGAAGAATTACAAGATGAGTTGATAGACCGTTTTGGTGAGTATCCAGATGTAGTTGCCTATCTCTTAGAAATTGGATTAGCTAAAGCTTATCTTGATAAAGTTTTTGTCAATCGTGTTGAAAGAAGAAATAATAAGCTTGTCATTCAATTTGAAAAAATATTGCAACAACTATTTTTAACCCAAGATTATTTCCAGGCTCTTTCTCAGACAAATTTGAAGGCTAATATTTCTGAAAATCAAGGTTTGATTGAAGTTGTATTTGATATTCGAAATAAAAAAGACTATGAGATTTTAGAAGGACTCTTAACCTTTGGAGAATCGTTAGCGAAGATAAAAGACTTAAAAGAGTCACATTAGGGATTACCTTTTTTCTTCTATAAAAGGGATAAAAATGGTACAATAATAATTTGAGGTATTAAGATGAGATTAGATAAATATTTAAAAGTATCACGAATTATTAAACGCCGTACAGTGGCTAAGGAAGTTGCAGACAAAGGGCGAATCAAGGTAAATGGAATCCTTGCGAAGAGTTCAACAGATTTAAAAGTCAACGATCAGGTTGAAATTCGCTTTGGAAATAAGTTGTTGCTTGTGAAAGTGCTAGAAATGAAAGATAGCACCAAAAAAGAAGATGCAGCTGGAATGTATAAAATCATCAGTGAAACAAGGGTAGAAGACGATGTATAAAAAAATAGTCCAAATGAATAACTCTTTTATTCAAAATGAATACCAACGTCGTAAGTACATGATGGAAGAACGTCAAAAACGGAATCGTTTTATGGGTTGGGTTTTGATTTTAATTATGTTGTTATTTATCTTACCAACTTATAATTTAGCGCAAAGTTATCAACAATTACTAACACGTCGCCAGCAACTAGCTGATTTGAACAAACAATATCAGGAATTGAGCGATGAAAAGGATAAAGAAGCTAGTTTAGCAACGAAGTTAAAAGACGAATCCTATGCGGCTAAATATTCTCGTGCAAAATATTATTATTCAAAAACATGGGAGGAAGTTTATACAATTCCGGACTTACTTCCTAGGTAATGCGAAATGGAAAATTTATTAGATATTATCGAACAATTTTTAAGTCAATCAGATGAAAAATTAGATGAGTTAGCTCAAAAGAATCATCTATTACGACTGCAAGAAGAAGAGAGGAAAAAGAATGCGTAAATTTTTAGTGATATTACTACTTCCTATTTTCCTAAAAAGTGTTCAAGTAGTAAGCACTGAGAATCCAGTTATCATTCCAAAACAAGAAGTTTATTCTTTAACTCACGCTCCGTATCATTTTTATTATCAAGATACTATAGAATCTCCAAAATTTTATGGTGAGACGCCAGTTTATTCTACAGAAGACCTGATTAATGAATCAGGAAAAGTCAATGAGGAAACAAAATTATCTGTTTTAGAATGGCGATTAAATAAACAAGGACAGCCTGTCTTTAAATTGTCAAATAATCAATTTGTAATGGCTGATAAACGACTTTTATACGATAGTTCCATCGTAAACGATTTTTCTAAACGAGTATGGCTAGAACCAGGATTTGTCGTTTATAATAGTCCTTATGATCAACAAGAATTAAAGTCTACTTTAGCGCCTTATAAAGAAGTTGAAGCAGATATGTCTATTTTTGCTGAAGGTCGTGAATTCTTACATATCAAGCAAACAGGCTGGATTTCGACGGATTATATTTCCGATGATGATAATCGTATTCAGAAAGTACAAGAGTTGCTATCTGCAAATTATCAAAATGAACAGTTCTCTATTTATATTAAACAATTGAGTACAGGTAAGGAAGCTGGCATTAATGAAAATCAAAAAATGTACGCTGCTAGTGTTATGAAATTACCTTATCTTTATTCTGTTCAGGAAAAAATCAATCAAGGTGATTACCAACTTGACACGAAATTGAAGTATGTTTCCGAAGTTAATGATTTCCCTGGTTCTTATAAACCGGAAGGAAGTGGAAGTCTCCCTAAAACAGCGGACAATAAAGAATACACAATCAAAGATTTAATTACAAAAACTGCAAAAGAATCTGACAATGTAGCTCATAATATTCTTGCTTATTATATTACGAATAAATCAGATGAAGCCTTTAAAAAAGAAATGGCTACTATCGCAGGTGAAGAGTGGAATGTGACAGATAAGATGGCTTCAGCTAAAATGGCTGGTCAAGTTATGGAATCTATTTACTATCAAAATGGTTTTGTTTTAGAATCTCTTTCACAAACATCTTTTGATAATCAGAGGATTGCTAAGAATATTTCTGCTAAGGTAGCCCATAAAATTGGGGATGCAGATGAATTTAAACACGATGTAGGAATAGTCTACACAGATTCTCCTTTCATTATTTCAATCTTTACCAAAAATTCTGATTACGATACCATTTCTAAAATTGCTAAGGATGTCTACGAGGTCCTAAAATGAGAGACCGCGATTTTTTAAATCATTTTCTAGAAAAAGGTTACTTTGAAGGACATTCAAGAGTTGTTCTAGCCTTGTCTGGTGGATTGGATTCGATGTTTCTTTTTCAACTTCTTTTGACCTATCAAAAAGAACTTGGTATTGAATTGTTTTTGGCTCATGTAAATCATAAACAACGACCAGAGTCAGATAAGGAAGAAATTGAATTAAGAAAATTAGCTGAACAAGCTGGAGTTCCAATTTATGTAGCTTGTTTTACTGGAGATTTTTCAGAAGCGAATGCTCGTCAATTTCGCTATGAATTTTTTAGAGAAGTGATGGAGAAAACTTCATCTACAGCTCTTGTAACAGCTCATCATGCAGATGATCAAGTTGAGACGATCTTTATGCGATTGATTAGAGGTGTTAGACTACAACATTTATCAGCTATTAAAGAAAGACAAATGTTTGATAAGGGAGAGTTGATTCGTCCTTTGTTGTCTTTTTATAAGAAGGATTTTCCTGAAATTGAGCATTTTGAAGATTCAACGAATAAAGAAAATCACTATCTTCGCAATCGTATTCGCAACCTCTATCTGCCACAGTTAGAAAAAGAAAATGTTCAGGTAAAAAAAGCAATTTTAGAGTTTGGAAAAGAAGTTTCTGACTATCAAATTGCTCTGGCTGAATTATCTCAAGCAGTTGATGTAGAAGATTTAACTCAGTTTTTATATTTTAGTGAAGCAACACAAAGAGTTTTACTACAACAATACCTTAGTCGTTTTGCTGATTTAAATATAACAAGAGAACAATTTCAAGAAATTCATCATATTTTAAAAACTAAGAGTCAATATCGCCATAGTATAAAAAATGGTTATGAACTTATAAAAGAATACCAGCACTTTCAAATTGGTAAAATCAGACCAAAGTCTGATGAAAAAAGTAGTGAGTGTGTGTTAAACTATCAAAATCAAGTTTATTATGATGGTTATCTCTTTTCATTTGGAATTCCTCTAAGAGGAGAAGATGTTCAACAGATAAATGTTTCCCGTGAAACATCATTGATTTTGCGACATCGAAAGCCAGGTGATTATTTGATAAAAAATGGTTACCGAAAAAAAGTAAGACGACTTTTTATTGATTTGAAAATTCCTACAGAAAAACGAAAAAATGCGATTATTATTGAGCAATTCGGAAAGATTTGTTCAATTTTAGGAATTGAACTCAGTGATTTGAGTATAAAAATGAAAAATGATATAATGAACACTATACTTTATATAGAAAAAATAGATAGGTAAAATCATGTTAGAACAAGATATCAAGAAGATTTTGATTTCACAAGATGAAATTACAGAAGCTGCTAAGAAATTAGGTGCTCAATTAACAAAAGATTATGAAGGGAAAAATCCAATTTTAGTTGGAATTTTAAAAGGATCTATTCCTTTCATGGCAGAATTAGTTAAATATATCGACACTCATCTTGAAATGGATTTTATGATGGTTTCTAGCTACCATGGTGGTACTGTAAGTAGCGGTGTTATCAATATCAAACAAGATGTAACTCAAGATATTAAAGGTAGACATGTTGTTTTTGTGGAAGATATTATCGACACTGGTCAAACCTTGAAAAGTTTGAGAGATATGTTTACTGCTAGAGAAGCGGCATCTGTTAAGATTGTTACTATGCTGGATAAACCAGAAGGCCGTACTGTGGAAATCGAAGCAGATTATACATGTTTTACAATTCCGAATGAATTTGTTGTAGGCTATGGTTTAGACTATAATGAAAATTATCGTAACCTTCCTTATGTAGGTGTATTGAAAGAGGAAGTTTACTCAAAATAGAAGGGTAAGTTATTGAATGCAAAAACAAAATAATGGTTTTATAAAAAATCCATTTCTTTATTTGTTGATGATATTCTTGATAGTCACTGGCTTCCAGTACTTCTTTGCTGGAAGAGCTGCAGGTCATAGTCAACAAATTAAATACTCAGAATTGGTGCAGGAAATCACTAATGACAATGTAAAAGAAATGACCTATCAACCAAGCGGTAGTGTTATTGAAGTGTCTGGTGTCTACAAAAATGCTAAGACAGAAAAGCCGGAAACAGGTATTCAGTTTTTCACACCTTCTGCAACCAAAGTAGAGAAATTTACTAGTATTATTCTTCCATCGGATACTACTGTAGCGGACTTACAGAAACTGGCAAGTGAACACCAAACACAAGTTGAAGTTAAGCATGAGAGCTCAAGTGGTATGTGGATTAACATCCTAGTTTCAGTAGTACCATTTGCTATTTTATTCTTCTTCTTGTTTTCTATGATGGGAAATATGGGAGGAAATAGCGGACGCAATCCGATGAGCTTTGGACGCAGTAAAGCTAAGGCTGCTAATAAGGAAGATATCAAAGTACGTTTTTCAGATGTAGCAGGAGCTGAAGAAGAAAAACAAGAACTTGTTGAAGTTGTTGAATTCTTGAAAGATCCAAAACGCTTTACAAAATTAGGTGCTCGTATCCCAGCTGGTGTTCTCTTAGAGGGACCTCCGGGAACTGGTAAAACATTACTTGCTAAAGCAGTAGCAGGAGAAGCTGGAGTACCGTTCTTTAGTATTTCAGGTTCTGACTTCGTAGAAATGTTCGTCGGTGTCGGTGCTAGCCGTGTACGTTCACTCTTTGAGGACGCTAAAAAAGCAGCACCAGCTATTATCTTTATTGATGAAATCGATGCTGTTGGTCGCCAACGTGGTGTCGGTTTAGGCGGAGGTAATGACGAACGTGAACAAACCTTGAACCAACTCTTGATTGAAATGGATGGTTTTGAAGGAAACGAAGGAATTATCGTTATTGCGGCAACAAACCGTTCTGACGTATTAGATCCAGCCCTTCTTCGTCCAGGTCGTTTTGATAGAAAAGTATTGGTTGGTCGTCCAGATGTTAAGGGACGTGAGGCAATTCTAAAAGTTCACGCTAGAAATAAACCTTTAGCAGAAGATGTAGATTTGAAGTTAGTAGCACAACAAACGCCAGGTTTTGTTGGAGCTGATTTGGAAAATGTATTGAACGAGGCAGCCTTAGTTGCAGCTCGTCGCAATAAGTCAGTCATTGATGCTTCTGATATTGATGAGGCAGAAGATCGCGTTATTGCAGGACCTTCTAAGAAAGATAAGACTGTTTCTCAAAAAGAACGTGAAATGGTTGCTTACCATGAGGCAGGACACACAATTGTCGGTTTGGTCTTGTCCAATGCACGTGTCGTTCATAAGGTAACAATTGTTCCTCGTGGTCGTGCAGGTGGTTACATGATTGCTCTTCCAAAAGAAGATCAAATGTTGCTATCTAAAGAAGATATGAAAGAACAATTAGCTGGTTTGATGGGTGGACGTGTTGCTGAAGAGATTATCTTCAATGTCCAAACAACAGGTGCATCGAACGACTTTGAGCAAGCTACACAGATGGCGCGTGCTATGGTTACTGAGTATGGAATGAGTGAAAAACTTGGACCAGTACAGTATGAAGGTAATCATGCTATGTTTGGTGCTCAATCCCCACAAAAAACAATTTCAGAGCGTACTGCTTACGAAATTGACGAAGAAGTTCGAGCTTTATTGAATGAAGCACGTAATAAAGCGGCTGAGATCATTCAATCAAACCGTGAAACGCATAAATTGATTGCAGAAGCCTTGTTGAAATATGAAACATTGGATAGTACACAAATTAAATCTCTTTACGAAACAGGAAAAATGCCTGAATCAGTAGAAGAGGAATCACGTGCCCTATCATATGATGAAGTCAAATCAAAAATGGCTGAAGAAAACTAAAATATTAGTAGACGAAATACAAGAGAGGATATAATTATATCCTCTCTTTCTTATTTATAAAAACTAATCTATGAAAACCAGTAAAAAAATTTCAGAAAAACAAATCAAACTAGTTGACAAGTAGGAAAAAGTGTATATAATAGAAAGAGTTGAAAAAGCTCAGGGTCCGTTGGTCAAGGGGTTAAGACACCGCCTTTTCACGGCGGTAACACGGGTTCGAATCCCGTACGGACTATGAGTATGTTGCAGTAGAAGTTGAAAAAAATTTGAAAAAAGTTATTGACAACGAATAGAAGCTGTGATATACTAATATAGTTGTCGCTCGCGAGATAAGTGAGAGGCAAAGACCTTTGAAAACTGAACAAGACGAACCAATGTGCAGGGCACTACAACTGATGTTGTAGTACTGAACAATGAAAAAAACAATAAATCTGTCAGTGACAGAAATGAGTGAGAACTCAAACTTTTAATGAGAGTTTGATCCTGGCTCAGGACGAACGCTGGCGGCGTGCCTAATAC
>CABPWC010000017.1 GCA_902461025.1 uncultured Streptococcus sp.
AAACTAGGAAACTAGCCACAGGCTGTACTTGAGTACGGCAAGGCGACGTTGACGTGGTTTGAATTTGATTTTCGAAGAGTATCATACACAGGGACCAATCACTTTATAGGGACAGAACGACACAAATCAGCGATTGGGTGTGTATGTGCGGTTCTGGATGATCGTCAATTTGCATCGTTTGTCTCCTTTCTTTGTTTTAAAACAGCAGAAAATCCTGCCATAAAATGGCAGGACTAAAAAACTTATTATCTGTTTTCGTTCAAGCTTTAACTCCATAGGGCGATGTAATGAGCTTAGTCTTGACCTTCGCGATCAGGACTGTTGACCAACGAGTAGTGTCTCCACTGCTTTGCGGTAGTCATCCGTATCCCTATGGTAGCCTCACCTACCGTTTTCGCCTTTTAGTATAAACCTTTAACTAGTAAAAGTCAACGATTTATCTCATTTTTCTTAGATTACGATTAATTCTTTTGGAGCAAGGGTTAATAACTCACAACCTGTATCTGTAATCAAGATATCATCTTCAATACGAACTCCGTATTTACCTTCAATATAAATACCAGGCTCATCAGTCAAGACCATACCAGTTTTGATAACTTCTTTGGAAGTTTGACTGAAGTAAGGTTCTTCGTGGATATCAAGCCCGATACCGTGTCCAATACCGTGTGTAAAGTATTGTCCATAACCTGCTTCCACAATGATATCACGAGGGATTTTGTCAAAGTCACGGAAACCTAAGCCAGCCTTAGCTTGGTCAATCAATGCTTGGTTAGCCTTTAAAACAGTGTTATAGATTTCTGCTTGTTCGTCGCTAACATGACCTAGGTAGATGGTACGAGTCATATCACTCACATAATGCTCGTAAAGGCATCCAAAGTCCATAGTGATAGCTTCGCCTAGTTCTACTGGCTTGTGCATTGGATGAGCATGGGGTTTAGAAGAGTTGATGCCACTCGCTAGGATGGTGTCAAAAGACAAACCTGCCGCTCCTAATTCACGCATACGGAAATCAAGGAAGTTGGCAATTTCAATTTCAGTCTTCCCCGGCTTGATAAAGTCAAGGGCATCGTGGAAAGCTTGGTCAGAAATGGAACAAGCCTTACGAATAGTCGCAATCTCTGTTTCATCCTTAATCATGCGAAGCGCTTCAACAAACTGTGTCTGAGGAATTAATTCCAAACCTTCAAAAGCGGCTTGCATGCGGTGGTAATAAGAAACCGAGATTTCATCTTCAAACCCGATACGAGAAAGACCCGTATCTTTTGTAATTTTTGCAATAGTAGCCAACTCGTCACGTTCTGCAAAAATCTCAAAACCAGTTACTTCTTGCTTAGCAGCGATAATATAGCGGGCATCTGTCACCAAGACCTGACGGTCACGACTGATAAAGACCGTACCATTTGAACCCCAAAATCCTGTCAAATAGTAGACATTTTTAAGGTTATTGATAATGATTCCATCTAGTTCTTTTTCTTGCATTTTATCGAGAAATGCTTGCACACGTTTATTCATGATGTAACTTTCCTTTCAAATACTGTCCTGTATAGCTAGCTTCATTAGCAGCTACTTCTTCTGGAGTTCCTGTTGCAATGATGGTACCACCACCGACACCACCTTCTGGCCCTAAGTCGATAATATGGTCTGCTGTTTTGATGACATCTAGATTGTGCTCAATCACGAGAACTGTATTACCATCATCTACAAAGCGAGACAAGACCTTCAGTAGACGCGCGATATCCTCGGTATGAAGACCAGTTGTCGGTTCATCTAGAATGTAGAAGGATTTACCTGTCGAGCGCTTGTGGAGCTCGCTAGCCAACTTCATACGTTGAGCTTCTCCACCAGAAAGTGTCGTAGCTGGTTGTCCCAAGGTCACATAACCTAGACCTACATCCTTGATCGTTTGGAGTTTGCGTTGAATTTTCGGAATATGTTTGAAGAATTCTACCGCATCGTTGACGGTCATATCTAAAACTTGCGAGATATTCTTTTCCTTATAATGAACTTCTAGGGTTTCACTGTTGTAGCGGGTTCCGTGGCAGACTTCACAAGCCACGTAAACATCCGGCAAGAAGTGCATCTCAATCTTGATAATCCCGTCACCTGAGCAGGCCTCACAGCGACCACCCTTAACATTGAAACTGAAACGACCCTTCTTATAACCACGAATCTTGGCTTCATTTGTCTGAGCGAAGAGGTCACGAATATCGTCAAATACACCTGTATAGGTAGCAGGGTTAGACCTCGGTGTTCGTCCAATTGGACTCTGGTCAATGTCTATCAGACGATCGATATGCTCAATCCCTGAGATAGTCTTAAACTTTCCAGGTTTATCTGAATTGCGATTAAGCTTTTGAGCAATGGCTTTTTTGAGAATGCTGTTAATAAGTGTCGACTTCCCTGAGCCAGAGACCCCTGTCACCGCAATGAATTTCCCAAGTGGGAAACGAGCAGTGATATTTTGCAAGTTGTTCTCACGCGCACCAGTCACCTCAATAAAGCGACCATTTCCAACCCGGCGTTCTGACGGCACTGGAATCGCACGTTTTCCTGATAGATACTGTCCTGTGATGGATTTACTGTTGCGAGCCACCTGCTTAGGCGTTCCTGCTGCGACAATTTCTCCACCAAAGACACCTGCCCCAGGGCCAACGTCAATCAGATAATCAGCTTCTCGCATAGTATCTTCATCGTGTTCCACCACGATTAAGGTGTTCCCCAAGTCACGCATCTTTTTCAGACTGGCAATCAGGCGGTCATTGTCCCTCTGGTGAAGACCGATAGACGGCTCATCTAAGATATAGAGGACTCCTGAGAGATTGGAACCAATCTGGGTTGCCAAGCGAATACGTTGGCTCTCCCCACCTGATAATGTTCCTGCAGAACGGGATAACGTTAAATAGTTAAGACCGACATTATTAAGGAAGGTCAAGCGGTCCTTGATTTCCTTAAGAATCGGACGAGCAATGATGGCCTCATTTTTTGATAGGGTCAACTGATCAATAGCTTCCAAATGGTCTGCGATGGAAAGGTCTGAAATTTCTCCGATATGAGGGGCTTTCTCTCCTCCTACACGAACGGATAAGGCCTGATCGTTGAGGCGATAACCGTGACAAGTGCCACAAGTTAGCTCATTCATATAAAGACGCATCTGTGTGCGGGTGTAGTCACTATTGGTTTCATGGTAGCGTCGTTTAATATTTCCTATAACACCTTCAAAAGGAATGTCAATGTCACGAACTCCACCAAATTCATTTTCATAATGGAAATGGAATTCCTTACCATCTGAACCATAGAAAATGAGATTCTTATCCTCCTCTGATAAGGCCTCAAAAGGAGTATCCATATCCACTCCAAAGGCTGTCATGGCTTGTTCTAGCATATTTGGATAATAGTTAGAAGAGATAGGGTTCCAAGGTGCTAAGGCTCCCTCACGAAGGGTCTTGCTAGCATCTGGTACGACTAAGTCCGTATCAACCTCTAGCTTGATCCCCAAACCATCACACTCACTACAGGAGCCAAATGGTGCGTTGAAGGAGAAGAGACGAGGTTCTAACTCTGGAACCGTAAATCCACATACTGGACAAGCATAGTGTTCTGAAAAGAGCAACTCTGAATCATCCATAGTATCAATAACGACATAACCTTCAGCGATACGGAGAGCTGCTTCAATCGAATCGAAGAGACGACTACGGATACCATCCTTGATGATGATACGGTCTACCACCACGTCAATGTTGTGTTGTTTATTCTTTTCAAGTTCAGGAACTTCGGTCACATCGTAAACAACTCCATCGACACGAACACGGACGTAACCATCCTTTTGAATCTTTTCGATCAGCGTCTTGTGCTGCCCTTTTTTCTTACGAATCACGGGAGCTAGAATCTGCAGACGCTGGCGCTCTGGTAATTCCAAAACCTTATCCACAATCTGCTCTACAGACGAAGCCTTGATAGCCCCATGTCCATTGATACAGTAAGGTGTTCCTACACGAGCATAGAGGAGACGTAGGTAGTCATTGATTTCCGTCGTTGTCCCAACCGTCGAACGAGGATTTTTACTGGTCGTTTTCTGGTCAATGGAAATGGCAGGGCTGAGACCATCGATAGAATCCACATCTGGTTTTTCCATATTGCCCAAAAACTGACGAGCATAGGCTGACAAACTCTCTACATAGCGGCGTTGTCCTTCTGCATAAAGGGTATCAAAGGCTAAACTAGACTTTCCTGATCCAGATAGTCCCGTCACCACAACTAGCTTGTCACGCGGAATTTCCACATCTATATTTTTTAAATTATGGGCGCGTGCCCCATGGATGACAATCTTATCTTGCATATTACTTCTTTCTAGTTCATTGTTGCTTTCCATTATACCAAAAAAAGTGAAATTCTATTACCAAAAAAGCCGAATTTGTAGTATAATAGTACGGTGCTAAAAATCACTTAAACACAGAATAGATTAGGAAAGGATAGGAGATATGAAACAAGTCTTTCTCTCAACAACAACTGAATTTAAAGAGATCGATACGCTCCAGCCGGGCACTTGGATCAATCTCGTCAATCCTACACAAAGCGAATCGATGGAAATTGCATCTGCTTTTGATATTGATATCGCTGACCTCCGTGCACCACTCGATGCCGAAGAGATGTCTCGTATTACCATTGAAGATGAATACACTCTGATCATCGTAGACGTTCCCATTACCGAGGAGAGAAATAACCGTACCTACTATGTGACCATTCCCTTGGGGATTATCATCACAGAGGAGGCTATCATTACTACTTGCTTGGAACCTCTCCCACTTCTAGATGTCTTTATCAATCGGAGACTTCGAAATTTCTATACCTTTATGCGTTCGCGCTTTATCTTTCAAATCCTCTACCGCAACGCTGAAATTTATCTGACAGCCCTTCGTTCAATTGAACGTAAGAGTGAGCAAATCGAAACCCAACTTCACAAATCTACTCGAAATGAAGAATTGATTGAACTCATGGAGTTGGAAAAGACCATCGTCTACTTCAAGGCCTCTCTTAAGACAAACGAGCGCGTGATTAAAAAATTGACCAGCGCAACTAGCAATATTAAGAAATACCTTGAAGACGAAGATCTACTTGAAGACACATTGATTGAAACGCAACAGGCCATCGAGATGGCGGATATCTATGGAAACGTCCTTCACTCTATGACAGAGACCTTTGCCTCTATCATTTCAAACAACCAGAACAATATCATGAAAACCTTGGCCCTCGTGACCATCGTTATGTCTATCCCGACTATGATTTTCTCAGCTTACGGAATGAACTTTAAGGACAATGAAATCCCTTTAAACGGAGAACCGCATGCTTTCTGGCTCATCGTCTTTATCGCCTTTGCTATGAGTGTTTCTCTCACTCTTTACCTCATCCATAAAAAATGGTTCTAAACAGGAGTTATTATGTCACAGATTGATTTAAAAGAATTAACAAAGAAAAACCAGGAATTTATCCATATTGCAACCCAGCAATTTCTCAAGGACGGGAAAACCGATGCCGAAATCAAGGCTATCCTTGAAGAAGTCATTCCTCATATCCTTGAGGAGCAACCAAAAGGAGTGACAGCTCGTTCTATCTACGGAGCACCAACTCACTGGGCTCATAGTTTCAGCGAAAAAGAGCAATACGAAAAAGAACATCCAAAAGAAAACGACGATCCAAAATTGATGATGTTGGATTCAGCCCTTTTCATCACAGGATTATTTGCAGTAGTTAGCGCCTTGATGAGCTTCTTCTCAAACCAACCTGTGGCCTACGGATTGGTAACACTTATCAGTGTAGGAGCCTTTGGTGGAGTTGCCTTCTATCTTCTCTACCACTTCATTTACCGCTACTACGGACCAGATACTGACCGTAGCCAACGCCCTCCATTCTGGAAATCACTTTTAGTTATGTTGGCAACCATGTTTGCCTGGGTTCTCATCCTCTTCTTGAGTAACTTCCTTCCACAAGCCATCAATATTAGTCTCCCACCACTTGTTTTGTTGGTGATTGGAGGAGCACTTCTTGCCCTACGTTTCTACCTCAAAAAACGTTTCAACATCAAGAGCGCAAGTGCTGGACCAGCTAGATATTAAGATAAACAAAAAAAGTAGTGTGTTTTACAGACAGACTACTTTTATTATGGCTCCAAAGCATTTTTTGATTCTCCAAAGAAAAGTAGCTACATTTTCTAAAAACGTTCTAATGTAACGGCTCCCCTTAAAATCCCTAGGTTTTATCCTTGAATTCAAGTTGTTTTTCTGTTATGATAATAAAGTAATAAGGAGAAATATATATGACTAAACAGAGAATTAATCAAATTGTCGGTTCAATTGGTGCCTTTATCGGGATTATTGTATTTATAGCCTACATCCCCCAAATTTTTGCCAATTTACAAGGAAATAAAGCTCAACCATTCCAACCTTTATCAGCAGCAGTCTCTTGCTTAATCTGGGTCATTTATGGATGGACAAAAGAACCTAAGAAAGACTGGATTCTAATCATTCCAAACTCGGCTGGGGTTATCCTTGGCGGACTGACCTTCCTTACTGCTCTATAAGAATGCAACTACTATAAAAAGCAACCACACAATTGGTTGCTTTTTACTACTTTCTTGATCCAAAAGCCTTCTTCTGGCTCTAATTCTTGTTGTTTTCCCTCATCTTTTGTGATAAAATAAGCTCAATCTATTTCTCGGAGGATAAGATATGGTTTCTACTATTGGTATTGTGAGCTTGTCTAGTGGCATTATCGGAGAGGACTTTGTAAAACACGAAGTGGACTTGGGTATCCAACGTCTCAAGGACCTAGGACTCAGTCCTATCTTTTTGCCCCATTCGCTAAAAGGCTTAGACTTTATCAAAGAACATCCTGAAGCTCGTGCGGAGGATTTGATGCAGGCATTTTCTGATGAAAGCATCGACATGATCTTATGCGCCATCGGTGGAGACGATACCTATCGTTTATTGCCTTATCTTTTTGAAAATGACCAACTACAAAAGGTTATCAAACAAAAAATTTTTCTTGGCTTCTCGGATACAACTATGAACCACCTCATGTTGCATAAACTAGGAATCAAGACTTTTTATGGTCAATCCTTTTTAGCAGACATTTGTGAGTTAGACAAAGAAATGTTGCCATACAGCCTCCACTACTTTAAAGAATTGATTGAGACTGGAAAAATCTCAGAAATCCGCCCTAGCGACCTTTGGTATGAGGAAAGAACTGACTTCAGTCCCAAGGCTCTGGGAACACCTCGTGTCAGCCATACAAATACAGGTTTTGACTTGTTACAAGGAACTGCCCAGTTCGAGGGAAAAATCCTCGGTGGTTGCCTCGAATCCCTCTACGATATCTTTGACAACTCTCGATATGTAGACAGTACAGAACTCTGCCAAAAGTACAGACTCTTCCCTGACTTATCCGACTGGAAAGGAAAGATTCTATTGCTAGAAACAAGTGAAGAAAAGCCTGAACCTGATGATTTCAAAAAAATGTTGCAGGCTTTAAAAGAAACTGGGATATTTGAAGTCATCAGTGGACTCTTGGTCGGAAAACCTATGGATGAAACTTTCTATGACGACTATAAAGAGGCACTATTGGATATCATTGACAGCAATACCCCGATTGTCTATAATCTAAACGTTGGTCATGCCACACCAAGAGCAATTGTTCCCTTTGGAGTCCACGCGTATGTAGACGCAACGGATCAAGTCATTCGCTTTGACTATAACAAAGAAAGCTGAGATGAATTTCTCAGCTTTTTCAATATTCTCAAATACTTTCGCTATCTGTACTCACTACTTACCGCTTTTCCATTCACAATCATTCTCGTGGTCATCAACCAAACCTGCAGCTTGTAGAAAAGACAAGACAGCAACTGGCCCAGTGAACTTAAAGCCTTGTTTTTTGAGATCCTTGGCTAATTTCTCAGACAAAGGTGTTTTAGCTGGGGCTTGGCGATAATTAGGAACATCGTTAACGACAGTTTTCCCCTCAACAAAAGACCAGAGATAGGCATCAAAAGAACCATAATCTTCCTGTAGTCGTAGAAAGGCTTGGGAGTTGGCACGTGTCGCAAAAATCTTGGCTCTATTTCGGATGATGGCTGGATTATCCAGCAAAGCTTCCAATTCGGTGTCAGTCATCTCTGCGACTGCTTGAATTTGATAGTCATGAAAAACTTCCCGAAAGGCTTGTCGTTTATTGAGCACCGTTTCCCAAGATAGTCCAGCCTGATAAGTTTCCATACAGAGTAACTCAAAAAGAGCTTGGTCATCGTGAAGAGGTTGTCCCCACTCCTCATCATGGTAGGCTACATATAGAGGGTTGTTCATTTTAACCCAGCCACAGCGTTTTGGCATAGAAATCTCCTATTTCACCAACATCTTAAGGGCCGACTTGATATAGTTCTCAGCTGTATCCGAAGTTCCTTCAAAGAATTTCTTAATTTTCTTGAGCTCTGTTGCCTTGTAACCCAGTGCCAACATGGCTTCCATAGCTTCTTCCAGTTCTTGGTTGTCACTGCTAGATGGAACTGTAGCCTTAGCAGGGAGGTCATCCCCTGCCACAACCACCTTACCTTCTAGATCCAATACCATCTGTTGGGCTGTTTTCTTACCGATTTTAGGAAACTTGGTCAAGTAGGTGATGTTCTTAGTCTCAATAGCTTGAACGAGGCCTGCATTGTCATCAGCTGCGATGATGGCAAGAGCGGAAACAGGGCCAATGCCTGATACAGAAATCAAGCTAAGAAAGAGCTTTTTCTCGTCTTCTGAACGAAAACCGTAAAGTAGATGAGCATCTTCACGTACAACTTGATGCACATAGATTTGCGCTTCTTGGTTGACTTGCCCTGTGTAGGCATAAGGATTGGCTACATGCAGAATGTAGCCAATACCGTTAGCTTCTAGGACGATATATTTAGCAGTAATTTTGGTAATAATACCCTTTAGATATTCGTACATAATTATCCCTTCAATTTATACTCAATGAAAATCAAATCTAAACTAGGAAGCTAACCGTAGGCATAACTTGAGTTAGGCAAGGTAAGTCTGACGTAGTTTAGAGAGATTTTCGAAGAGTATTAGTATTTTCCTAGCTCTCGGAGGCTAGTATGATTTTCCTGAATGCGACGGAACATCTTTTCCATGTCCGACTTGGTAAAGTGTACCAAAACAGGACGTCCATGTGGACAGTTATAGGGGTTGTCACATTGAGAGAGTTGGTATAGAAGTTGTCTAGCCGAGTGGTCATCAATACGATGGTTAGCCTTGATGGACCGCTTGCAGGACATCATAATGGCTAGTTCAGCTCGGTATTTCTTGATTGAAACTTCCTTGGTCAAGAGGAGCATGTCGCACATCTCATAGATTCCAGACTCGATTTCCTCCTCTGCCATCCAAATAGGATGTTCTCGAAGGATGAATTGATTTTCTCCATACTCTGCTAGAAAGACACCAACTTCCTCTAAAAGTGACATTCTTTCCTTGAGACGAAGGGCATCATCCGCAGGAAATTCAAAGATATAGGGCACTAGGAGTTGCTGCTGGCTCTGGTCAACATTGCCAATGCTCTCACGATACTCCTCGTACTTAACCCGCTCCTGAGCCGCATGCTGGTCTATGATGTAAAGTCCATCTCGACCTTGGGCAAAGAGGTAGGTTCCGTGCATTTGTCCGAAAAACTCCAACTCCGGGAAGCTCGAAGACTCTTCTCGCTCCAACTTATCATAAGCCTTATCAAGACTAGCCAGGTCTAGCTCTGGATGGTCCAGTTGGTCATAGCTAGCAGGCTTTCTCTCTGCAAAATGCAGTTTAGCTGGCTTGGTCATCTGATCCAAGGCTTCCTTAGCAAACAGATTCAAATCCTGTCTTTCTTCCGTCAGATTCACCTGATGGTCTGCCACCTCAGCTTGTGTCGGTCTGGTCGGTTCATTTTTTTCATAATAGAGCGTATTTTCTCTCAGTGGCAAAGTCGTTTGCTCTACCTTTTCACGATTTCTAACCGCAGATTTGGCTAGATTTTCCAAGGCATCTGGAATCAAGGTCTGTTCCTTGAGACTCTTTGCAATAGCTTCTGAAACAAGCGCCATCAGTTCTCTTTCCTTGGAAATCCGCACTTCTTGCTTGGTCGGGTGCACATTGACATCTGCTAGATAAGGATCGATATGGATGTGAATGACAGCCAGCGGAAAACGCCCCACCATGAGCTTGCTACCGTATCCATCTAAAATAGCACGATTGAGCAGGAAATTCTTGATATAACGGCCATTGATGAAGAGACTGATATAGTTGCGATTAGCCCGTGTCAATTCCGGCAATGAGACAAAGCCAGAAATTTCAAAATCTAGGTCAGCATTCTCAATTTCAACCATTTTTTTGGCACTGGCTAAACCATAAATCCCAGCAATGGCTTGGCGCAGTTGACCCGTACCAGCTGTTCGTGTCATTTCCTTGCCATCGCTAATCAGGCTAAAAGAAATCTCCGGATGGGCTAGCCCCAGACGATTGACAATATCAATGATATGAGACAACTCCGCCTGCTGACTCTTCATATACTTGAGACGAGCCGGTGTATTGAAAAAGAGGTCTTCCACACAAACCTTAGTCCCCACAGGACTGGTCGCTGGAATGATTTCCTCAACTTGACCCCCACGAGCCACTAGCTTGGTCCCGTGACTTGCACCATCCACCGCTGTTAAAAGAGTCAAAACACTGACAGAAGCAATAGAAGGCAGAGCTTCACCACGAAAACCGAGGGTCCGAATCCGAAAAAGATCCGCTTGATTCTTAATCTTACTGGTTGCATGACGACGGAGGGCTAACTCGACCTCATCGTGGGCAATCCCGTGACCATTATCTGTGATTTGGATTTTCTTAAGCCCAGCTTCCTCAATCTCTACGATAATCTGGCTAGAGCCAGCATCGATAGCATTTTCAACCAACTCTTTAACTACGCTAGCAGGACGTTCAATCACTTCTCCTGCTGCAATCTGGTTGGCCAAGACTTCTGGCAATTCAATAATATGAGACATTTTTCAGCCCCTTTCTCAACTATTTTTATCTATTTCTCTGAAAATAAGCTAGTGCTATTATACCATATTTCACTCGTTTCCAAAAAAGTCCAAGCAGCAACTTTCTTCCCGATTTTACTAGGTTATTTACTAAGTTTGTGGTAAAATAGGTAGAAACAATATTTTAAAAAGGAGAAAAGACACATGCACATTTTTGATGAGCTAAAAGAGCGTGGTTTGATTTTTCAAACGACTGATGAAGAAGCTTTGCGTAAAGCCCTAGAAGAAGGTCAAGTTTCTTATTATACTGGCTACGATCCAACTGCTGACAGCCTTCACCTAGGTCACCTTGTTGCAATCTTGACAAGTCGTCGCTTGCAGTTAGCAGGTCACAAACCTTATGCGCTCGTTGGCGGTGCTACAGGTCTCATCGGAGATCCGTCCTTCAAAGATGCTGAGCGTAGTCTCCAAACAAAAGACACAGTAGATGGCTGGGTCAAGTCTATCCAAGGACAACTTTCTCGTTTTCTTGACTTTGAAAATGGTGAAAATAAAGCTGTCATGGTCAACAACTACGACTGGTTTGGCAGCATCAGCTTCATTGACTTCCTCCGTGATATCGGAAAATACTTCACTGTCAACTACATGATGAGCAAGGAGTCTGTGAAGAAACGTATTGAAACAGGGATTTCTTACACTGAATTTGCCTACCAAATCATGCAAGGCTATGACTTCTTTGTCCTTAACCAAGAGCACAATGTCACTCTTCAAATCGGTGGTTCTGACCAATGGGGAAATATGACAGCTGGTACCGAATTGCTTCGTCGTAAAGCTGACAAGACTGGTCACGTTATCACTGTTCCACTCATCACAGACGCAACTGGTAAGAAATTTGGTAAATCTGAAGGGAACGCTGTTTGGCTCAACCCTGAAAAGACTTCTCCATACGAAATGTACCAATTCTGGATGAATGTCATGGACGCTGACGCTGTTCGCTTCTTGAAAATCTTTACTTTCTTGTCACTTGATGAGATTGAAGACATTCGTAAACAATTTGAAGCAGCGCCACACGAACGCTTGGCTCAAAAAGTCTTGGCTCGTGAAGTCGTTACACTTGTTCACGGAGAAGAAGCTTACAAAGAAGCCCTCAACATCACTGAGCAACTCTTTGCAGGAAATATCAAAAACCTTTCTGTCAAAGAACTCAAACAAGGACTTCGTGGCGTGCCAAACTACCAAGTACAAGCAGACGAAAACCACAATATCGTAGAATTGCTCGTATCTTCTGGTGTGGTTAACTCAAAACGCCAAGCCCGCGAAGATGTTCAAAATGGAGCTATCTACGTCAACGGTGATCGTATCCAAGACCTTGACTATGTCTTGAGCGATGCAGATAAGTTAGAGAATGAACTCACTGTTATCCGCCGTGGTAAGAAAAAATACTTCGTTCTAACATACTAAAAAACAAACTGGATGCATTGCCATCCAGTTCTTTTTTTGCTAGACTAAAACTATGAATACAAACCTCAAACCAAAACTCCAGCGTTTTGCATCTGCTAGTGCCTTTGCCTGCCCTATCTGCCAAGAAAACCTAACCTTGGTAGAAACCAGTCTCAATTGTAGCAATCGCCATTCTTTTGACTTGGCAAAATTCGGCTATGTCAATCTGGCTCCTCAAATCAAGCAATCTGCCAACTACGACACGGAAAACTTTCAAAACCGCCAAGAAATCCTAGAAGCTGGGTTTTATCAGGATATTTTAGAAGGTATCTCGGGCATACTAGCCACTAAACCATCCGCAAAAACAGTCTTGGATATCGGCTGTGGCGAAGGCTTCTACTCTCGCAAACTCCAAGAAACCCACTTCGACAAAACCTTCTATGCCTTTGACATTTCAAAAGACTCAGTTCAGATCGCTACCAAAAGCGAACCCAACTGGGCAGTCAATTGGTTTGTTGGTGACCTGGCTCGCCTTCCTATAAAAGACGCCAGTATGGATATTCTACTTGATATCTTCTCACCTGCCAACTACGGAGAATTCCGACGAGTCTTATCAAAGGACGGCATCTTAATCAAGGTTATTCCTACTGAAAACCACCTCAAGGAAATCCGTCAAATGGTACAGGACCAGCTGACAAAAAAGGACTATTCCAACCAAGATATCAAAGACCATTTCCAAGAACACTTCAGCATCCAATCTAGCCACATTGCTTCTCTGACCAAACCCATCACAGCAGAGCAACGCCAAGCCCTGATTAGTATGACGCCCCTGCTCTTTCATGTCGACCAAAGCAAGATTGACTGGAGTCAATTAACGAAGATTACCATCGAAGCAGAGATTCTGGTTGGAAAAGCAATGTGAATGAATCTAGAAACAAAAAACGCATCTATTTAAGATGCGTTTTTGTTTAATCTTAGTTCAAGTGCCAGATATCTTCGTTGTACTGAGCGATTGTACGGTCAGATGAGAAGAATCCTGCTTTAGCAATGTTGACGATGACTTTATCCAACCATGCGTCACGGTCTTCGTAGTCAGCAAGCATTTGCTCTTTCACTTTGATGTAGTCTTCCAAGTCAAGAAGAGTCATGAACCAGTCTTTGTTGATCAATTCGTTGTAAAGACGTTCCAAGCGTTCTTTCTTACCAACTGCAAGAACAGCGTCACTCACGATGAAGTCAACCAATGGTTTGATAGCTTCACGTGCGTAGAATTCGCTTGATTTGTAACCTGATTTCGCGTAAAGGTCGATAACAGTTTCTGAATCTTCACCGAAGATGTAGATGTTTTCGTCGCCAACCAATTCAGCGATTTCCACGTTAGCCCCGTCCATAGTACCAAGAGTCAAAGCACCGTTCAACATGAATTTCATGTTACCAGTACCTGAAGCTTCTTTAGAAGCAAGTGAGATTTGTTCTGAGATATCACATGCTGGGATCAAGAAGCTTGCTGCAGTAACGTTGTAGTTTTCAACCATTACCACTTGCAAGTGTGGAGCTACTGCTGGGTCGTTAGCAATCACTTCTGACAAGCAAAGGATCAAGTGGATGATGTCTTGAGCGATTGTGTAGGCAGGAGCTGCTTTACCACCAAAGAATACTGTGATTGGACGAGCAGGGATATTACCAGCCTTGATGTCAAGATATTTGTGAATCACATACAAAGCGTTCATTTGTTGACGTTTGTACTCGTGAAGACGTTTGATTTGGATATCAAAGATAGAGTTTGTATTGATTTCCACACCTTGGTGCTCTTTCAAGTGACGAGCCAATTTACGTTTGTTGTGAGCTTTGATGCTTTCCAATTTTTCTTTGACAGCAGCCTTGTCTTCGTATGAAAGAAGGTCTTCCAATTTAGAAGCTTCATGGTGCCATTCGCGTCCAAGAATCTCATCCAAGTAGTGAGACAAGCTTGGGTTAGCATGCATGAGCCAACGACGGAATGTGATACCGTTTGTTTTGTTGTTGAATTTTTCTGGGTAGATGTCGTAGAAAGCTTTCAACTCTGAGTTCTTCAAGATTTCAGTGTGAAGAGCTGCAACCCCGTTTACGCTGTATCCGTAGTGGATATCCATGTGAGCCATGTGAACACGTCCGCTCTCATCGATGATTTGAACAGCTGGGTCTTTGTATTCTGCTTTAACACGGCGGTCCAATTCTTTGATGATTGGTACCAAGTGAGGAACCACTTCTTCCAAGAATTCAAGAGGCCATTTTTCAAGGGCTTCAGCAAGGATTGTGTGGTTTGTGTAAGCAGTCATGCTACGAACGATAGAGATTGCTTCATCAAGTTCGATACCACGTTCAGTCAAAAGACGAATCAATTCAGGGATTACCATTGATGGGTGAGTATCGTTGATTTGTACAACTGCGTAGTCAGCAAGGTCGTGCAAGTTGCTTCCTTTTTCGATTGCTTCATCAATGATCAATTGTGCACCGTTTGAAACCATGAAGTATTGTTGGAAGATACGGAGCAATTCACCTTGTTTATCGCTATCGTCTGGGTAAAGGAAAAGAGTCAAGTTGCGAGCGATGTCTGTCTTGTCAAAGTTGATACCATCTTTGATGATTGAAGAATCAACTGAATCCAAGTCAAACAAACGCAAACGGTTTTTAGTAGCTGTTTTGTAACCAGGTACATCGATATCGTAAAGAGTAGATGTCAATGTAAAGTGTGCAAATGGCACTTGGTAGCTACGACTTGAGCGAACCAACCAGTTTTGGTCAGTTAACCAAGCGTTAGGAATTGTTTCTTGTTGGTTGTTTTTAAGAACTTGTTGGAAAAGACCAAAGTGGTAGTTCAAACCAACACCGTCACCGTTCAAACCAAGTGTAGCGATTGAGTCGATAAAGCAGGCTGCCAAACGTCCCAAACCACCATTACCAAGTGATGGTTCCAATTCTACTTCTTCAATTTCGATCAACTCTTTACCTGCATCAGCAAGTTCTTTTTTAACTTCGTCATAAAGACCAAGGTTAATCAAGTTGTTTGACAAGAGTTTACCAATCAAGAACTCAGCTGAGATATAGTAAACTTTTTTCTTACCAGTGTTGACTGGTTTTTGGCTGCTTGCTAGTTTGCTGTAGTTAAGAAGAGCAAGGTAAAGCTCTTCATTGCTACATTCTGCGATGGATTTATTGTAACGATTTTGTACAAATTCTTTTAATGGTAACATTTTTTGTGTCTCCTGATAATGTCTTATTTCTTTAATTCTACCAAATTTTCATTGATTCGGCGATAAATTGTAGTCAAGTCAAGCAAAGTTTCTTCGACAGCAGGAGTCAATTGATCCTCTGTCATACGCCATGACCAGTTTCCACCAAGAGTAGATGGGAAGTTCATACGAGCTGAACCATCCAACTCTAGCAAATCTTGCATAGTAGCGATAGTCATAAAGCTTACTGATGAGAAGGCTGTACGAAGCATAGCATGTACTACTGTTTCATATTCCTTGCGGTTTGTGTAACGTGCCATGTACTCACGAGTTGGATCGTCGATTTCATTGCGATACCAACCAAGAACAGTGTTGTTATCGTGTGTTCCTGTGTACATAACTGAATTGGCTGGTGCCAAGTGTGGGCTGTCGATACTTTCGTGCTCTGGGTTGAAGGCAAATTGAAGGACTTTCATTCCTGGGAAGCCAGTGCGTTCACGTAGTTCAATAACTTCGTCAGTCATGAATCCAAGGTCTTCTGCGATGATGTTCAAGTCACCAAGTTCCTCTTTAACCGCTGCAAAGAGTTTGTAGTCAGGTCCTTTCACCCATTTACCAGGTGCCGCTGTTTCAGAACCAGCAGGAATTTCCCAGTAAGACTCAAATCCACGGAAGTGGTCGATACGAACGATATCGTAGATTTTGAAGCTTTCACGCAAGCGTTCAATCCACCATTTGTAGCCGTCTTTGTCCATTGCTTCCCAGTCATAGATTGGGTTCCCCCAAAGCTGACCAGTAGCAGAGAATTCATCTGGTGGGCAACCTGCGATGCAAGTCGCTTTCCCGTTTTCATCTGTTTTAAAGAGATGTGGATTTGCCCACATGTCGCTTGAATCTTCCGCTACATAGATTGGCATATCACCGACAATCTCGATGTGGTTTTCGTTAGCGTATGCTTTCAATTTCAACCATTGTTGGAAGAAAAGGTATTGGGTTACACGGTGGTAAACAAGCTTGTCAGCTAATTTCTCACGGTAGCTTTCAAGAGTTGAAGCTTTACGAGCACGAGCATCTGCATCTGGCCATTCTGTCCAAGCAAGATTATCAAAATGCTCCTTGATAGCCATGTACTCTGCAAATAGTTCAAGCCATGATTGATTTTCTTGAGCAAATTTTTCGAAGTCTTTGACATCTCCAGCTTCAAGGAAACGTTTGACAGCTTTCTCTAGAAGTGGACGACGTGCATAGTAGATTTTAGCGTAGTCAACTTCAGTTGGGTTGCTACCAAAGTCCACACCTTCAAGATCACTTGCTTCCAACAAACCTTGCTCCACCAAAATATCAAGGTCGATAAAATGAGTGTTTCCAGCAAAGGCTGAGAATGATTGGTATGGAGAATCTCCATAGCTAGTTGTTCCCAAAGGAAGGATTTGCCAGTAACGTTGCTTTGTACGAACCAAGAAGTCAACGAAATCATAGGCGCTTTGACCAAATGATCCGATTCCGTATGCTCCTGGAAGTGATGAGATGTGCATCAACACACCGCTTTGACGTTTTTTCATATTAGCACCTCAAGTGTTTATATTGTTAATTATTTCAATTTTTGCGCAAACGTTTGCGCTACTTTAAGTATAACCCATTTCAAAAAGAAATGCAAGCGTTTTTAAAAAAACTTTTTTTGATTTATTGATATTCTTAAAAATAAAATTTACTATATCCTATTCTCTGACCTTGATAATTTTTTTAAAAAAAGTGCGCAATCGTTTCCATTTTTCTATTTTCCGAACATTTTTCTTGATTTTTTACTTTTTCTTCCTATCATAGGACATTTTATAGCGACATTTCCCCCTTCTTCCGAATTTTAAACTTTTTAAAAATTTTTAAAAAAAGCGCTTGCAACCGTTTTCCGTTTGTGCTATACTATGGTCATAAGGGAAAACGTTTGCGTTTCCTCGAAATTAAAATTTGTTATTCTTTAGGAGGAATACATTATGTCAACTAAATTCATGAAGAGCGCTGCTGTACTTGGTACTGCTACTCTTGCTAGCTTGCTTTTGGTAGCTTGCGGAAGCAAAACTGCTGATAAAGCTGCTGATTCTTCTGCATCAGGAAGTCAAGAAATCACTTTCTACGTTGAAGACCAATATAAAGCATTCGCAGAATCAGCTGCAAAAGCTTACGAAAAAGAATCTGGTGTAAAAGTTACTATTAAAACTGGTGACCAATTAGGTGGACTTGACAACCTTTCACTTGATAACCAATCAGGTAAAGCTGCTGACGTTATGATGGCTCCATACGACCGTGTAGGTAGCCTTGGTACTGACGGACAACTTTCAGAAGTTACTTTGAGCGACGGTGCTAAAACAGACGATACTACTAAATCTCTTGTAACTGTTGGTGGTAAAGTTTACGGTGCTCCTGCTGTTATCGAGTCACTTGTTATGTACTACAATAAAGACTTGATTAAAGAAGCTCCGAAAACATTTGCTGAATTAGAAGAGCTTGCTAAAGATAGCAAATACGCTTTCGCTGGAGAAGACGGAAAAACTACTGCTTTCCTAGCTGACTGGACTAACTTCTACTACGCATACGGACTTCTTGCTGGTAACGGAGCTTACGTATTCGGTGACAACGGTAAAGATCCTAAAGATATCGGTCTTGCTAACGATGGTGCTATCGCAGGTATCGAATACGCTAAAACTTGGTACGAAAAATGGCCTAAAGGTATGCAAGATACTGAAGGTGCTGGAAACTTGATCCAAACTCAATTCCAAGAAGGTAAAACAGCTGCTATCATCGATGGTCCTTGGAAAGCTCAAGCATTCAAAGATGCTAAAGTAAACTACGGTGTTGCAACTATCCCAACTCTTCCAAACGGTAAAAACTACGCAGCCTTTGGTGGTGGTAAAGCTTGGATCATCCCATCAAGCACTAAGAACCTTGAAGGCGCTCAAAAATTTGTAGACTTCCTTGTTTCAACTGAACAACAAAAAGCATTCTACGATGCAACGAACGAAATCCCAGCAAACACTGAAGCTCGTGCTTACGCTGAAGGTAAAAACGATGAGTTGACTACAGCTGTTATCAAACAGTTCAAGAACGCTCAACCAATGCCAAACATCTCACAAATGTCAACAGTTTGGGACCCAGCGAAAACTATGCTCTTTGATACTGTAAGCGGTAAGAAAGATGCGAAAACAGCTGCTAACGATGCTGTAACATTGATTAAGGAAACAATCCAACAAAAATTTGGTAACTAATTGATTTGTTCAAGGGGGGTGGAAGCAAAATCCCCCCTTTGAATTTATAGATATGCTTCTTATCTGATGTACCTATCTTACGAATAAATCCGAGTTTAAACTCGCATCCTATGAAAGGAGTAATCATGGAAAAACAACAGCCTCGCAAAGCAGCCTTGCTGTCAATCATTCCTGGTTTAGGACAAATCTATAACAAGCAAAAAGCTAAAGGTTTTATTTTCCTTGGTGTGACTGTTCTATTTGTTCTGTATTTTCTAACGCTTGCAGCTCCTGAATTGAGTAACTTGATCACACTCGGTACAAAACCGGGCCGTGACAACTCTCTTTTCATGCTGATTCGTGGTGCTTTCCACTCTATTTTTGTAATTGTTTATTTAGCATTTTATATTTTCAACATTAAAGATGCTCACACTATTGCAAAACGTATCAATAACGGTATTCCTGTGGCTCGTACCTTCAATGATATGATCAAAGGTATTTATGAGAATGGATTCCCATACCTCTTAATCATCCCATCATATGTAGCGATGACATTTGCGATTATCTTCCCTGTTATCGTAACCTTGATGATTGCCTTTACCAACTATGACTTCCAACATTTACCACCAAATAAATTGTTGGACTGGGTTGGATTGACAAACTTCACAAACATCTGGAGCTTGAGTACCTTTCGTTCAGCCTTTGGTTCCGTTCTTTCTTGGACCATTATCTGGGCTTTGTCTGCTTCTACTTTGCAGATTGTTATTGGTATTTTCACTGCTATCATTGCGAACCAACCATTTATCAAGGGTAAACGTATCTTTGGTGTTATCTTCCTTCTACCTTGGGCAGTACCAGCCTTTATCACTATCTTGACTTTCTCAAATATGTTCAACGATAGTGTTGGTGCTATCAATACTCAAGTAATCCCTCTCTTTGCTAAGGTTCTTCCATTCCTCGATGGAGCACTAATCCCTTGGAAAACAAACCCTACTTGGACTAAGGTTGCCTTGATTATGATGCAAGGATGGCTTGGCTTCCCTTATATTTATGTCTTGACACTCGGTATCCTACAATCTATTCCAAATGACTTGTACGAAGCAGCTTACATTGACGGTGCAAATGCTTGGCAAAAATTCCGCAACATCACTTTCCCAATGATCTTGGCCGTTGCGGCACCTACTTTGATCAGCCAATACACCTTCAACTTTAACAACTTCTCTATTATGTACCTCTTCAATGGCGGAGGTCCTGGTAGTGTAGGTGGTGGAGCTGGTTCAACCGATATCTTGATCTCATGGATTTATCGTTTAACAACTGGTACAGCTCCTCAATACTCTATGGCTGCTGCCGTTACATTGATTATTTCAATCATCGTCATCTCTATTTCTATGATTGCATTCAAGAAACTACACGCATTTGATATGGAGGACGTCTAAGATGAATAACTCAATTAAACTCAAACGTAGACTGACTCAAAGCCTTACTTACCTCTACTTGATTGGTCTTTCAATCGTTATTATCTATCCTCTTTTAATTACGATTATGTCTGCCTTCAAGTCTGGTAACGTCGTAGCCTTTAAACTCGACAGCAATGTCAACTTTAGTTTTGACAACTTCAAAGGACTCTTCACTGAAACCTTGTACGGAACATGGTACCTCAACACTTTGATCATCGCTTTGATCACTATGGTCGTTCAAACAAGTATTATCGTCCTTGCTGGTTATGCCTACAGTCGTTACAATTTCTTTGCTCGTAAACAAAGTTTGGTCTTCTTCTTGATCATCCAAATGGTTCCAACAATGGCCGCTTTGACTGCCTTCTTCGTTATGGCCCTCATGTTGAACGCCC
>CABPWC010000018.1 GCA_902461025.1 uncultured Streptococcus sp.
AAATCGAAGCTTAATTCGATTTAGTTCCCAGAAGAACAATTATTTAAGTCAGACATTAAAAGAATCTTGCTATGCAAGGTTCTTTTTTTCTAGTTACACAAAGACAAAATAAGACAGTATGATAGTTGATTACGAATATAGAAACTTAATTAAATAAATATCTTATTTATTAACGAATGTATATCCTAGTTTTTCAGAATAAATTTTTATTAGGTTAAAAAGCTTTTCACAAATGCCTGTTTTTTTGATAGAATAGAAGGAAGAAAAAAAGAAATGAGTTCGTCATGTCAAAAGGATTTTTAGTCTCTTTAGAGGGGCCAGAGGGAGCTGGTAAAACGAGTGTGCTTGAAGCTATCCTTCCTTTGTTAGAAGAAAAGAATATTGAGTTTTTAACAACACGTGAGCCAGGTGGTGTTTTGATTGGTGAGAAGATTCGAGAAGTAATTTTAGATCCTAGTCATACTCAGATGGATCCAAAGACAGAGTTGCTTCTCTATATTGCAAGTCGTAGACAGCACCTAGTAGAGAAGGTCTTGCCAGCACTTGCAGCTGGAAAATTGGTCATCATGGATCGTTTTATTGATAGTTCCGTTGCTTATCAAGGCTTTGGTCGTGGTTTGGATATTGAAGCTATTGACTGGCTCAATCAATTTGCGACAGATGGTCTTAAACCAGATTTGACACTTTATTTTGATATTGAAGTGGAGAAGGGGCTTGAACGAATCGCGGCAAACAGCGATCGCGAAGTCAATCGTTTAGATTTGGAAGGATTAGACCTGCACAGAAAAGTTCGTCAAGGCTATCTTTCCCTTCTTGAAAAAGAAGGTGAGCGTATTGCTAAAATCGATGCTAGTTTACCACTAAATCAAGTGGTTGAAAATACTAAACAAGTTTTATTTGACAGAATGGGGCTGACAGAATGAATCAAGAGCAATTAAAAGCTTATCAACCCCAGCAATTTGACCGTTTTGTTCACATCTTAGAACAAAGACAGCTGAATCATGCCTATCTCTTTTCAGGGTATTTCGGAAGCATGGAGATGGCCTTATTTCTGTCTAAGAGTTTGTTCTGTACAGAAAAGCAGGGTGTCTTACCTTGCGAGTCTTGCCGAAATTGTAAGTTGATTGATCAGGAAGAATTTCCTGATGTCACCATTATTCGTCCGATGAATCAAATCATTAGAACGGAACGAATCCGAGAATTAGTTGGCCAGTTTTCTCAATCAGGAATCGAAAATCAACGTCAGGTTTTTATTATTGAACAAGCAGAAAAGATGCATGTTAACGCTGCTAACTCACTACTTAAGGTCATTGAAGAACCGCAAAGTGAAACCTATATTTTCTTCTTAACCAATGATCAAGAGCAGATGTTACCAACTATCCGAAGCCGGACTCAAATTTTCCAATTTAAGAAACAAGTCGAAAGCCTTAGGAATCAACTTGAACAAGCAGGATTGGTCAAAAACAAAGCAAGGCTTTTAGCTGAGTTTAGCCAATCTCAAGCAGAAGCCGAAAAACTGACAAATCAAACAAGTTTTTGGACTCTGGTTGAAGAAAGTGAACGATTCTATTCTTGGTTAGATGCTGGGAAAAAGGAATCTTATTTAGAGGTCTCAAAATTAGCTAGTTTAGCTGATGACAAAGAAAAACAAGACCAAGTATTCAGAATTTTGGAAGTTCTAGCAGGTCAAGAGATTCAAAAAAATGTAGCACGTACAATATTGCAAAACCTTCTCGAAGCCAGAAAAATGTGGAAAGCAAATGTGTCTTTCCAGAATTCTATGGAGTACCTAGTTTTACAATAAAATAAACATGAAAACAGAAAAAGAAAGGGCTGTTCATGAACAAGAAAGAATTATTTGATGCCTTAGATGATTTTTCTCAACAATTATTGGCAACCTTGGCAGATGTCGAAGCCATCAAAAAGAATCTCAAGAGTGTTGTAGAAGAGAATACAGCTCTTCGTTTAGAAAACGATAAACTGAGAGAGCGCTTGAGTGAGGAAGAAGAAACAGCTCCAACTAAGACCAAGCATGTTAGAGAAAACGTGAGCCGAATCTATGACGACGGTTTTCATGTGTGTCGCGACTTCTATGGCCAACGTCGTGAACAAGATGCAGAATGTATGTTTTGTGATGAATTGTTGTTTAGGGAGTAAGCATGCAGATTCAAAAAAGTTTTAAAGGTCAGTCACCTTATGGTAAGTTATATCTTGTCGCAACGCCGATTGGGAATCTAGAAGATATGACCTTTCGTGCTATTCAGACTTTGAAAGAAGTGGACTGGATTGCTGCCGAGGATACTCGTAATACCGGTCTATTGCTGAAGCATTTCGATATTTCAACCAAACAAATCAGTTTTCATGAGCACAATGCCAAGGAAAAAATTCCTGATTTAATTGGTTTCCTGAAAGCAGGACAAAGTATTGCTCAGGTTTCTGACGCGGGTCTGCCTAGTATCTCGGACCCTGGGCATGATTTGGTTAAGGCGGCAATTGAAGAAGATATAGCAGTTGTCACAGTTCCAGGTGCTAGCGCAGGAATTTCTGCCTTGATTGCCAGTGGTTTAGCTCCACAACCTCATATTTTTTATGGATTCTTACCTCGAAAATCGGGACAACAAAAGCAATTTTTCGAATCAAAAAAAGATTATCCTGAGACCCAGATTTTCTATGAATCTCCACATCGTGTGGCTGATACCCTAGAAAATATGCTAGAGGTCTATGGTGATCGTTCCGTTGTCTTAGTTCGAGAATTGACTAAGATTTATGAAGAATACCAACGGGGGAAAATCACTGAGTTGCTTGAAAGTATCTCTGAAACTCCACTTAAGGGGGAGTGTCTTCTGATTGTAGAAGGTGCTAGTCAAGAAGTAGAAGATAAGGATGAAGAGGATTTATTCTCTGAGATACAAGAGCGCATCCAAGAAGGTGTTAAGAAAAATCAAGCCATTAAGGAAGTCGCTAAGATTTATCAGTGGAACAAAAGCCAGCTCTACGCAGCTTATCATGAATGGGAAGAGAATCAATCGGATGACTAAACAGGGAAGTTTGCCTTCTTCCCTTTTTTTGTTATACTAGTAAAAGAAAATTTAGAAAGATTTGTGGGTGTCAAATAGTCCAGTAGCTTGTTTGGATATGGACTGATGTTCCACCCAAAGAGGTATTAGTGTCGTGTCTCAATCTTATATCAATGTTATCGGTGCTGGTTTAGCAGGTTCGGAAGCAGCTTACCAAATCGCAGAGCGTGGTATTCCAGTTAAACTCTATGAAATGCGTGGTGTCAAATCAACACCTCAGCATAAAACAGATAATTTTGCAGAATTAGTGTGTTCCAACTCATTACGAGGGGATGCTCTTACAAATGCTGTCGGGCTCCTCAAGGAAGAAATGCGTCGTCTTGGTTCTGTGATTTTAGAATCAGCAGAAGCAACCCGTGTTCCTGCAGGTGGAGCGCTTGCGGTTGATCGTGACGGTTTTTCTCAAATGGTTACTGAAAAAATTGCCAATCACCCTTTAATTGAAGTGGTTCGTGATGAAATTACAGAATTTCCGACAGATGTTATTACGGTGGTCGCTACTGGTCCCTTGACTAGCGATGCCCTGGCTGAGAAAATTCATGCCCTTAATGACGGCGATGGCTTCTATTTCTACGACGCGGCAGCGCCTATTATCGACGTCAACACCATCGATATGAGTAAGGTCTATCTCAAGTCTCGCTATGACAAAGGCGAGGCAGCCTATCTCAACTGTCCCATGACCAAACAGGAATTTATGGATTTCCATGAGGCTTTGGTCAATGCAGAGGAAGCACCCCTTAATTCTTTTGAAAAAGAAAAGTACTTTGAAGGGTGTATGCCTATCGAAGTCATGGCCAAACGTGGTATTAAAACCATGCTTTATGGTCCTATGAAACCAGTTGGTCTAGAATATCCAGATGACTATAAAGGGCCTCGTGATGGCGACTTTAAAACACCGTACGCAGTCGTTCAGCTTCGTCAGGACAATGCGGCTGGAAGTCTCTATAACATCGTTGGTTTCCAAACTCACCTCAAATGGGGAGAGCAGAAGCGTGTCTTCCAAATGATTCCAGGTCTTGAAAATGCTGAGTTTGTTCGCTATGGCGTCATGCATCGTAATTCCTATATGGATTCGCCAAATCTTCTTGAACAGACATACCGTTCTAAGAAACAGCCAAATCTTTTCTTCGCTGGTCAGATGACAGGTGTGGAAGGGTATGTTGAGTCGGCTGCTTCAGGATTAGTTGCTGGAATCAATGCTGCTCGTCTTTTCAAGGGAGAAAGTGAGGCTATTTTCCCAGAGACTACAGCAATCGGTAGTTTAGCTCATTATATCACTCATGCTGATAGCAAGCATTTCCAACCCATGAATGTCAACTTCGGCATTATCAAGGAGTTAGAAGGAGAACGTATTCGTGATAAAAAGGCTCGTTATGAGAAAATTGCAGAACGTGCCTTGTCTGATTTAGAAAAATTTTTATCTGTCTAATTTTTTTGAAAGAATTACTCATGATACTATAAAAATCCTTGAAATTGTGATAAAATAGGTAGGATGAAAAAAGGAGAGAGAAAATGGTAGAACCTAAGTATAAACGTATCTTAATCAAGCTATCTGGTGAAGCCCTTGCTGGCGAACGTGGCGTCGGGATTGATATCAAAACAGTCCAAAGTATGGCCCAAGAAATCAAGGAAGTCCACGAGCTAGGAATTGAAATTGCTTTGGTTATCGGTGGTGGAAACCTTTGGCGTGGAGAACCTGCAGCAGAAGCTGGTATGGATCGTGTTCAGGCGGATTACACTGGAATGCTTGGGACAGTCATGAATGCTCTTGTGATGGCAGATTCATTGCAACAAGCTGGTGTTGATACTCGTGTACAAACAGCTATTGCCATGCAACAAGTAGCAGAACCTTATATTCGTGGACGTGCCCTTCGCCACCTTGAAAAAGGACGTATCGTTATCTTTGGCGCGGGAATTGGTTCACCTTACTTCTCTACAGATACAACAGCGGCTCTTCGTGCAGCTGAGATTGAAGCGGACGCTATTTTGATGGCTAAGAATGGTGTAGACGGTGTCTACAATGCGGATCCTAAGAAAGATAAAACGGCTGTTAAATTTGAAGAATTGACTCACCGTGATGTTATTAATAAAGGTCTCCGTATCATGGATTCAACAGCTTCAACTCTATCTATGGATAACGATATTGACTTGGTCGTCTTTAATATGAACCAACCTGGCAATATCAAACGTGTTGTATTTGGTGAAAATATCGGAACAACTGTTTCAAACAATATCGAAGAAAAGGAATAAAAAAAATTATGGCTAACGCAATTGTAGAAAAAGCTAAAGAGAGAATGACTCAATCTCACCACTCACTTGCTCGTGAATTTGGTGGTATCCGTGCAGGTCGTGCTAACGCTAGCTTGCTTGACCGTATTACTGTTGAATACTATGGTGTCGAAACACCTCTTAACCAAATTGCTTCTATCACAATTCCTGAAGCGCGTGTCTTGTTGGTAACACCATTTGATAAATCTTCATTGAAGGATATCGAGCGTGCTTTGAACGCTTCAGATCTTGGTATTACACCAGCTAACGATGGTTCTGTTATTCGTTTGGTAATCCCAGCTCTTACAGAAGAAACTCGTCGTGATCTCGCTAAAGAAGTGAAAAAAGTTGGTGAGAATGCTAAAGTTGCTATCCGTAATATCCGTCGTGACGCTATGGACGAGGCTAAGAAACAAGAAAAAGCTAAAGAAATCACTGAAGACGAATTGAAGACTCTTGAAAAAGATATTCAAAAAGCAACAGACGATGCTGTAAAACACATCGACGACATGACTGCCAATAAAGAAAAAGAAATCTTGGAAGTCTAAGAAATAAACAGAAAAACTCAGTTGGCATTGCTGGCTGAGTTTTATTCGAAAGAAGGAAATATGAATACAAATCTTGCAAGTTTTATCGTTGGACTCATCATCGATGAAAATGACCGTTTTTACTTTGTACAAAAGGATGGTCAAACCTATGCTCTTGCTAAAGAAGAAGGTCAGCATACAGTTGGTGATACGGTCAAAGGTTTCGCCTACACAGACATGAAGCAAAAACTTCGCTTGACAACTCAAGAAGTGACTGCAACTCAGGATCAATTTGGTTGGGGAACAGTAACAGAAGTTCGTAAGGATTTGGGTGTTTTTGTTGATACAGGGCTTCCTGACAAGGAAATCGTTGTGTCACTTGATATCCTACCTGAACTGAAAGAGCTCTGGCCTAAGAAGGGCGATAAACTTTATATTCGTCTAGAAGTAGATAAGAAAGACCGTATCTGGGGAGTTTTGGCTTATCAGGAAGACTTCCAACGTTTGGCACGTCCAGCATACAACAACATGCAAAATCAGAACTGGCCTGCAATCGTTTATCGTCTTAAGTTATCAGGAACTTTTGTCTATCTACCAGAAAACAACATGCTTGGATTTATCCATCCAAGTGAGCGTTATGCAGAGCCACGTTTGGGGCAAGTGTTAGATGTGCGTGTCATTGGTTTCCGTGAAGTTGACCGAACTCTTAATCTATCACTAAAACCTCGCTCTTTTGAGATGTTAGAAAATGATGCACAAATGATTCTGACTTACTTGGAAAGTAATGGTGGATTTATGACCTTAAATGACAAATCATCACCAGATGACATCAAGGCTACCTTTGGTATTTCTAAAGGTCAATTTAAAAAAGCGCTTGGTGGTTTAATGAAAGCTGGAAAGATTAAACAAGACCAGTTTGGTACTGAGTTAATTTAGGGAGGCTTATGCGAAAATCATTTTATACTTGGCTTATGACAGAGCGTAATCCTAAAAGTAATAGTCCCAAAGCAATTTTAGCGGATCTTGCCTTTGAGGAGTCAGCCTTCCCAAAACATACGGATGATTTCGATCAGGTGAGTCGATTTTTAGAAGAACATGCTAGTTTTTCCTTTAATATGGGAGACTTCGATCGTATCTGGCAAGAATATTTAGAACATTAAAGATACCATAGGTGTTAGGGATAGCAATTTCTAAATGCCTTTGCTATAATAAAAAGAAATTAAAGAGTTAGAGAGGTTCTTTATTTGAAGGAACATTCAATAGACATTCAGTTAAGTCATCCAGATGACCTGTTTCATCTTTTTGGTTCCAATGAACGCCATCTTCGTTTGATGGAGGATGAGTTAGATGTTATCATCCATGCTCGTACAGAGATTGTACAAGTCTTGGGAGAGGAGTCTTCTTGTGAAGAAGCTAGACAAGTAATTCAAGCCTTGATGGTCTTGGTCAATCGTGGCATGACAGTAGGAACTCCGGATGTAGTGACAGCCATCAATATGGTTAGAAACAATGAAATCGATAAGTTTGTTGCCCTCTATGAAGAAGAGATTATCAAAGACAATACTGGTAAGCCGATACGTGTAAAGACACTGGGTCAAAAACTCTATGTAGATAGTGTTAAGAACCATGATGTGACCTTCGGGATTGGTCCAGCAGGTACAGGTAAGACCTTCCTAGCAGTGACTTTGGCAGTGACAGCTCTCAAGCGTGGTCAAGTTAAGCGTATCATCCTGACTCGCCCAGCAGTAGAAGCTGGAGAAAGCCTAGGATTTCTACCTGGTGATTTGAAAGAAAAGGTAGATCCTTATCTTCGACCAGTCTATGATGCCTTGTACCAAATTCTTGGGAAGGACCAAACAACTCGTCTCATGGAGCGAGAAATTATTGAGATTGCGCCTTTGGCCTATATGCGTGGACGTACCTTGGATGATGCCTTTGTTATTTTGGATGAAGCGCAAAATACAACCATCATGCAAATGAAGATGTTCTTGACACGTCTTGGATTCAATTCAAAAATGATTGTTAATGGCGATATTAGCCAGATTGACCTGCCGCGTAATGTCAAGTCAGGTTTGATTGATGCCCAGGAAAAACTTAAGAACATTCACCAGATTGACTTCGTTCATTTTTCAGCCAAGGATGTGGTTCGCCATCCAGTCGTTGCTCAGATTATTAGAGCCTATGAACCTCGACCTGTCAAAGCTGAAGAGAATCAAGAGGAAACAGAATAAAGAAAAAGAACAGTTGAAAAACTGCTCTTTTTTTATCTGAATTTCTTATTAAACAAGCTCACTGATAGGTGTGAAGTCACGTTCTAAACCTTCAGCAACTGGTTGACTTGTGAGTTGACCTTGATAAGTTGTTACACCTTCACGTAAACCAGTATCTTCAAGGATTGCTTTCTTAAATCCTTTTCCTGCCAAGGCTTCGATATATGGAAGGGTCACATTTGTAAGGGCGATAGTAGAAGTACGTGCAACTGCTCCAGGAATGTTAGCAACTGCATAGTGGAGAACACCGTGTTTTTCATAGACAGGCTCATCATGGGTTGTCACACGGTCTGCTGTTGCAATAACACCACCTTGGTCTACTGCAACGTCTACGATGACAGAACCAGGACGCATTTGTTGAACCATGTCATCTGTCACTAATTTTGGAGCTTTAGCACCAGGAATCAATACTGCACCGATAACAACGTCTGCTTCACGCACACTTGCTTCGATATTAAATGGGTTAGACATGAGTGTTTGGATTTGGTGACCAAAGACATCTTCAAGTTCAGAGAGACGTTTAGCACTGATATCAAGAATAGTTACTTGAGCTCCTAGACCAAGAGCGATACGTGCTGCGTGTGTACCAACGACACCACCACCGATAATGGTTACTTTTCCTTTTGGTACACCTGGGACACCACCTAAAAGAACTCCAGAGCCACCAGCTTGTTTCGTCAAGAAGTGAGCTCCGATTTGGACAGCCATACGACCTGCAACCTCACTCATTGGAACCAATAGAGGAAGTTGACCTTCAGTATTGCGTACAGTTTCATAAGCAACACCAGTTGTTTTCGCTACAAGCATAGCATCCGCTAATTCTGGGGCTGCGGCCATGTGCAAGTAGGTGAAGAGAAGCAAGTCTTCACGCAAGAACTGGTACTCACTAGCAAGGGGTTCCTTGACTTTAACAACTAACTCTGCAGCCCAGGCTTCAGCAGCAGTTGCGACAATCTCAGCTCCTTGCTTTTCATAGTCAGCATCAGCAAAACCAGATCCAAGTCCTGCATTTGTTTCAATGAGGACTCGGTGTCCACGACCGACAAGACTCTGTACACCAGCAGGTGTCAAAGCAACACGATTTTCATTGTTTTTAATTTCCTTTGGAATTCCAATTAACATAGAGATTAGCTCCTTATTTAACATCTAGGTTCTTATACGAAATCATCACAGGAAGAACCCAGTCTTTTCTTGTGATGTTTTTATTTTATATGAAACCGCTATAAATTGCAAGAAAAACTTGTAAACCTATTTCTTTTATGTTATTCTTTTACCAACCTATTTTAGGAGGTGAAATCATGGAATCACTATTTATTAAACTAGCTAAGCATCTCGTTATCGAAACAGAGCGCTTAGTACTTAGACCTGTAACACTTGATGATGCAGAAGCCATGTTTGAGTATGCTTCAGATAAAGAAACTACGCGCTACACTTTTCCAACCAATCAAAGTCTAGAGGAAACAAAGAATAACATTGCCCAGTTTTATCTAGCCAATCCATTGGGTCGATGGGGAATTGAATTAAAAAGTACAGGAGAGTTTATCGGAACCATTGACCTGCACAAGATCGATACTGTTCTTAAGAAGGCAGCCATTGGGTATATTATCAATCAAAAATATTGGAATCAAGGTTTGACAACTGAAGCCAATCGAGCTGTAATTGAACTGGCTTTTGAAAAGATAGGAATGAATAAGTTAGATGCCTTTCATGATAAGGATAATCCCGCATCAGGAAAGGTCATGGAGAAATCAGGAATGCGTTTCTCTCACGAAGAACCATATGCTAGAATGGATAAAAGTGAACCTGGAAGATTCGTAACAGATGTCCATTATGTTTTGACCAAGGAAGATTATTTTGCAAATAAGTAAGCAGTTGAAAAAGATTTTTCAGCTGTTTTTTCTTTCTCTTACGAATAAGCTAAGAGAGGAGAAAATATGGAAGAACTTATTGAGAAAATCAAAGAATATAAAATCATTGTTATCTGTGCTAGTTTGGGCTTGGTCTTAGGCGGATTTTTCCTCTTAAAGCCAGTCGCTCAAACACCGGCTAAGGAAAGCAATTTGCAAACAGAAGTTACAACTGTTTCAAAGGATTCGACGGAGGAAAAGGAAGATAAAAATCAGAAGGAAGAAGTGGTGGAGCAAGATCTGATTACTGTTGATGTAAAAGGTGCGGTCAAATCACCTGGAATCTATGATTTGCCAGTTGGAAGTCGTATCAACGATGCTGTCCAAAAAGCGGGTGGCTTGACAGATAATGCTGATAGTAAGTCTATCAATCTTGCCCAGAGAATTAGTGACGAAGCACTTGTTTATGTTCCGACTAAGGAAGAAGCTACCAACCAAGAGGCACATTCAAATGCTTCCAACACCAAAGAAAACAAGAAAGTCAATCTCAATAAAGCCAGTTTAGAGGAGCTGAAACAAGTCAAGGGGTTGGGAGCCAAACGTGCTCAGGATATCATCGACCATCGTGAGTCCAACGGTAAGTTTAAGTCAGTTGATGAGCTCAAAAAGGTTTCTGGTATTGGTGCAAAAACGATAGAAAAGTTAAAAGAATATGTCACAGTGGATTAGTCGATTTCCCATCCCCAAAATCTATCTCAGTTTTCTCCTGCTTTGGCTCTACTATGCTATCTTTTCAGCAAGCTTTTTAGCACTTTTGGGCTTTGTCTTTTTACTGCTTTGCCTCTTTTTTCAATTTTCATGGAAGACTGTGGTCAAGGTTCTATTTGTTTGTGGTCTTTTTGGAAGCTGGTTTATATTTCAAAAATGGCAACAAGAAGAAGCTAGCCAACATCTTGTTGACTCCGTTAATACGGTACGAATCTTGCCTGATACTATCAAGATCAATGGAGATAGTTTATCCTTTCGTGGGAAGGCTGATGGCAGAATTTTTCAGGTCCATTATAAATTCCAGTTAGAGGCTGAAAAGGAAAGGTTTAAAGAGTTATCTGAACTGCATGAGATTGTAGTAAAAGGAAAGCTAGCTATTCCTCAGGGAGCAAATAATTTTGCTGGATTTGATTATCGAAACTATCTCAAAATACAGGGGATTTATCAGACCTTAACTATATCGGAAATTGTCGAATTAAAGAAAATATCCAGCTGGGATATAGGAGAAAATCTATCCAGCTTGCGGAGAAAAGCAGTTGTCTGGATAAAAAGGAAATTTCCTGACCCCATGCGTAATTATATGACAGGTCTTTTATTAGGGCACTTGGATACAGATTTTGAGGAAATGAATGAACTCTATTCCAGTCTAGGGATTATTCACCTTTTTGCTTTGTCAGGGATGCAGGTTGGTTTCTTCATGAATGCTTTTAAAAAGTCACTCTTACGATTGGGTTTGACGCAAGAGAAGTTCAAATGGCTTGCCTATACTTTTTCTTTGGTCTATGCAGGTTTGACAGGGTTCTCAGCTTCTGTTATTAGAAGTCTGTTACAAAAACTTTTGGCTCAACATGGCTTCAAGGGACTGGATAATTTTGCTTTGACGATTCTTATTCTATTTCTTATCATGCCGAATTTCTTCCTAACTGCTGGTGGAGTGCTCTCCTGTGCCTATGCCTTTATCCTGACCATGACTGGTGAAGAAGTAGCAGCAGGAATAAAAGGTCTGGTGAGAGAAAGTTTCATTATTTCCTTAGGAATTCTGCCGATTTTATCATTCTATTTTTCTGAATTTCAACCTTGGTCCATACTCTTAACCTTTGTTTTTTCTTTTTTATTTGATATGGTCTTGCTACCACTTTTATCAATACTCTTCTGTCTGTCATGGATATATCCTATTACCCAGTTTAACTTTCTCTTTGAATGGCTAGAGAACATCATACGCTATGTATCTCAGCTATCTACTAGGCCCTTTATTTTTGGTCAACCGAGTCTTTGGGTTCTGGTGTTTCTTTTAATTTCTTTGGCTATAGTCTATGACTATCGTAAAAATTTGAAGAAAGCACCTTTGCTTATCCTATTTATCGTTTCCCTTTTCTTAGTAACCAAACATCCACTGGAAAATGAAATCACAGTCCTAGACATGGAGCAGGGACGGAGCATTTTCCTAAGAGACATGACAGGAAAGACAATATTACTGGATGTCGGTGAAAAGTTAGCAGTTGAGAAAAAAGAAGCTTGGCAGGAGAAAGTCACCTCGAGCATTGCCAAACGGAGTTTAATTCCCTATCTGAAAAGTCGAGGAGTGGCAAAGATTGATCAGCTTGTTTTAACGGATAGTGAACCTAAGCAGCTAGACCATCTACTAGAAATTAGTAAAGCCTTCAATCTTGGAGAGATTCTAGTAACTGAAGAAACTCTATCTAAAAGAGAATTTATGGATAAATTAAAGGAAAGTAACTTGAAAGTACGTCCTATTAAAACAGGAGAGCAGTTATATATTTTTGGGAGTAGTTTAGAAGTAATCGAAAATCAAAACAGTGATAGTAAAACCTCAATAGCCATGTATGGAAAACTACTAAATCAAACTTTTCTAGTCACTGGAAATATAGAGGAGAAGTTCTTAAACAAGTCTTATCCAAAAATCCAAGCAGATGTAGTGCTAACTCATCAGCAAGCATCGAAGAAAAAGACAGATGTCGAAGTCTTCGAAATCTTTCAGCCTAAAATCACTGTCGTTTCTGTAGACAAGAAGAAAAAATTTAAAGAAAAAAATGGGGAGAACAACCATGAATATGGGAATTCGATTTACAAAACGGATAAAAAAGGAGCCATTCGTTTCAAAGGCTGGAGTTCTTGGAAACTGGAAACAGTTCGATGAATTTGAACTTTAGAAGAAAATTAAAATTGTCTAAACAATCAATCAAAACTTGATTTTAAAACCTTTTTGCTATAAAATGGTAAAGATTAGTGTCAAACTTTTATATTGTAAATAGGAGAAAACATGACAAAAACTTTGAAACGTCCTGAGGTTCTATCACCTGCAGGAACACTAGAAAAACTGAAAGTAGCTGTTCAATACGGAGCAGATGCTGTCTTTATCGGTGGTCAGGCCTATGGTCTTCGTAGCCGTGCGGGAAACTTCACTTTCGAACAGATGGAAGAAGGAGTTAAATTTGCGGCTAAATATGGAGCTAAAGTGTATGTAGCAGCCAATATGGTTATGCACGAAGGAAATGAGGAAGGCGCTGGAGAATGGTTCCGTAAACTACGTGACATCGGTATTGCAGCGGTTATCGTATCAGATCCAGCCTTGATTATGATTGCAGCAACGGAAGCACCAGGACTTGAAATCCACCTGTCAACACAAGCTAGTGCAACCAACTATGAAACACTAGAATTTTGGAAAGAACTTGGTTTGACGCGTGTCGTTTTGGCGCGTGAGGTTTCTATGGAAGAATTGGCAGAGATTCGCAAACGTACAGACGTTGAGATTGAAGCCTTTGTCCATGGAGCTATGTGTATCTCATACTCTGGTCGTTGTACTCTATCAAACCATATGAGCATGCGTGATGCCAACCGTGGTGGATGTTCACAATCTTGCCGTTGGAAATACGACCTTTACGATATGCCGTTTGGCAAAGAACGTAAGAGTCTCAAGGGAGAAATTCCTGAAGAATTCTCTATGTCTGCGGTTGATATGTCGATGATTGACCATATCCCAGATATGATTGAAAATGGTGTGGACAGTCTAAAAATTGAAGGTCGTATGAAGTCTATTCACTACGTATCAACAGTAACCAACTGCTACAAGGCTGCTGTTGATGCCTATCTTGAGAGTCCTGAAAAGTTTGAAGCTATTAAGCAAGACTTGATTGATGAAATGTGGAAGGTTGCCCAACGTGAATTGGCTACAGGATTCTACTATGGCACTCCATCTGAAAACGAACAACTGTTTGGCGCTCGTCGTAAGATTCCAGAATACAAGTTTGTTGCTGAAGTAGTAGCTTATGATGATGCGACTCAGACAGCAACTATTCGCCAACGTAACGTTATCAATGAAGGTGACCAAGTTGAATTCTATGGTCCAGGTTTCCGTCATTTTGAAACTTATATTGAAGACCTTCATGATGCTAAAGGAAATAAAATCGACCGTGCACCAAACCCAATGGAACTTTTGACCATCAAGGTTCCTCAACCAGTACAAGCTGGCGATATGGTACGTGCTTTGAAAGAAGGTCTGATTAATCTATACAAAGAAGATGGGACAAGCGTCACAGTTCGTGCCTAGAAAAGGATTAGATAATGATTCAAGCTCAGGGCTTACTAGTTGATGATGAAAGCAGATGTGTTCATTACCATAGTGACAAAGATATCGTAGCACTTCAGTGCTATGATTGTAAGAAATACTACGCCTGTTATCAGTGTCACAATGCTATAGAAGCACATACATTTTGTCCTTATCCTTTAAATCTGAAAGAGGATAGCCCCATCTTATGTGGATCCTGCGGGAATACACTAACGTATGTCGAGTATACCGAGAAGGGAACTTGTCCATTTTGTAAAGCTGCATTTAATCCAGCTTGTCAAAATCATCACTCAATTTATTTCAGATAAAAAATGATACATCCGAGTTGTAAAACTCGGATTTTTGTTTTCAGAAAACATAGAAAGATAGTAAAAGGTTCGTGAAAGGTTCGTGAAAAGGGAATAAAATTTTCTATATAATTGTCTTGAAAATCGTAAAATTGGAAATAAATGATTCAAAACGCTTCCATTCCTAGTAAAAAGTTGACAAAAGCAAATTTTAGGACTAAACTAGGGAGGTAAATTTAATTTAAAAAAGGAGAATTCGTCATGAATTTAACATTTTTCGGACTTTGTCTTGCCTGTATGGGTGTATCTCTTGCAGAAGGATTTTTGATGAACGGTTTGTTCAAATCTGCAGCACGCCAACCAGATATCATCCCACAATTGCGTAGTTTGATGATCATGGGGATTGCCTTTATCGAAGGAACATTCTTTGTAACCTTGGCGATGTCATTTGTCATTAAATAGACAACTCTATTTAGAAATGGAGGTGTCAAACCATGGAAGAAAGTTTGAATCCAACCGTTAATATTGGACCAATATCCTTTGATTTGACCCTGCTTGCCATGTCTCTTGTAACTGTTTTGATGGTTTTTGCCTTTGTCTACTGGGCAAGTCGTGAAATGACCATCCGTCCAAAGGGCAAACAAAATGCTCTTGAGATGATTTATGACTTTGTGATTGGTTTTACCAAACCAAACATTGGAGAATCATACATTAAGGATTATTCCTTGTTTCTGTTTTCTCTATTTCTGTTTATCTTGGTTGCCAACAATATTGGCTTAATGGCAAAAGTACAAACAACAAACGGTTATAACTTGTGGACTTCCCCAACAGCTAACCTTGGATACGATTTATCCCTCTCATTATTGATCACTTTGATCGCCCATGTAGAAGGAGTTCGTCGTAGAGGCGTTAAAGAATATTTGAGAGCATTTGTTACACCTGGCTTTATGACTCCGATGAACATTTTAGAAGAGTTCACCAATTTTGCTTCCTTGGCGATTCGGATCTACGGAAATATTTTTGCCGGTGAGGTCTTAGCTGGATTGCTATTGACCTTGTCACAAAATGCTTTGTATTGGTATCCTTTTGCCTTTATCGCAAACATGTTATGGACAGCCTTTTCAATTTTCATTTCATGTATTCAGGCTTATGTATTTACCATGTTGTCATCTATGTACATTGGTAAAAAAATAAATGAAGGGGAAGAGTAAGTAGAGGAGGATTAGAAGATGGATTTAACTATTAGTACCATTATCGGTGACTTTATTCTTATCGCTGGTTCCTTCCTTTTATTGATCTTTTTAGTGAAGAAATATGCTTGGGGAAATATTACCAGTGTCTTAGATGAACGTGCTGGAAAGATTTCTTCAGATATTGATGGTGCCGAGGAAGCCCGTAAAAAGGCTGAGGAACTAGCTAGCAAACGTGAAGCTGAGTTAGCAGGTAGCCGTACCGAAGCTAAAACGATTATCGAGAATGCAAAGGGAACTGCTGAGAAAAGTAGAGCCGATATTTTAGCCGAAGCTAAACTTGAAGCAGGGCGCTTAAAAGAAAAAGCCAACCAAGAAATTGCTCAAAATAAAGCTGAGGCTTTACAAAGTGTTAAGGGAGATGTGGCAGACTTGACAATCAGTCTAGCTGAGAAAATTCTCTCTAAAAACCTTGACAGTCAGGCCCATAAAGAACTCATTGATCAGTATATCGATCAGCTAGGAGAAGCTTAATGGACAAAAAGACTCTAAAGGTAATTGAAAAATACAGCATGCCTTTTGTCCAATTGGTGATTGAAAAAGGAGAAGAAGACTCTATTTTTTCAGACTTGTCTCAAATCAAGCAAGTAGCTGAAGAAACAGGCTTACCTTCTTTTTTAGCTCAGGTGGCAGTAGATGAGTCGGATAAGGAAAAAACGGTTCGTTTTTTCCAGGACTCTGTGTCACCTTTAGTGCAAAACTTTATCGAGGTTCTACTTTACAATCACAGATCAAACCTGTTTTATGATGTGATTGTAGATTGCTTGAATCGTCTTGAAAAAGAAACCAATCGTTTTGAAGTGACTATTTTGTCTGCACATCCTTTGACTGGTGAACAGAAAGAACGACTAATTCCTCTAATCGAGAAAAAGATGTCTCTAAAAGTTCGTAGCATTAAGGAAAAAATTGACGATAGTTTAATCGGTGGTTTTGTTATTTTTGCCAATCACAAGACAATTGATGTGAGTATTAAACAACAACTTAAAGTTGTTAAGGAAAATTTGAAATAGAAAGTGGTGTTCTTTTGGCAATTAACGCACAAGAAATCAGCGCTTTAATTAAGCAACAAATTGAAAATTTCAAACCCAATTTTGATGTGACTGAAACAGGTGTTGTAACCTATATCGGTGACGGGATTGCCCGTGCTCATGGTCTCGAAAATGCCATGAGTGGTGAGCTGTTGATTTTTGAAAATGGCTCTTATGGTATGGCGCAAAACTTGGAATCAACAGATGTCGGTATTATCATCCTTGGGGACTTTACAGATATCCGTGAAGGCGATACAATTCGTCGTACAGGGAAGATCATGGAAGTTCCAGTTGGTGATAGCTTGATTGGACGTGTTGTCGATCCCCTTGGTCGTCCAGTAGACGGTTTGGGTCCAATCAACACAGATAAGACTCGCCCAGTTGAAGCCCCAGCTCCTGGTGTCATGCAACGTAAGTCTGTATCAGAACCATTGCAAACAGGTTTGAAAGCTATTGACGCCCTTGTTCCAATCGGTCGTGGCCAACGTGAGTTGATCATAGGTGACCGTCAAACAGGGAAGACAACTATCGCTATTGACGCTATCTTGAACCAAAAAGGTCAAGATATGATTTGTATCTATGTAGCGATTGGACAAAAAGAATCAACAGTTCGTACACAAGTGGAGACACTTCGTCAGTACGGTGCCTTGGATTACACAATCGTTGTGACAGCATCAGCTTCACAACCTTCTCCCTTGCTCTTCCTTGCTCCTTATGCAGGGGTTGCTATGGCAGAAGAGTTCATGTACCAAGGGAAGCATGTGTTGATCGTTTATGATGACCTATCTAAACAAGCGGTAGCTTATCGTGAACTTTCTCTCTTGCTCCGTCGTCCACCAGGTCGTGAGGCCTTCCCAGGGGATGTCTTCTACCTACACAGCCGTCTACTTGAGCGTTCTGCTAAAGTTTCAGATGAACTTGGCGGAGGATCTATCACGGCTCTTCCATTTATCGAGACCCAAGCAGGAGATATCTCAGCCTATATCGCGACAAACGTAATCTCTATTACGGATGGACAAATCTTCCTAAGTGATAGCCTCTTTAATGCGGGTATTCGTCCAGCTATTGACGCGGGTTCTTCTGTATCTCGTGTTGGTGGTTCTGCTCAGATTAAAGCCATGAAGAAGGTTGCTGGTACTCTTCGTATCGACCTTGCTTCATACCGAGAGTTGGAAGCCTTCACTAAATTTGGTTCAGACTTGGATGCAGCTACACAGGCTAAATTGAACCGTGGTCGTCGTACTGTAGAAGTATTGAAACAACCAGTTCATAAACCTTTACCTGTTGAGAAACAAGTAACCATCCTGTATGCCTTGACTCATGGATTCTTGGATACTATATCAGTTGATGATATTGTTCGTTTTGAGGAAGAATTCCATGCCTTCTTTGATGCGCAACATCCAGAGATTTTGGAAACTATTCGTGAAACAAAAGACTTGCCAGAAGAAGCAGTCTTGGATGCTGCGATTACTGAGTTTCTCAACCAATCCAGCTTCCAATAAGAATAGAGGTGTCAGATGGCAGTATCTCTAAATGATATTAAAACAAAAATCGCCTCAACGAAAAATACTAGTCAAATTACTAACGCCATGCAGATGGTTTCTGCAGCTAAGTTAGGTCGTTCTGAAGAAGCTGCACGCAACTTCCAGATTTATGCTCAAAAAGTCCGTAAACTCCTTACAGACATCCTTCACGGAGATGGTGCTGGCGGATCAACAAATCCAATGTTGATTAGTCGCCCTGTCAAAAAAACAGGCTATATCGTCATTACATCTGACCGTGGTCTTGTTGGAGGCTATAACTCTTCAATCTTGAAGGCTGTCATGGAACTGCAACAAGAATATCATCCTTCAGGTGATGATTTTGAAGTCATCTGTATCGGTGGTATGGGAGCAGACTTCTTTAAAGCTCGTGGTATTCAGCCAATTTATGAATTGCGTGGTCTAGCCAGTCAACCAAGCTTCGATGAAGTTCATAAGATTATTTCAAAAACCATTGAAATGTATCAAAATGAACTTTTCGATGAGCTCTATGTTTGTTACAACCACCACGTGAATACACTGACAAGTCAAATGCGTGTGGAGCAGATGCTTCCAATTGTCGACTTAGACCCAAATGAAGCAGATGATAACTATAGCTTGACCTTTGAGCTTGAAACAAGTCGTGAAGAAATCTTGGATCAACTATTGCCACAGTTTGCAGAAAGTATGATTTACGGTGCTATAATTGATGCCAAGACAGCTGAAAATGCGGCAGGGATGACGGCTATGCAAACAGCTACAGATAATGCTAAAAAAGTTATCAATGATTTGACTATCCAGTATAACCGTGCCAGACAGGCGGCGATTACACAAGAAATTACAGAAATCGTAGCAGGAGCTAGTGCTTTAGAATAAAGCAATATTGCTCAGAGAAATGAACTTAGGACCTAGTCATACTAGGAACCGATAGTATCTTATACAGAATAGGAGAAGTAGATGAGTTCAGGTAAAATTGCTCAGGTTATCGGTCCCGTTGTAGACGTCATGTTTGCAGCAGGGGAAAAACTACCTGAGATTAATAATGCACTTGTCGTCTACAAAAATGACGAAAGAAAAACAAAAATCGTCCTTGAAG
>CABPWC010000019.1 GCA_902461025.1 uncultured Streptococcus sp.
CAAAGGATTTTGTCTGGGGTTCCTCAACTTCTGGGCCACAGACAGAAGGGCGAGTTCCTGGTGACGGAAAGGGATATAATCTCTGGGATTATTGGTTTCAAGTGGAACCAAATCGCTACTACAATGGGATTGGACCAGACAAGACATCGACCTTCTATGAAAACTGGGAAAAAGATATCGAATTATTGTTAGAAACAGGGCATACAGCCTTTCGGACCTCTATCCAGTGGTCTCGTATTTTCCCACAAGGACGTGGAGAGGTCAATCCTCAAGGTGTGGCTTTTTACCGTCAGGTCTTTGAAGCTATTAAGGCTAAGGGTATTCGTCTTTTAGTCAATCTCTATCACTTTGACCTGCCTTTTGCCCTTCAAGAAGATGGCGATGGTTGGGAAAATAAGGCGACCATCAAGGCTTATGAAGACTATGCGCGTTTCTGTTTTGAAACTTATGGAGACTTGGTAGACCAATGGATTACCTTCAATGAGCCTATCGTTCCTGTAGAGTTTGGCTATTTCTATGATGCCCATTATCCTCATAAGGTAGATGCCAAAGCTGCGGTTCAGGTAGCCTATAACACTCAACTGGCCAGCACTCTTGCGGTGAAGGCTTGTCACGAGATGTTGCCTGATTCTAAGATTGGAATTGTCCTCAACTTGACACCCGCTTATCCACGTAGTCAGCATCCTGCCGATGTCAAAGCTGCTCGCATTGCTGACCTCTTCCAAGCACAATCTTTCCTAGATCCGTCAGTTTTGGGAACTTATCCAGAAGAATTGGTGGAAATTTTAGCTGATCATGATTTGTTGCCAGATTCTACAGCAGAAGAGTTGGAGCTTATTCGTGAGCACACAGTAGATTTCCTTGGAGTTAACTACTATCAACCCTTGCGTGTCATGGCGCCACGTTTTGCTAAGCATCCTGATAGTCCACTCTTGCCAGAACATTTCTATGAACCTTATGTCATGCCTGGTCGTAAGATCAATCCGCACCGTGGTTGGGAAATCTACGAGCAAGGAATTTATGACATTGCCCAAAACATCAAGGAAAACTATGGCAATATCGAGTGGATGTTGACAGAGAATGGGATGGGCGTTGAAGGTGAAGATAAATTCCGCGAAAATGGAATGATTCAGGATGATTATCGTATTGACTTTGTCAAAGGTCACCTTCGTGAGCTTCATCGTGCCATTGAAGATGGCGCTAACTGTAAAGGCTACTTGATTTGGACCTTTATCGACTGCTGGTCATGGCTCAACAGCTATAAAAACCGCTATGGTTTGGTCGAGCTTGACTTAGAAACACAAGAACGCCGCTTGAAAAAATCAGGCCACTGGTTCAAAGAACTCAGTGACAATAATGGATTTTAAGCTACTTTTCAAATAGATTCAAAAAAACCATTGGAAATGAACTTCTCAATTTGAGAACTTCCAATGGTTTTTCTTGTTCTTAGAATAGTCCGATAAAAAGTAGTAGAGCTGATAAAGCAATAAAAGCTAGGGTTGCAAGACCACGTTGGCCTGGGCTGTAAATCTTTCGTTCTCCTCGAACTGGGAAGACGATAGCCAGTAATGCACCGCCGACAGCACCCCCGACATGCCCAGCAAGGCTGATACCAGGCATTAAAATACTACCCACTAGGTTAATCACTAAGAGGGAGAGGTAGGATTGACCAAGTTGTTGGAGATAGGGATTGCGTGAAGCATATCGGAGAACAACAATAGAGGCAAACATACCGTAGAGGGCAGTTGAAGCACCTGCAGTAATAGCATTGGGACTAAAAACTAGGACAAAGAGATTTCCCATCATACCTGATAGAAGGTAGATAAAGAAAAACTGTTTGGAGCCAAAGATTTGCTCCATCTGACGTCCCAAAAAGTAGAGGGATAGCATATTGACTAAAAAGTGCTGCAAGCCAATGTGGACAAAGGTTGCGGAGAATAAGCGCCAGATTTGTTCAGGCATGGCCTTGATAGCAGGGGGATACACAGCTCCGAATTTATACAAGGTGGCTGCGCTGGTATAGTTGAAACCACTGGTTAGAAACATGAGTATAAAAACCAGGGTTGTCACGAGTAGAAAGAAGCTCGTGACAGGATACCGACGATCAAAAATTTCTTTCATAGATGAGTACCTCCTTAACGGGAATATCGTGTAGATCAGGATGGAAGTTCTGAATCTGACAAGGATAAAGCGTACTAATAGTATGACCTGGGAAATGCTCCAAGTAGCGGTCGTAGTAGCCACCACCGTAGCCAACCCTATATCTTGAAGGATTGAAAGCCAAACAAGGTACATGAATCAGGTCAATCTGAGAGGGTTCAAGGATTGTGAAGTCTCCTTGAGGTTCAAGAAGTCCAAAAGAATTTCTCTCAAGTTGTTCTGGTTTATAGACGACAAAGTCCATTTTTCCATGTGGATAGGTTTTGGGAATGAGGATAGTCTTCCCATCTTTTTGAGCCTGTTCAATGAGTCTAGCTGTCTGAAATTCATGAGGGAAAGACAGGTAAGTAGCGATGGTTTTTGCTTCCTTGTAGAAGGGATGTAGAAGTAGTTGCTCATTCAACCAAGCGTCCATGACTTCCTTTCCTTCGGCTGATAGAGATTTGAGTTCTTGCAAGACCTGCTTGCGTAGGGCTTTTTTCATTGTTTACTCCGCAGCTTTCTTTGCTAAAAAGCTTGATACAGCCTCGACTCCAATTGTCAGAGCTTCTTCATTAGGACTCATCTTTGGATGATGAAGGGCATAGGGACTATCAATTCCAAGCCAGAACATGACACCGGGAACCTTGGAGAGAAGATAACCAAAGTCTTCTCCTGTCATGGCAGGGTCGATATCGATTAGTTCAATTCCATCTTTTTCATCAAAGAAGGTCATCAACTCCTGGGCTAATTCAGGGTTGTTTTCGACAGGTAGGTAACCTCCCTGCTTGAGTTCAACTTCCACATCCATATCAAAAGCAGCTGCGACACCTTCAGCGATGGCTTTGATACGTTTTTGAACTAAGAGGCTCATGCTATGTGTGAGAGCTCGAATGGTTCCATGCAAGAAAGCTGTATCAGCGATGACATTATTGGTTGTTCCAGCTTGAAAGACACCGAAAGTGACGACAGCTCCCTCGATAGGATCGACATTACGGCTGACAACCGACTGAACTTGAGTGATAAAATAGCTAGCTGCAACCAGAGCATCGTTTGCTTGATGTGGAAAGGCAGCGTGACCACCTTTACCCTTGAAACGAATCTTGACTTCGCAAGTTCCTGCAAAGAGTGTATGGGTATTGGTCGCAATCTGACCAACTTTTAGGTCTGGACGAACATGAAGCCCATAGAATTGGTCAGGCAACCAGTCGCCAAAGGCCCCATCTTCATACATGAGCATGCCACCTGCTTCATTTTCCTCGGCAGGTTGGAAGAGAAAGAGGAGATTGTTTTTAGGTTGGTTTTCTAGAGCACGTTCGAGACTTCCTAGGGCAATGGTCATGTGAAAGTCGTGCCCACAAGCATGCATACGGTCTGGGTGCTGAGAGGCAAAGGCAAGACCTGTTTGTTCAACGATTGGGAGTCCGTCGATATCTGTCCGCCAACCGATGGTACGTTCTGGCTGACTTCCCTGTAAATAAACTAAAATACCTGTTCGCCAAGTACGAATCTGAACAAAATCCTTACCAGCTGTTAATTTCTCGATGACATTGAGCAAATAAGCTTGAGTCTTGAATTCTTCTAAACCAATCTCAGGAATTTGGTGAAGGTCGCGTCGAGTCTGAATCAAATCTAACATATCTAATTTCCTTCTATATGAAACGATAAAGAGGCTGGAAAAGTTTCCGCCTCTGTTACTAATTACAAGGTACGAAGTGCATCCTCTAGCGCTGTTTTTTGTTGGGTTTGGCTATCGATTTCTTTGATAACACGAGCTGGAACACCAGCTACCACAACATTTTCTGGAACATCTTGAGTGACGATGGCACCTGCAGCGACAACAGAACCGCTACCGATTTGAACACCTTCGATAACCACAGCGTTAGCACCGATGAGTACATTATCACCGACACGGACAGGCTCTGCACTAGCTGGTTCGATAACACCTGCAAGAACAGCACCAGCACCTACGTGACTATTTTTACCGACAATAGCACGTCCACCTAGAATAGCACCCATGTCAATCATAGTACCAGCACCGATTTCAGCACCAATATTGATTACAGCTCCCATCATGATAACAGCGTTGTCGCCAATCTCAACCTGGTCACGGATGATAGCCCCTGGTTCGATACGAGCATTGATGTCGCGTTTATCAAGAAGAGGTACAGCTGAGTTGCGAGCGTCTTGCTCAACAACATAATCTTTATTTTCTGTTAGTCCTTCAAGAAGAGGTGCGATATCCTTCCAGTCTCCAAAAAGAACATTTCCAAGCTTGGTAACAGAAGCAGGGATAGATCCAGTAAGCTGCCCCTCAAAGGTCACTTTTACACTTGTCTTTTTCTCAGCATTGGCGATAAATTGGATAATTTCTTGTGCATTCATTTTTGTAGCAGTCATAGATGTCTCCTCACTCTTTGTAATGCTTACTATTCTACCAAAAAAGGCTTCAAAATTGAAGCCTTAAGTGTTAAAAGAAGATTCTTTCAGTTTGTCCTTTGATTCTTCGATGGATAAGAAGATCATGGGAATAATAATCAAAATCATAGCTAATAGCAGGTAGCCATCCAAGACCAGACCTAGAAACAGAACGCTTAGAATAGCAGAGGATAGCGGTTCACTTGCACTAACCACTGACACCACCAATGGGGATACGAGCGAGACAGCCTTCATGGATAGGAAAAAGGCGAAAGCTGTTCCCAAAAAGGCAATGGTCAAACAAATCAAGATGCTCACCCAATCCAGCTGAAAGCTAATTCTATATACAGGGTAGAGAAAATTACTAAAGAGTCCAGCTAGCATCATTCCCCAACCAACAGTGGGAACAAAACCATATTTTCGAGCAAATGGCTGGGGCAAAATGACATTAAACATGACGCCCAGCGCACTGAGAAGTCCAGTTAGTAAGGCGATAGGAGTGATGGATAGCTTAGACAAATCGCCTTTGGTAGCCATCAAAAAGACCCCAAACATTGCAGTTAAAACATAGAAAATCGCTTTTTTAGAAGCTTTTTTCTTGTAGATGATACGGTTGTAGATAAGAATGAAGACAGGACTGATAAATTGTAGGATTGTTGCCGTTGTCGCATTAGAGTATTCTACACAGAGATAGAAGAAATACTGAACAGAGAATATTCCTAAGATGGCATAAGCCAGAAAAGGCAGGTAGTTTTTGCGCTTTCTCCAGATATCGAATAGCTGTGAGCGAAACTTAAAGCTAGACAAGATGAGCACGAAACCACCTGCAAGGCTTAGTCGCATGGAAGTAATCCAGCCGGATGATACTTGATAATGCGTAAAGAAGAATTCTCCTAAAATGCCACAAATACCCCATATTAATCCAGATAGGAGGGAGTAAATGGTTCCCTTAAAAATATTCTTTTGATACTGATTCATACAGAAAGGTTAACGTTGTAGTCTATTTGAAGATGAGTCGTTGCTATCACTGGTAGTATTATTGTTATTATTACCGTTATTACTGTTGTTGCTATTATTATTGTTGTTGTTATTATTTTGATTATTGTTATTATTGCTATTGTTATTTGAGTTATTATTGTTGGAATTAGATGATTTTGGTAGACTTCCCAAAATCGTATTCCAAGCTTTTTGGTAATCAGAGTCACTTCCACCGATGGCAAATTTGTAGGTAGTAGTTGGAGCACCAGCTTGGTTAGCCCAGTAACTTGTTACCATTTCTCCAGTAACGTCAATCTCTTTGCCGTTGATAGTGACCTTGCCAGGCTTCTGTCCAGTCGACTTAAGGACTTGAGAAGAGGTGACACTCGAATCAAGACTGAAACGCTCAGTTCCCCAAGCAGAAGGAGAAGCTTGTTGAATAGCATTTACCAGATTAGCCATGTACTTAGCATTACGGAAGTATGCGCCGTTAGCTAGGGGACTATTATCATCGTGACCAACCCAGCCTCCAAGAGTCAATCGTGGCGTTGAAAGCATGAGCCACATATCACCTTCCTCGTTAGTTGTACCAGTTTTCCCAATCCAATCAGCACCTGCTAGACTGGAATTTATGCTATAAAGATCGCTTTGGAAACTTGTAGTTATTCGGGATGAAAGTACATCTCTCAGTAGACTTTGCATAATGGTTGCAGTAGCTTTTGAGTAGACCTGAACAGGTTCGTCTTTATGCTCATAGATCACTTCGCCACTACTTTTTTCAATTTTTGAAATCATATATTTCTTATTGTAAATACCATTATTGGCTAGTGTTTGGTATCCGTTTGTATGTTGAGCTACAGTAACTTCAATTCCTCCTCCCATAGGAAGACTTTCAATACCATATTCTGGGATTTCATACCCCATTTTTTCCATGTAGGAGCGGACATCAACTCCTTTTTCACGAAGCATACGATAAGTCCAGTAGGCTGGGATATTCCAGGAATAATTGAGAGCTTCCTTAAGAGTTATCATTGTTGTCCCCGGACTGTTGACGTGCATAATCGGAGTTCCGTTGGCAAAGTTCGTTGGATAGTTTGATAAGATGCTAGCACTTCCCATCAAGCCTTGGTCAATAGCAATACCATAGGCTAGGATAGGTTTGGTAGTCGAAGCTGGAGATCGTTTTGTGTCAAAGGCGTGATTATTTTGATTGCTTTGGTAATCTCGTCCTCCTACAAATCCTATGATGGCTCCTGTTTTATTATCCATTAAGACATTTCCGACTTCAGGTTGACCACTACTATCATTTAGAAGGTAGCCATAATTTGCCACAGCATCTTGCATGGCAGCATGGATTGTTTTGTCGATTGTAGTAGTGATACGGTAACCACCATTTTGAATTTCTTTTTCAGCTAATTCACGATAAGATTTTTGAATAGATTCGTTCTTGAGTTCTTGGGCAGAAACATTATCTTTTTGTACCAAATAATCATACATGAGGTTAGTTGCTTCATCGAGAGCAGTAAAGTAGAGATAGCCCTTAGCAGTTATGTTTACATTTTCTGCTGGCAAGAAGTCTTGCTTAATGTCGTATGCCTTATATGTTTCGTAGTCTTCTTGACTAAGGACTCCAGTTCTGTACATATTGTAAAGGACATCTTTGGAACGTTTGATACCTAGTTCCATATCCTCTTCGCTCTTCATTTCTCCAGTAGATTCATAAGGTGAGTAGGAGATAGGACTTTGTGGCAATCCTGCTATAAAGGCTGCTTGAGGAATCGTTAGCTGATTGGCGTCAACTCCGAAAATACCCTTGGCTGCTTGTTGAGCTCCTGCGATATTTTGCCCTTTATTATTACGACCAAATGGAGCAACGTTGAGATAAGTTGTCAAGATTTCGTCCTTACTCATTGCTCTCTCCAAGGCCAAGGCATCCACGATTTCAGTGGCTTTACGGGTTAGTGTAGGAGCATCCCCAACCACTTGCTGCTTGATGAGCTGCTGGGTTAGTGTAGAACCTCCACTAGAAGAACCAAGTCCGATAAAGTTTCCTAGACTGGCACGAATAACTGCTTTAGGAACGACTCCATTATGTTCCGCAAAATGTTCATCTTCAGTCGCAACGATAGCTTGCTTGAGATTTTCTGAAATAGCATCTGATGCGATAGAGGTCCGAAGGAGGTCGCTTTCAATAGCGCCAATCATGGAACCGTCAGCATAGCGAATCTCAGAAATGGATGAAATATCGTTCACTTGCTTGAGCAAATCTTCTGTTTGAGGGACACTTACTTTATCAAACAGGGAAACTGCATAACCGAAAACAACCCCAGTACCTAAAAGTCCACTAAGGAAGGCGATGATGAATAGGGTATTAAAGGTTGCCTTGATTCCCAGTAAGATATTAGCAAAGATAGTCCAAATATTCGTTTTGGTTTGCTTTTTCTTTTTAGATTTTTTAGGACCACTTTTACCTAAATGTATATTTTTTAGTTTTGATTTTAGAGACTGTAGTAAGGCCAGTCTTTTTTCTTTCGTAGATAATAATTTATTCTTCATTTCTTTCCTCACTTTTATTATTATTATACCATAAAAGCAATGATTGCAAGAAATTAGGCTTGGACTAGCTTTGGAGGTTTTTAGGCAACAAAAAAACCAGGTATTTTCAACCTGATTTAAGGTCTTATTTTTCTCCTGAGAGTTCTTTCCCAAGGTTAATCAAATAAGTTTTCAAGTCATCTTTGACTTGAGGATGTCTAAGTGCGTAGTCGATGGAAGTCTTCATAAATCCAAACTTGTCTCCAACATCATAACGAGCCCCCTTGAATTCACGAGCAAATACACGCTGAGTTTTGTTGAGGGTATCGATAGCGTCTGTTAGCTGGATTTCATTTCCGGCACCAGGCGTTTGGTTTTCAAGAATACCGAAAATTTCAGGTGTGAGAAGGTAACGGCCGATGATTGCTAAATCACTTGGTGCGTCCTCAGGTGCTGGTTTTTCAACGAAGGTTTCAACGCTATAAAGTCCATCTGTTCCTTCACCTTGAGGTGCGATAACACCATAAGCAGAGACTTCTTCGTGTGGTACAGGCATTACGGCGATAGTAGAAGCGTGAGTCTCTTCGTAATCATTCATAAGTTGCTTAGTCAATGGGACAGCCTTGTCATCAGTGATATCCATGAGGTCATCTCCCAGCATCACCACAAAAGGTTCATTCCCGACGAAAGCTTTGGCTTGTAAAACGGCATCTCCAAGTCCGCGTGGGTGTGTTTGACGGATGAAGTGAAGGCGCATGCCAGTCGTTTCATCAACTAATTTTAAGAGATCTGTTTTTCCTTTTTCCTTAAGGTTATATTCTAGTTCAAAGTTTGAGTCAAAGTGGTCTTCGATAGAACGTTTTGACTTCCCTGTTACAACAAGAATATCCTCAATTCCAGACTTAAGAGCTTCCTCTACGATGAATTGAATGGTTGGTTTATCTACGATTGGCAACATTTCTTTGGCCAAGGCTTTGGTTGCCGGGAGGAAGCGAGTTCCAAGTCCCGCAGCAGGGATAACAGCTTTTCTAACTTTTTGCTTCATGAGCTTCCTTTCTAACGGTGATTATGACCACTCGTTTTCTGCCTTGAACTCGTTACTCATGAGTTCAGAAACAGCATCTTTAATATTAACATTTTCATAAATAACTTGGTAAATAGCCTGGGTAATAGGCATATAGACTCCAAGCTCTTGCGCCAATTCGTAAGCAGCTTTGGTAGTTGAAATTCCTTCGATGACCATTCCCATATTTGCTTCGATATCTGCCAAGACTTCACCACGCCCAAGAGCATCGCCTGCTCGCCAGTTACGTGAGTGGACAGAGGTTCCTGTAACGATTAAATCCCCAACTCCAGAAAGACCACTATAAGTCAGCGGATTTGCTCCAAGTTTGACTCCTAGACGAGTGATTTCCGCAAGCCCGCGCGTGATAATCGCTGCCTTAGCATTATCTCCAAAGCCAAGTCCATGGAGGGCCCCTGCACCAACAGCAATGATATTTTTAAGAGCACCAGCTGTTTCCACTCCGATCACATCTGTATTGGTATAAAGACGGAAGTAGTGGTTACTAAAGAGTGTCTGAACATACTGAGCCGTCTCTAAATCTTTAGAAGCAGCAGTAATCAAGGTGATATCACGGACAATTGTTTCTTCTGCGTGACTAGGACCAGATACAACCACAATTTCACTGCGGAACTCTTCAGGGATTTCTTCTTCAAGAATGGTTGAAAGACGTTTGTGACTATTTGGCTCGAGACCTTTTGAAGCATGCATAATAACCACTTTATGGTCCAAGACAGCAGCCACTTGTTGAGCTACCAATCTTGTCACCTTAGTTGGAACTACGAACAAAACAGCGTCAGCGCCCTTCAAGACTTCTGCTAAATCATGGTAGGCAACAATCTTTTCGTCTAATACAGTATCCTTAAAATAGCGTTTGTTGGTATGTTGTGTATTGATTTCGTCAATTTGGTCAGGAATATTTCCCCAGATACGTACTTCATGTCCATTGTCATTTAAAACTTGTGACAGAGCAGTACCCCAAGAACCAGGCCCTAAAACAGCGATGGTTTGTTTGTTCATTTTTCCCTCCTTCTGAGAAAGCACTTTCCTATATTCTACCATAAAAAGCCCTATCTTGCATCTATATTATTTATGAAGAGTTAATTGAATGATAGAGTATAAATAAAAAAACAGCCAATGAGTAATTTGGCTGTCTTTAGGAGAAAAACTAGAGGGTAATGCTATTGTTTTTAGAAATTTTCATAAATAGTAATAATGAAGTAACTGTCAAGACAGTGAGGATAGTTGACAAAGCAGCTGCCACACCATAATTTCCTCTGAGAACCTCTGTATAGATTGCTACGGTCATAGTTTTTGTTTTGGCATTATATAGCAGGATAGAAGTAGATAGTTCTGAAATCATTGTTACCCATGATAGAATAGCTCCAGAAATAATACCGGGTAACATCATTGGAACAGTGATGTTACTGAAAGTATTGAGACGGCTACTTCCTAAACTCTCAGCTGCTTCTTCAATACTAGGTGCTATTTGTTGTAAGCTAGCAACAGATGAGCGGATTGTATAAGGGAGTCTTCTTACAGATAAGGAGATAATCAAGATGAAGGCTGTTCCTGTAATCATAAGGAAGCCACTTCCGAAGATACCTGTATTGAATGAAGAGATAAAGGCAATACCGAGAACTGTTCCTGGTACGATATAAGGTACCATACTAAGGCTATCAATTAAGTTTGTAAACAAATTTCGTTTTCTAACAGCTAGGTAGGAGATAAATGATGCAAATAAAACAACTAGAATCAAAGCAATCAAAGGAATGCGAATCGTATTAAAAATAGTAGCTCCCATGCGATTGAAGGCAATCTTGTAACTGTTTAGAGAATAGCCTTTGACAAATACCATACCTGATGTTTTTAGGAAAGAGGTATAAATCAAAAATAATTGAGGTAGAACAGAAAATAAGACAATTCCGTAAACTGTTGCATAAATTGCTGCCATTTTCCCTTTTGTGGTTTTTTTCGGCTCAATTGGATGGAGAGAATTCATGCTGAAACTATAGCGATTGGAAATATATTTTTGAATAAGAAAGATTGTTAAAGCAATGATAATCGCCATGATTGCTAAAGCAGATGCAAATGCAGAATTTCCGCCAACCTCACTAATGAATTGATTATAAATTAAAACAGGGAAAGTTCGATATCCTTCACCAATTAACATAGGAGTTCCGAAGTCGGAGAATGCCCTCATAAATACGAGTAGGGCAGCAGCAAGTAAAGTTGGAACTAAAAGGGGTAAAATAACTGTTATCATTCGTTTGAATCCAAATACCCCCATACTTTCAGCGGCTTCAAGAAGAGAATGGTCAATTCTTTTCATGGCTCCAGCCACGTATAGAAAAACTAATGGGAATAGCTGAAGTGTAAACACAAGTACAATACCTTTAAAGCCATAAATATCAATAGCTGGAAGATGAAGGGCATTGGTCAAGAATTTAGTGATGACACCATTTCGTCCCAACAAGAGAATCCAGGAGTATGCCCCTACGAAAGGAGCTGACATGGAAGCAATGATAATCAATATCTGTAAAACTTTCTTTCCTTTGAAGTCATATATAGAAAAGAGATAAGCTAATAAGGTCCCTAAAACTAGGGAAGTTACAGTAGAAGTAATGGAGACGTTAAAACTGTTTACTAGTGTTTCAGTGTAATAGGATTTACTAAAGAAATCCTCAAAATTAGCTAGTGAGAATTTACCTTCATGTATGAGTGCTTGCTTGAGTACAATAACGATAGGATAAACAAGAAAAATAAGATAGGTAAGAAAGATGAAGAACGAGGAGGCTGTCCAAATATTTAGTTTTTTACCTTTCATAACCAACTCCTGTAATAAGATTTTGGGAACCATCTGCAGAAAAGACATTTAACTTTTGAGTATTGATTCGTAGACGAATTCGATCCCCTTTTTGAAGATCTTCTTCAAAAGTTGATTCTTCGCTCACCTGTATTTTTGAAGAAAATACAGTCTCTACGAAATATTCAGTGGTGAGTCCAAGATAAACACTATCTGAAATGATTCCTTCAATATCACCAGATTCATCTTTGATAAACTCTTCGGGACGGATACTTACAAGAATAGCCTGTTCCTTAGCCTGATCAAGAGTTGGCATAGGGAGGGCATAGCCATCTGAAAAGACGATATAAGCACCGTCGCTCCGTTTTGTTAGTTTGGCTGGGATGAGATTTGTGCGTCCAATAAAGGTTGCCACAAACTCATTAGCTGGTTTATGATAGAGTTCCTTTGGTCGTCCGACTTGTTGGATGATTCCGTCTTTCATAACAGCAATCTGGTCTGAAATAGCCATCGCTTCTTCTTGGTCGTGGGTCACATATACAGTTGTAATTCCCACTTCGTGTTGAATTTCTCGAATAACTTGGCGCATATCTAAGCGAAGTTTCGCATCCAGGTTACTAAGTGGCTCGTCCATGAGGAGAACACTTGGATTAACAGCTAAGGCACGTGCCAAGGCGACACGTTGTTGTTGTCCACCACTGAGCTTATCGGGCTTTCGATCTGCGTATTGATCAATTTGCATTAGTTCCAGATATTTATTAGTTTGTTGAACTAATTCATCTTTTGGAACCTTTTTTTGTTTAAGACCAAAAGCAACATTATCTCGGACAGTCAAATGTGGAAAAATAGCGTAGTTTTGGAAAACCATGCCGATGTTGCGTTTGCTGGGTTCTATATTATTGATTTTAGTATCATCGAAGTAAAATTCTCCGCCTTCAATACTGTTGAAGCCTGCAATCATTCGAAGAAGGGTCGTTTTTCCACAACCTGAAGGTCCAAGAATGGTGAAAAGACTTCCTTTTGGAATCGTAACATTTAAATTCTCAATGACAGGAATGTCGTGGTAGATTTTTTTTGCGTTAATAATTTTGATCTCACTCATAGTGAACCTCTTTTACTGTTTCGATTGAATATTAGTGAAAATATCATTATACTTTTTAAGAATAGCTGATTTATTTTGGATGACGTACTCGGAATCTTCAGTGGCGATATTGATTTCTGTCATTGATTTCATATTTTTATTGGTTTTAGCATTTTTTCGAATGGGTCTGATGGTTGTTTCAGTTCCTAGTTTATCCTGAATGTCTTGGGAAAGAAGGAAATCGATAAATTTTTTAGCGTTTTCCATGTGTTTGGCATTTTTGATAATAGCTACGTTACCAGGCAAAAAGACGGTTCCTTCTTTTGGATAAATGACTTTTACATCAACGCCATCGTTTAAGAGTTTCAAGGCAGGATCTTCATAGGTAAGTCCTACAGCCATTTCTCCGTCAGCGACAGATTTGTAGACATTTGAAGAACTAGAAGCAATTTTCCCGTCTACTAAGCTAAATAGATTTTTCACATATGTCCAAGCTTGCTCATTTTCATAGCCACCTTGATCCACAAGCATGTTTGTTAATTGAGCAAAGGCGCTAGAAGAATTACTTGGATCAGCAGTTGCGATTTTTCCTTTTAATTTAGGATTGAGTAGATCATTGTAGCCTTCAATTTTAATATCTTTTGTAAGAGCTGAATTGGCAATGATGACACTGACATCAAGTGTATAAGGCGTGTAGAATCCAGTTTTATTTTGATATTCAGGGATTATCTGGTCGTTCTCTTGAGAAATATAAGGTTCAAAAAGATTTTCGTTAGAAGAGAAGAGGGCGTAGGAGCCTCCGAAAATGACATCGGCTACAGGGGATTCTTTTTCAGCCTCAGCTTTTTTGAACAATTCACCAGTGCTGGCTTGTACTAAGTCAACCTTAATACCATATTTTTCTTCGAAGGCTGGGATTGTTTCTTCGATAAGGTCTTCAGGGTTAGGCGAGTAGATAACCAAGGTGTTATCTGAATCTTTTTCAGAGCTAGTTTCCGCTTCTGTTGTTGAAGAACATCCTGATAAAGTAAGAAATATCCATCCACAAGAGAGAAAGAATAGTAGTTTTTTCATAAAAGTCTCCTTTTTTACGAACGTTTTTACTCTACGACTTGCTTAATGTTTATAATTTGCAGAGTTCTATAGGATATAATAAAAACCTTAAAGAAATCTAAAACGGGGAATATGAGTCAAAGGCGTTAGGGGAAAAAGATGGAAGAGATAAATAATCGATATAAGTTAATTTCAAGTGTTAGCTAATTTTTTATACTGCTAAATAAGCTGGATTTGCGATTCAGTCTTTCTTTCCATACAAGCCCAAAAGAACATTTCTCGTCTTTCAAATTCCCTCAAAAATGGTATAATAGTAACATCACAAAATTGGAGAGACAGCATGAGTTTTTACAATCACAAAGAAATCGAGCCTAAGTGGCAGAAACACTGGGCTGACCATCACACCTTTAAGACAGGAACAGATGCCTCAAAACCTAAGTTTTATGCATTGGACATGTTCCCTTATCCATCTGGAGCAGGTCTGCACGTAGGACACCCAGAAGGCTATACAGCGACAGATATTCTCAGTCGTTTCAAACGTGCCCAAGGCTACAACGTCCTTCACCCAATGGGGTGGGATGCTTTTGGTTTGCCTGCAGAGCAATATGCTATGGATACAGGGAATGATCCGGCGGAATTCACAGCGGAAAATATTGCCAACTTCAAACGACAAATCAATGCGCTTGGATTCTCTTATGACTGGGACCGTGAAGTCAACACAACAGATCCAAACTACTACAAGTGGACGCAGTGGATTTTTACCAAGCTTTACGAAAAAGGCTTGGCTTATGAAGCGGAAGTGCCAGTAAACTGGGTTGAGGAACTAGGAACAGCCATTGCTAACGAAGAAGTTCTTCCAGATGGAACATCTGAGCGTGGAGGCTATCCAGTTGTCCGCAAACCAATGCGCCAATGGATGCTCAAAATCACTGCCTATGCTGAGCGTTTGCTCAATGACTTGGATGATCTTGACTGGCCAGAGTCTATCAAGGATATGCAACGCAACTGGATTGGGAAATCAACTGGTGCCAATGTCACTTTCAAAGTGAAAGGAACAGACAAGGAATTCACCGTCTTTACCACTCGTCCTGATACTCTTTTTGGTGCAACTTTCACTGTCTTGGCGCCTGAGCATGACTTGGTAGATGCTATCACAACACCTGAACAAGCTGAGGCTGTAGCTAATTACAAACACCAAGCCAGCTTGAAATCAGACTTGGCTCGTACAGACCTTGCCAAGGAAAAAACAGGGGTTTGGACTGGTGCTTATGCGATTAACCCTGTAAACGGCAAAGAAATCCCAATCTGGATTGCCGACTATGTTCTTTCTAGTTACGGAACAGGTGCTGTTATGGCTGTACCTGCCCATGACCAACGTGACTGGGAATTTGCTAAACAGTTCGATCTTCCAATCGTAGAAGTGTTGGAAGGTGGAAACGTTGAAGAGGCTGCCTACACAGAAGATGGCCTTCATGTCAATTCTGACTTCCTAGATGGACTAAACAAAGAAGAAGCGATTGCTAAAATTGTAGCTTGGTTGGAAGAAAAAGGTTGTGGTCAAGAGAAGGTGACCTACCGTCTCCGAGACTGGCTCTTTAGCCGTCAACGTTACTGGGGTGAACCAATCCCAATCATTCATTGGGAAGATGGGACTTCAACAGCAGTTCCAGAAAGTGAATTGCCACTTGTCTTACCAGTAACCAAGGACATCCGCCCTTCAGGTACTGGTGAAAGCCCATTGGCTAACTTGACTGACTGGCTGGAAGTGACTCGTGAAGATGGGGTCAAAGGTCGTCGTGAAACCAACACTATGCCACAATGGGCTGGTTCAAGCTGGTACTACCTCCGCTATATCGACCCACACAACACAGAAAAATTGGCTGATGAGGACCTCCTCAAACAATGGTTGCCAGTCGATATCTACGTGGGTGGTGCAGAGCATGCCGTGCTTCACTTGCTTTACGCTCGTTTCTGGCATAAATTCCTCTATGATATCGGTGTTGTTCCAACCAAAGAACCATTCCAAAAACTCTTTAATCAAGGAATGATTTTGGGCACAAGTTACCGTGACCACCGTGGTGCTCTTGTAGCGACTGACAAGGTTGAAAAACGTGACGGTTCCTTCTTCCATGTGGAAACAGGAGAAGAATTGGAGCAAGCACCAGCTAAGATGTCTAAATCCCTCAAGAACGTGGTCAACCCAGACGATGTGGTGGAACAATACGGTGCCGATACCCTTCGTGTCTATGAAATGTTCATGGGACCACTCGATGCTTCCATCGCTTGGTCTGAAGAAGGTCTGGAAGGAAGTCGTAAATTCCTTGACCGTGTGTACCGTTTGATTACAAGTAAAGAAATCGTTGCGGAAAACAATGGTGCTCTAGACAAGGTTTATAACGAAACCGTTAAAGCTGTCACAGAGCAAATCGAGTCCATGAAATTCAACACAGCCATTGCCCAACTTATGGTCTTTGTCAATGCGGCGAACAAGGAAGACAAACTTTATGTGGATTACGCCAAAGGCTTTATCCAATTGATTGCCCCATTTGCGCCTCACTTGGCAGAAGAACTCTGGCAAACAGTGGCAGCAACAGGCGAGTCTATCTCTTATGTAGCTTGGCCAACATGGGACGAAAGCAAATTGGTTGAAGATGAAATTGAAATCGTCGTCCAAATCAAAGGAAAAGTCCGCGCCAAACTCATGGTCGCTAAAGACCTGTCACGCGAGGAATTGCAAGAAGTTGCTCTCTCTGACGAAAAAGTCAAAGCAGAGATCGAAGGTAAAGAAATCGTGAAAGTAATTAGTGTACCTAATAAGCTTGTAAATATCGTAACGAAATAAATTTAAAAGTCCTTCAGAGTAGAATCTGGAGGATTTTTGTATTGCTATATGCTATAATAGTTCCAACTAAGATAAAAACACAGTTCTGGTTGGTAGTCCAGACGTAGGCAAGCCTATCAGTAACCTTCCTCCTTGGTTGTCCATTCTTAGGGATAGATTTAAGGAGGTGCTGTCGTGGAAACAATTTCAATTGGATTGACAGTTTATTTTGAAGATGGTTTTTGGCATGGTTTGTTCGAACAAGTGTATCGAGAAACTTATCAAGTTTGTCGTGTGACATTTGGTCAGGAGCCAAAAGATGATGAAATTCTAGAGATCTTACAGATTCAGTTTACTCAATTATCTTTTAGTCCAGAAGCTACAGTTAAGCAACATGTAAAAATCAAGAATCCTAAACGATTACAGCGAGCTGTGAAGAAACAAGTAAAGCAGAAAGTTTCTTCCAAGTCGAAAGAACTATTGCAGTTGCAGTATGAGGAAAGGAAAAAGATTTCAAAACATCAATCTAGTGTCCAAAAACAATTGCTCAAACAAGAGAAATTCGAACGCAAACAGCAAAAACGCAGAGAGAAGCACAAGGGGCATTAACTCACTCGTTTCCATATTTGATCAATCCTCCATAAACTGGAGGATTTTCTGAATATTATGTGTGAGATGTGATATACTATTCACATCTTTAAACTTATAAGTGTGAGACAAGGAGAAAACTATGCCAGTAAATGAATACGGTCAGATGATTGGTGAACCTGTAGATGATACACCTGGAGTTTTGCCTTCACTTGTTCGGATAGAAGGGCGATATACGATTATAGAAGCTCTATCGGTGGAAAAGCATGCAGAGGATTTATTAGCTGTTTATGGCCCAGATAGCCCTCGTGACATGTGGACCTATCTCTTTCAACCACCAGTAGAGAATCTCGAAGAATTAATCGTAGCTTTAAAGCAGATGATTGAGCGCAAGGATCGCTTTTACTACGCGATTATCGATAAAGCGACTGGAAAGGCGCTGGGGACTTTTTCTCTTATGCGTATTGACCAAGCTAATCGCACCATTGAAGTTGGCACAGTAACCTTTTCTCCGGCTCTCAAACAGACCAGGATGGGAACAGAAGCCCACTATTTGCTAGCTCGTTATGTTTTTGAAGAACTCAACTATCGCCGCTATGAGTGGAAGTGCGACGCCCTCAATCTTCCATCTAGAAAAGCAGCAGAACGTTTGGGCTTTGTCTATGAAGGCACCTTCCGCCAAGCTGTTATCTATAAAGGTCGCACCAGAGATACGGATTGGTTGTCCATGATCGATAAGGACTGGCCCAAGGTTAAAGCACGTTTTGAAGCGTGGTTGCATCCTGAAAATTTTGATAAAAATGGGCAGCAGATAAAATCGCTTAGGCAATGTTAGAAAGGTTTGTTATGATTAAGATTACAAAAGAATCCTCTGTTTCAATTGATGACGTTTTACATCTCTATCAGGCAGTTGGTTGGACAAACTATACCAATCAGCTACAGATGTTGGAGCAGGCCTTGTCTCATTCGCTAGCGACTTATCTTTCCCGTGATGGTGAGGAAATCGTTGGTTTAGTGCGTCTGGTTGGAGACGGTTTTTC
>CABPWC010000020.1 GCA_902461025.1 uncultured Streptococcus sp.
ACTCAGAATTGGCAAATAAGTAAGCTTTTGCTGCTTCAATCTGAGTGAAAGCATTAATGACACGTAAGTAGTTAGCAGTCGATACATCCAACTGAACTTGACTCCCACAGATAAAGGCTCCATATTGTGGGAAGTCATGCAAATTAACTCTCTCTTGGCGACTTCCCATATTTAGGTAATCCATCAGCATCTGGTAGCGTGGATAAGCCACCGGTCGATTGTCATTCTGATCCCAGTTTGGATGAATCCCCCAACCCTGAATAGCATGATCCTTTTCGCTTAGCTTTTCCTGAATGACCTTCATATAAGCTTGAAATCGTCCTTCGACCTCTTGGATTTTCTGGGCTCTACCAAAGGCAAACTCCAAGGTCGTATAAGAAACCTCAAACAAAATCCGATCCTGACTCGCAGGTTCTACAAGTTGAATTGGATTACCATCCTGATCTTCCTTCTCGACTTCTAAACTAAGAGCATCCACCAAAAAGCGCAGTAAGTCCTTACTGACTTCAATATCTGTGGGTTTCCCTTTCGTGTGTACGATAGGAAACTCCAACTCAATACCAATGTAGAGTTCTGGATTTTCTTTGATATTTTTTAAATAACGGCTTTTCAATATCTGAATAGAAGGGGACATACATACCTCTCACTCTAAATACTCTTACTAGAAACATCAATTGCTTTCTATATTATACCAAAAAACTCTATGAGAACTTGACCGAAAAACGACTTTCAACAAATTGTTAATTACTTTGAAGTTTTATACTAATTTTCCCATGCAAGATTTTATGAAATCTCGAAAAGTATCGATATATCAATATCTTCAAAAACAAACTTCCCCCTTACATTCTTAGGATTTATTATAAGTAGTTGATTTTTTGCTGAAAACGGTTTATACTTAAAGAGTCTTAAAGTTTTCTTAAACTACAAGTCAAACATTTTATAAGGAGGAATGACAATAATGAGTATCGGAATCATTATTGCGAGCCACGGTGAATTTGCCGCGGGTATTCATCAGTCAGGATCTATGATCTTTGGTGAACAAGAAAAGGTTCAAGTTGTAACCTTTATGCCAAACGAAGGTCCAGATGATTTATACGCCAAATTCAACAATGCTGTGGCTGCATTTGACGCAGAAGATGAGGTTCTAGTCTTGGCTGACCTTTGGAGTGGTTCTCCATTTAACCAAGCTAGTCGCGTAATGGGAGAAAATCCTGAGCGTAAATTTGCCATCATCACAGGACTTAACTTGCCGATGTTAATCCAAGCCTACACCGAACGCCTGATGGACGCTAATGCCGGAGTGGCTAAAGTTGCTGCGAACATCATTAAAGAAGCTAAGGATGGCATCAAGGCTCTTCCAGAAGAGCTAAACCCAGCTGAGGAAGTTGCAACTGCTGCAACTGCTGCAGCTGCTCCTGTAGCCCAAGCTGCTATCCCAGAAGGAACAGTTATCGGAGACGGTAAATTGAAAATCAATCTTGCTCGTCTTGACACACGTCTTCTTCACGGACAAGTCGCAACTGCTTGGACACCAGATTCAAAAGCAGACCGTATCATCGTTGCTTCAGATAACGTTGCAAACGACGAATTGCGTAAAGAGTTGATCAAACAAGCTGCTCCTAACGGAGTGAAAGCTAACGTTGTTCCAATCAAAAAATTGATTGAGGTTGCAAAAGATCCTCGTTTTGGTAACACACACGCCCTTATCTTGTTTGAAACACCTCAAGACGCCCTTCGTGCTATCGAAGGCGGTGTGCCAATTAAGACTCTTAACGTTGGATCAATGGCTCACTCAACTGGTAAAACAATGATCAACAACGTATTGTCAATGGACAAAGACGACGTTGCTACATTTGAAAAAATGCGTGATCTTGGTGTTGAATTTGACGTACGTAAAGTACCAAACGACACTAAAAAAGATTTGTTTGACTTGATTAGCAAAGCTAACGTTCAATAATTAACATTAAATAGAAAAGGAATAAAACCATGTCAGATATTTCAATCATTTCTGCTATCTTGGTTGTAGTTGTTGCCTTCTTCGCAGGTCTTGAAGGTATCCTCGACCAATTCCAATTCCATCAACCAATCGTAGCATGTACCCTTATCGGTCTTGTAACTGGTAACCTCGAAGCAGGGGTTATGCTTGGTGGATCACTTCAAATGATCGCCCTTGGTTGGGCTAACATCGGAGCTGCCGTAGCTCCTGACGCGGCTCTTGCTTCTGTTGCTGCTGCAATTATCATGATCAAAGGTGGTAACTTTACTACTGAAGGTATCGCAGTCGCAACTGCAACTGCAATCCCTCTTGCCGTAGCTGGACTTTTCTTGACTATGATTGTTCGTACAATCTCAGTTGGTTTGGTTCACACTGCAGATGCTGCTGCTAAAGAAGGAAACATTGCAGCTGTTGAACGCGCTCACTACTTTGCCCTTGCTCTTCAAGGTCTACGTATTGCTATCCCAGCTGCACTCTTGCTTGCAATGCCAACTGAAGCAGTTCAAGGAGTATTGGAACTTATGCCAGAATGGCTTAAAGGTGGTATGGCTGTCGGTGGTGCCATGGTCGTTGCCGTTGGTTACGCTTTGGTTATCAACATGATGGCTACTCGTGAAGTATGGCCATTCTTCGCTATCGGTTTTGCTCTTGCAGCAATCTCTCAATTGACTTTGATTGCCCTTGGTGTCATCGGTGTTGCCCTTGCCTTCATCTACCTCAACCTTTCTAAACAAGGTGGAAACGGTGGCGGAGGAGCTGCAACTTCTAACGATCCAATCGGTTATATCCTAGAAGACTACTAGAAAGGGGAACAATCATGGCTGAAAAAATTCAATTATCAAAATCAGATCGCCAAAAAGTTTGGTGGCGTTCACAATTCCTTCAAGGTTCATGGAACTACGAACGTATGCAAAACTTGGGTTGGGCTTACTCTTTGATCCCAGCTATCAAGAAACTTTACACTAAAAAAGAAGACCAAGCCGCTGCTCTTGAGCGCCACCTTGAGTTCTTCAACACTCACCCATACGTAGCTGCTCCAATCATGGGGGTTACTCTTGCACTTGAAGAAGAACGCGCTAACGGTACTGAAATCGATGACGCTGCTATCCAAGGTGTTAAGATCGGTATGATGGGACCTCTTGCTGGTATCGGTGACCCAGTCTTCTGGTTTACAGTTCGTCCGATCCTTGGTGCCCTTGGTGCATCACTTGCTGCAACTGGTAATATCGTTGGACCACTTCTCTTCTTCTTTGGATGGAATGCAATCCGTATGTCTTTCCTTTGGTATACACAAGAGTTTGGTTACAAGGCTGGATCTGAAATCACCAAAGACATGTCAGGTGGTATCTTGAAAGACATCACTAAAGGAGCTTCTATCCTTGGTATGTTCATCCTTGCCGTTCTTGTACAACGTTGGGTATCAATCAACTTCACTATCAACCTTCCAGGTAAACAATTGTCAGAAGGTGCTTACATCGTCTTCCCAGAAGGTCCTGTTACAGGTGGAGAATTGAAGGGAATCCTCGGCCAAGCACTTAGCGGTTTGAGTTTGGATAGCGTTCAACCACAAACGCTTCAAGGTCAGTTGAACTCATTGATCCCAGGATTGATGGGACTTCTCCTTACTTTCCTTTGCATGTGGTTGCTTAAGAAAAAAGTATCTCCAATCACAATCATCCTTGCACTCTTTGCAGTTGGTATCGCAGCTCGTTACTTCGGTATCATGTAATCTCGGTGAGAATATACAAACAAAAAAGAATCAGGTTTATCACCTGATTCTTTTGGCTCTTTGTCAAATAGTGTTGATGAAGAACCTAATGAAAAAAGAATCCAACAAAAATTGGACTACCTGTCTCCGGTTAAATACCGAAGACGGTAGCCCTAGGGTGTTTTTATTAAATTCTCACTTTTTGGGGTCAGTCCCTAAGCCTGATAGTAGTTTCTTGTTCATACTATTCCCCTTTAGTCATTTACTACTTTGAGTCCTAAACTATTGGCAGCCTCTTCTGCCTTTGATCCCTTAGGTGTATGGATTTCTACATTCTTATTTGAATTTTCTGGGAAGTAAAATAAGTCTGTTATTTCAATTACACTTTCAGGTATTGTGATCGATTTGATTGATGGTGTGTCTGAAAATACCAATTGACCAATTGATTTTGTTCCTTCTGGAAATACAACAGACTCTAGAGAACTTGCTCCTAAAAATGCGTGATCATCAACAGTTTCTAATGATGTTCCTAAATAAATGTACTTCAATGCTTTATCTTGACCAAAAGATGACTCTCCAACATATCTTACTGTATCTGGTAAGACGATTGCTTCACATTTTTCAACATTTGCCATACCACGCTGTGCAATCGCTATAACAGGTTTACCATTAATGGTTTTTGGTACACGAACAACCTTGTCGTCAGAAGTACAACTATAGATTGCGTATCCTTCTTGCCACTCTTCATATGTGAAGTACTTTTCATCTGTATCCGGGAAGTCTTTGAAGTTCTTCTCTGTTACTTCAGAGTTATTTGTTGTGGTATTTTTTGTTTCTATTGTAGAAGTACTTGTTGTGGTATTTTGTTTTGACTCCTTAGGTCCGCATCCTACTAAACCTGATAAGAGTACTGCTGCACATAAGCCTGATAATAGTTTCTTGTTCATTATTTCTCCTCCTAATATTTTATGAATATATTAATACCTATATGTTATAAGATGTAGATATTCTTGCTAATATCAAATATTTCTATTTAATCTTCCTATAAATATACGCATGTTAATATATTAATATCTTTAAGTATTTATAACTATAGTTCCTTAATTTTCCCAGTAAAAAACGAAAGGCACCACAAGTTATTTATATGTTTTCTTTAAACGATTCATGTACTTCTGTCGCAACTTCTCGCCCGTCTTTAATTGCGGTTGCGATAGATTGAGGACCTAAATATGCATCACCTGTTATTATTTATTTCTATGTATTCTGATGTTGACCGAAAGTCAAATTTTTACCTTTCATCTAGAACACTAAAGTCTACTTTTGTTCAATTGCTGCAACGACAAGATCACATGGAATAATATGTTCACTACCTGCCACTTCATGCGTTAATCTTCTTCCACTTTCATCTGATTCACCAAGTTCCATTGTAATAACCTTTACACCAGTTACTTTCCCACTCTCATCACGCAATACTTCTTTAATATTCTCTAAGAAATGGAATGTAACACCTTCATTGTGTGCATCTTTGATTTGTAGTATAGCTTCTAGTATATTGTTCATATGGTCATCATCCTTTTGTTTTAGGTTTAGGCGCTTTTAATATAATGGATGTTGGCCTTTTTGTATACACTAAAATAGGGTTGGTGGAAAATTTCCATCAACCCTAAAAATTATAGAACCACACAAAACCCTGACCAGAGATGGTCAGGGTCTTGTATTTCAAAAATTATTCTGTAAATTCTATAGTTACTTTTACTTCAGAATCCATTGAAGAAAATATTGTTTTATAATAATTGATTGCAGATTCTTTAATTTCACTCTTAAATTTATCTAAATACTCTGCTTGTTTATCACTAGAAAGTTGGTTTGTGACCAATTTCCCAGTATCAACATCTTCTGTAGTCCCACTTAATAACTCTCCATGACTATCATATAAATCATAAGGATCATCTTTTGAAAGTTCAACACCAATTACTTCCAATTTTGGAACAATAACCTTATATTCTTTTTCGCTTATTTGTTCAACCTTTACACTACTTTTAATTCCAAATTTAGCGTTATAATTTAAAATTACTAATGCTGCTTTTTTAGAGAACGGCACATCAAACCCAAAAACTTGAGTTGTTTTTGTTTCAGAAATAATTTCATTAATTCCCGCATTCAAAAATACAACTTCATTCACTTTTTCAATACTTTCGATATTAATTGACGATTTGACTTCTGATTTATGTTCCTTAGGTAAGAAAAATAGCACTCCAATAGCTATAATAGCTATTAATACCAGATTCAATAGAACACTAAACTTATTAAATTTCTTCTTTAATATAGACAAGATAAAAAACCTCACTTTAAATAATCTATCTAAATTTTACACATTCTAAAGAAAACAGTCAATATTTTTTCGTACTATCTTCTAAAATTAATTGTGCCTATTAAAAATGAAATTAGTTTGTTGCATTTGATTATATTTTTTGAACACCAAATCCATTTAAAATTGAGTGCTATTTTGAGCACTAAAAAAGGGCTCTTTGTCAAATAGTGTTGATGAAGAAATTTAGGAAGGGATTAAGCAACTAATTGTTGCTTAATTCCTTTTTGTTTTGGGCCAAACATTTTTGTTATTAAAATAATCCTATTTCTAAAATAGTAATAGTTTCTAAAGCCGTAGGCATTTCTTTTAAGCACTTTTATTTTATTGTTTATTCCTTCAATAGGGCCATTTGTTCTAGTTGGATACTCACAAGTATTTTGAATATATGGCAAGTAAGTCATAAGAGTCTTTAATACTCTTTTTAAACCAGGAGATAGGTCTAATTGCGTAGCTGCTTCAATCGTTTCCTTGAATTCTATATAATCTCTATCCTGTATACATTCACGAGGTGAATGTACAACCTCATAATCATTTTTTAGAGATGGATTGTTTTCTAAGATATAATCTACGATTCCTTTACTTGTTATGAAGCTTTCAAAAAGCTTATAACGATTATATTTATAGTTCTGAAGTTCATTAGGGTTCTTTAAAATTAACTTCCAATAATGTTTTAACTTTCGATATAATTTAGGATTTTTATAACGATGCTGATTCATGACACGTACCCGAGTTCGATTTAATTCTCTATTTAAGGCTTGTACGATGTGAAAAGGATCAATGATAATTTTAGCGTTAGGAAACATTTCTTTTATTAATTGAATGTACGGTAAGTACATGTCGATTGAGATAGTTTTTACCTTTAATCTTGTCTTAGTCTCAAAACGATGAAAATATTGTTTTAAACTGTAAGATTTTCTATCACGTACAACATCGACCAGCTTGTGTGTAGTGCTATCACAAATAATGAAGCTCATATTACTATCGGAAGCTTTGACGGATTTAAATTCATTAAAACACAAATGTTCAGGGAAATCATGTAATGGTTTAATCGTTAATAATCGTGCTGTATCATCTATGATACGTCTTACAGTATGAACTGAAACATTTGATTCTTTTGAGATATATATTTCAGATACTGTTTCACTTATTTTTGCCTTAATTTCATTTTTTAATCGTTTCGAAATATGACAATGTTTTTCTACAATGCGACTAGCATCTGCGGTAAATGAAGAACTACATTCTCTACAGAGAAATCTTTGCTTGCGTAGATTTAAGTAGGCCGGAAGGCCTGAAACAGAACAGAGAGTGATACGAGAAGTTTTCGTTCCGTTTTTAACGATATTGTTATTTTGGCTAACACACCCACAAACAGTACAAAATTCTGGTTTATGCGTATATGTAGCTGAATAAAATAAAGATTTTCCCTTTTTAAATATCTTCTCTTGAACTTTATCATCCCAAATAATGTTTTTATCTTTGATTTGTAGTGTAGCTTCTAGTATATTGTTCATATGGTCATCATCCTTTTATTTTAGGTTTAGGCGCTTTTAATATAATGGATGTTGGCCTTTTTGTATACACTAAAATAGGGTTGGTGGAAAATTTCCACCAACCCTAAAAATTATAGAAACATTCTTTTTATATCTCATTTATTCTGCCAAGGCACCCATTGGATCCCATGGTGCAAGGACGATTGGTTCTGCTTCGTAAGCAGCTCGTTCTTCTGCTGTTAGTAATTCCTTACGAACAACAATTTGGTAAGTGTATTCGTCCATCCAAGCATCTGAAGCAACAAAGTAACCATCGGTACCAACCTTGTCTCCCCATGAGTTTTCAACTTTCCACTTGACTGATTTACCGTTTTCGTCCAAATCAACACCTGTCAAGACCATAGCGTGGGTCATCAAGCTTTCGCTGTAGTCCAAACGACCTGCTTTGTCCTGAGTGAGTTGAATATCCATGCTTGATTCAAAATCATAAACATCTGTCGCAAGGATTCCGGCTTTACGGTTGCTGAGTTGGCCGACATCTGAACCAAACCAAACAGTTTCTCCTGTCTGCATTTGGGCAATGGCCAATTCTTTCAAACGTTCCATCGGTACGTTGATGTAACGAACCGCACGGCTACCAACGACATTTCCCAACATCTCAACTGTGTAAGATTTACCGTAAGGTTTGTCAGCAGTTGGAGCATTAATCACAGAAACGTAATCTTCTAGTGGAAGGTCAACGTATTTCTTGTAAAATTCTTGTGGGGTGATGGCTTTTTCGCTTTGGTAGTTGTTGTCCTTATCGCGATAAGCAAAGTCAAACTGACGTGGTGGAAGTCCTAGTGACATAGCAAGGAAGTTAAAAATCTCTTGCAAGAGGTCTTCTTTCTTAGCTTGAACAGTCGCTTGGTCTGCGCCAGAAGCCAAGAGGTCACGCAAGATTTGAGCATCTTGACGAAGCAATTTATTAAGGATTGCATTGAGCTCACGACTGCTGCTAGATGAAACAGACTCTGGATAAACAGACTTAGGAACGACACCGTATTTTTCAAAGAGAGCTACAACCATATCCCATTGTCCACCATCTTGTTGTGGAGTTTGAAGTAGGAAGCTAACCTTACGGCTCGTCAATTCTTGGTCCGCAGTCGCAATCACTTGCTCCAAGAACCAGTTAGATTTTTCATACTTGTCCCAGAAGAAGGTATGTGCTTGTGACAATTCAAAGTTTTCAAGTTTGTATTGAGAGATGAGTTTGTGACGGAAAGTGTTGAGAGCCGCAAACATCCAGCATCTACCAGAAGCTTTCTGGTTAGTAACCTTATCCTTTGTCAAATCAAGTGAGAAAACTGGTGTGTTGTCGACATGGCTTTGACGACGCTCTAGGGCTGCAAAAATACCGTTATGGCTAGCAGCATTTTCGATAGCTTGGTATTTTACATTTGCTTCATAGTTAGCAAATAATTTATCTGTAAATGATTCTTGAATCGCGTTCATAAAATCCTCCTTTTTACTCTACAGTCTATTATAACGCTTTTCAAAAAGGAAGCAACCAAAAACTGAAAAAGGCAAGGTTATTTTCCTCGCATTTTCCTAATGTTTCATCTTTTAGCTGTCACTAGTTGATGCTCTCAAGCAAGCCTTCTAGTTCTTCCTTGCTTAGGCGACGCCATTCTCCACGTTTCAAATCCTCATCCAAGGTCAAAGTTCCCATGGTTAAACGTTGCAAATCCACCACTTCCTTACCACAGTAGGCCACCATCCGTTTGACCTGGTGGAATTTGCCTTCTGCAATAGTCACACGGACCAGACTCTGATGCTTTTCCGTATCCACCGAAACAAGCGCCAGTTTGGCAGGCTGACAGGTAAAATCCTTGAGAGGAATTCCTTGTGCAAATGTCTCAACATCTGCATTTGTCATCATTCCCTTGACCAGCGCCAGATAAGTCTTTTCCACATGGCGTTTAGGGGAAAGAAGAGCATGAGCTAGCTTGCCATCATTGGTCAAGAGCAAGAGTCCGTGCGTATCAATATCCAAACGACCGACTGGGAAAACTTCCTTTGAACGAGCCAAGTCATCCAACAAATCCAAAACAGTCTTGTGTTTAGGATCTTCAGTCGCTGAGATAACGCCCTGGGGCTTGTTCATCATATAGTAGACAAACTCCTCGTAGTCTAACTTTTGTCCGTCAAAGTAAATCTCATCTGTATCTTCATTAATTTGCAGCTTGGCAGATTTTTCCTTTTTGCCATTGACCGTCACGCGCCCAGCCTTTAGAAAGTTTTTGACCTCAGTCCGACTCCCGACAGCGCAGGCTACTAAAAATTTATCTAATCTCATAAAACAATTATATCATGAAAGTTCTTGGCCTTAGAACAAAAAAAGCCACCTGATTGGGCGACTTAATTTTTTATAGGGAGATTATTATGAAAAAGTTTTAGGAGTTTAAGTTAAGGTATTCTTAACTTATGAGACAAGTATACAGCTCCTAACTTAAAGTTTCCTTAAGTTAGTTTAAATGTGAGATTTTTCCATTTTTCTCGCCAGTTTTTCTTGGATAGACGCTGTTGATAGAGCTTCATCCGGTCTTCATTCTCTAAGAAATGAGGAGTCGGACGAACCTGAAAGTTGAAAATATCCTCCAAGCCATAAGGGGCAAAGAGCTCTAAACTTGCATCAGCGTGCAAGCGAAGACCTATCGCCGTGCAGCGTTCAGGATATTTACTCATGGCATCACAGGAATTCACATATGGAGGCGTATAAGGACTATGCTGATGCATATAGACTTGATTTTTCAGCTCCCATTGGTACTGGGGAAAGTCCTTTCTCAATTTGTTTTCTATTGCCAGTGTTTCTTCATAACTCACCTCTGAGTCATAGAAAATGACGTCCACATCCGTTTCACGGTCAAAGGCCGGTTTATCTGACAAGAGATTCCAGATAAAATTTCGAACCGAACCTGCTGCCAACCAGGAATCTTTCAACTTCAGGTCTCGGATGATGGTCAGAATGGACATCATGTCAGGATTTTCTCTGAAAGAATCTAAGATTTCAGCCTTATTTTTCAATATATTCATACCCCAAATGTTCATAAGCCTTGGCTGTCGCGACCCGTCCTGAACGAGTTCGCATGATAAAGCCTTTCTGGATCAGGTAAGGTTCATACATATCCTCTACCGTCTCACGCTCTTCCGCAATATTGACCGAAAGAGTCCCTAGACCGACAGGACCACCACCATACATCTCAATCATGGTGCGGAGAATTTTCTGGTCCACATAGTCCAATCCTTCGTGGTCTACATCCAGCATAGTCAAGGCCTTATCCGTAATGATATCATCAATCAAGCCATCCCCCATAATCTGCGCAAAGTCACGCACGCGCTTGAGGAGACGATTAGCGATACGAGGAGTTCCACGACTGCGTAAAGCTAACTCAGATGCAGCTTCATGAGTGATTTCCATCTCAAAGATATCTGCCGTCCGCTCGACAATCTCTGTCAAGTCAGCATGTTCGTAATATTCCATGTGACCTGTAATCCCAAAACGGGCACGAAGAGGATTTGAAAGCATCCCTGCTCGTGTTGTCGCACCAATCAAGGTAAAAGGCGGCAAGTCTAGATGGACACTACGGCTAGCTTCCCCTGCACCAATCATGATGTCGATGTAGAAATCTTCCATAGCACTGTAAAGTACCTCTTCTACTGACATGGGCAAGCGATGAATCTCGTCGATAAAGAGCACATCTCCAGGCTCCAAGTCATTTAAGATTGCTACCAGATCACCCGCTTTTTCGATGACAGGACCAGACGTCTGCTTGAGATTAACTCCCAGTTCATTGGCAATGACAAAAGCCATGGTTGTTTTCCCGAGACCTGGAGGGCCAAACAAAAGAACATGATCCAGCGCCTCATCACGCATTTTTGCTGCCTCGATAAAGATTTGAAGCTGATCTTTGACCTTGTCCTGACCGATATATTCACGTAAATATTGGGGACGGAGGGTACGTTCTACCAACTCCTCATCACCCATGATTTCATTATCTAAAATTCTACTCATGTTCCTATTATAGCAAAAATCCAGCCTACAAACAAAAAAGCCACCTGATTTGGTGGCTTCTTTAGGGAGATTATTATAAAAAAGAAAAGTTTAGGATTTCTATTAAATAAAGGTTGCTCAATGAAAATCGAAATCAGACTAGGCAGATCGACGCAAGCATAACTAAAGTTAGGTAAGTCGAATCTAACGAAGTATGGTGAGATTTTCGAAGAGTATTAGGAGGTCTTTACTTAATAACTATATGATATAAGACAATACTTAAAATTAGCTTAAGATTTTAAATCCATTATTAACAATTTTCTTGAACAGCTGTTTGACCTGCAATACGTCCAAACGTAAAGATATCCGTAAGTGAATTTCCTCCTAGACGGTTACCTGCATGAAGTCCTCCTGCAACTTCTCCAGCAGCATACAAACCAGGGATAATCTGACCTTTTTCATTTAAAACATGTGTTGAAGTATCAATCTTGAGTCCACCCATTGTATGGTGAACAGCGGGTTTCCTTGGTGTTGCGTAGAACGGTGCAACCTCACACTTGAGATCGAAACTACCCTTGTTAAATTCAGGGTCAAATCCTGCATCAACATAAGAGTTGTACTTCTTGATTGTATCCGCTAAAACTTGTGGATCCATACCAATCTGAACTGCCAATTCTTCTATCGTATCTGCACGGTAGAGAGTGCCTGCTTTGACTTGGGCATCGATTTTTTCTTGGCTAGTATTGTAGGCTGTTGCCTTGATGCGGTCATCCGCGATCAAGTAGAACAAACCTCCATTATCAATCGCTGCTTGAGATAACTTATCTCGGCTACCGTACTCATCCACAAATCGCTTCCCTTCAGTATTTACCATGATAAAGTTAGCTGGAGGAACTTGAAGTCCTGAGAAGAGAGCACCTGTCACTGGATCGGATACTGGCATCATTTGGCTAAAGCCCATACCCACTAGGTCAGCACCTACACTTTGACCCAAGACGATTCCATCCCCTGTTACGGCTGGTGTATTAGATGTGGCAATATCATCCGCAATTTCAGTCCAGTAGGTATTGTATTTTTGTAACATCTTGGTATTGGCACCAAATCCTCCAGAAGCTAGAACGACGGCATCTGCATGAACGATGATGGTTTGACCGTTTCGGCCTTCTGCTCTGACACCCTTGACAGCCCCTTCTTCTACAAGCAATTCTTTGACTGGAGAGTCCGTCAAAATCGTGCCTCCATTTTCTAGAACATATTTTTGTAGAACCGAGATAAAAGCATAACCCATTGGTTGAACCGGCTTATGACCACGACGCCAAAGGGCTCCAACTGGCATTGTGACTTCACTACGAACAAATTCAACACCGATATCTTCCAACCAGCGAACAGACTCTAGGGCTCGTTCAGTCAATACAGAAACCAAATCATATTGGCCATGAATTTCATGCCCTTGTAAATCTTTTCGTTTTCCACCAATATAGGTTTGGATACGGTAAAGTAAGGTCGAGTCAAACAAATAGCTTGGATCCTGCAAATACTGCTCAATCTCAACCTTCAAGGCTCTAAAGTCCTCTAAATATTCTGGGTCAATCGTTGATTCATCTGTCGCAATCAATTCTTGAAGCGTATGTGCCTCACCTGGATGAGCTGCGAAGGTTCCTTGCCATGCTGGATCTGGCGCATTCATTGGGCCACCTGCACGAACAGTATTTCCTCCAATTGCTGGGAATTTCTCAACAACAATCGGCTTCTTACCAGCTTGCAAGACTGCAGCTGCTGCAGCTAAACCAGCTCCTCCACCTCCGACGATGACAACATCTGCCTGATAAGTTTTATCCTCTTTATCCAAAGCAGATGGAGCTTTTGAACGTTTACGTAAAACATCTGGATTTGCACCAGCTTGTTTAACCGCACTCGCAACTCCGTCCAAGACACCATTTGAAGTCACAGAAGCTCCTGACACCGCATCAACATTTAAGGTTTGCCCTTCAATGATTTCTGCTGGAATACGAGTGAAGACAACATCTGCGATTCCTGAAGATTCTCCAGAAGAATCGATTTCAATTTTTTCAATACGGTCTTCAGAAACTGTAACATCCATCGGTAATTTACCATTATGTCCTTCAGTTGTAACATGATAAGTTCCTGGTTCAAAGCGGATTTCTTCAGGAAGATTTAGTTGGTTTGCAACGGATACAAAGCGAAGAAAACGATAGAAACAGCTATCTAAGAAATCGACTGTTCGTTCATCAACCAAATCCCCATTTGTATCAAATGCTCGATGAGCTCGACCAAGTAAAAATTCACTTCCTGGCATAACTGTTGCGTTTACCCCAGGTGCATCAAGAATCTGACGAAGATGAAGTTGGGCACGCGAAGAACCTTGAACATCATAGGACGCTCCTACAATCATGGTTGGCTTCCCATCTAGTGGATGAATGTTAAAAGACAACCACTCGAGCAAACTATTTAAACTTGATGGAATTGTATGATTGTGCTCAGGTGTCGAAATAATCACACCGTCTGCTTCTGAAATTGCTTGGTTAAACTTCTGAATAACAGGTGTATCTGTTTGATCATCGGTTTCATTGAACATCGGTACATCGGTAATTTCAAAAATCTCAATATCCGCTTTGGTTGCAAAATGTTTTTGCATAAATTGCAACAAACAACGGTTATAAGATTGTTTGGCATTGGTACCAACAATAGCTACTAATTTCATGGATTGTTCTCCTTTCTTGAGATGCTTATGCTTTCAACCATTCTTCCCAGATGAAAGATTTCTTACGATTTGTATCTTCTGGTTTGACCAAAGCCTTTGTTAGTTCAACAAAGCTTTGGAACTCTGCAAAATGTTCTTCCAACTCTGCGACTTTTTCAGGGTTATTCAAATTGCAATCATCATCCAACACCTGTTCAGAATGACCTAGGAAAAATTCAGTCCCTGGCATAACTCTCGCTTTTAGTTCAGGCGCATCAAGAATCTGACGCAAATGTGCTTGGGCTCTAGATGTTCCAAGCAATCCAAGAGAAGCTCCGACAATCATCGTTGGTTTGTTAATCAAAGCGCGACTAGTATATGCAATCCATTCCAAGGCTGAAGCCAAGGGTGCTGGTATCGTATGATCATACTCAGGCGTTGAGATAATCACACCATCTGCCTCAAGGATCTTTTCTGAAAAAGCTTGAACTTCGGCTGGCGCTAGCTTGTCCTCAGGTTCGTTAAATGCTGGCAATTGTTTGATTTCTAACACCTCAATGTCGGCTTTATCTGAAAAATGCTTTTGCATAAATTCCAAGAGTTTCCGATTGGTTGAGCGGTCAGAATTTGTTCCAACGATAGCAACTAATTTCATCTTGCTACCTCCCTTATTTGTTTGATTTAATATCATTATACAACTTTAGCCCATCATGTAAATCGATAATCCTAAAACATTGTGTTATTCTATCAGTTTATCTTATCTTAGTATAACTTAGTGAAAAAATTAACAATATTTTCTTAGAAAGTATTGACCCTCATTTTTAACTATGTTATAGTCTTTGTGAAAAATGTATTAAGTTAAAGGAGGGTCTTCTTATGAAAGAGACATTCAATCGTTGGCAAGTTCTAGCTGCGTCAACTGCTATTCTTCTCTGTACAGGTGCTGTCTATTCCTTTTCCGTTTTCGCTGGACCTCTAAGTTCTTCAACAGGTTGGACAATGTCCGAAATCATGCTTGCATTTGCCATCAACTCAGCAATCGGACCTATCCCTATGATTCTCGGGGGGTATCTGGTAGACAAGGGATATGTAAAATGGACAATCGCCCTTGGTGCCCTTCTATTTGCTAGTGGCTTTTTCCTAACTGGTTATGCAAGTTCACCAGCCATGCTCTATCTGACCTACGGTTTGATGGCAGGTCTTGGTCAAGGATTTGCCTATTCAGGAGCCCTCTCAAATTCTCTTCGCCTCTTCCCAGATAAACGTGGTTTAGCTTCTGGGATTCTAACAGGAGGTATGGGATTTGCCGCAGTTATTGCGTCACCAGTTGCAAGTAGTCTCATTCAAAAACAAGATGCCTTCTTTGCTTTTCGAACCATTGGACTTGTCTATATTGTTGTGATTATCGCTGCCATTTTCTTCATCAAGGCAGCCCCAAGTGGCTACCAACCAGCAGGTTGGAAAGCTCCCGTACAAACTAAACAAGGACCTGCCAATAAAAACTGGAAAGAAATGCTACAAAGTCCAATATTTTACATCATTATCAGCATGTTCTTTGTCGGTGCCTTCTCTGGTTTGATGATTGCCTCTCAAGCATCCCCAATTGGTCAATCAATGTTTGGACTCTCTGCTGGTACAGCAGCTCTCTATGTCTCTCTTTATTCAATCGCAAACTCTAGCGGACGCTTTATCTGGGGATCACTTTCTGATAAAATTGGTCGTTCACAGACTTTATTGATTATCTATTCAGTCATCGTATTGGCACTTTTCTCCTTAACAATCGTCCCTGGACAATTTGGCTTTACTCTAGGAATCATCGGTCTTGGCATCTGCTTCGGCGGTGTTATGGGTGTCTTCCCATCTATTGTCATGGAGAACTACGGACCTGCTAATCAGGGAGTCAACTACGGTATCGTCTTCACAGGTTATTCTTTAGCTGCATTTTTTGCACCTAAAGTTGCGGTTCAAATGGCAGCAGCTAACAATGGAAATTACAGTGCCGCATTCTACGTCGCTATCGCTCTCGCAGTTGTTGGGCTTCTCCTTAACTTCCTTTATATGAAGAAGAAAGGTTAGAGAAAAAGTTCTCATCAAATATCCATTGCTAATTTAAGGCAGGGTCGGGATTTTTTGCCCCGCCCTTTTTTTGGTATAATAAAACTAGAAATAGCTTATTGGGAGGTTTTATCATGGTTCAGCAGTCAAGACTTTTACGAGATAACCCATCTGATTTTCCCTATGATTTTGAAAAACAAATCTTATCTAAGCAATCTTCTAATACCATCTATCATTGGCATCCTGAACTCGAGATTGTCTATGTCAAAAAAGGAACTGCTACCTTCTATATCAACTCTGAGCGCTTTGAAAGTCATGAAGGCGATATTTTTCTAATTCAGCCAACTTCTCCTCACGCTATCTACCCTATTGAAAATCAAGAACAAATTTCAATAGTTTTTCGTATCCATCTCGATTTCCTAGGTAGAAGTCAAATAGATAGCTTTAGCCAGCGTTACATTCAACCTCTATACTCCGGTCATTTTTATCTTACTCCACGGATTTCTCCAGATGATCATGCTTACGAACAAATTCGCGATTGTCTTTTTTCTCTCTTTTCTATCCTTGAACAACAGAGTATTTACTACGATCTCCTCCTTAAATCCAAACTCTATGAATTTCTCTATCTTCTCTTTAAATACAGGTATGTCAATCGGCACTATACGGATGATACCTATCAAAAATACCAAAAATTAAAAGAAATGATAGGTTATCTTGAGCAACACTATGCAGACCCCATTCAAATCGATCAGCTTGCTGCAACATTTGGATACAGCAAAAATCACTTTATGAATATATTCAAACAACACACTGGGACAAGCTGTATGGACTATCTTATACGATTGCGCCTGGAAAAAGCTTGTGAAAAGCTCGTTCAGACCAATCAAAGTGTTCAAGAAATAGCAAGTCAGGTCGGTTTTACCAACCTCTCAAATTTCAATCGACAATTCAAACAACACTTCCAGCTAACTCCTAGACAGTATCGAAACCAACAACTCAAAAAAGAATCCTAACTACATGTCTCCTTAGTGACTCACTAGGGAGAATTTTTTTCAAACAAAAAAGCCACCGAACTTGGTGGCTTCTTTAGGGAGATTATTATGAAAAAGAAAAGTTTAGTATTTCTATTAAATAAAGTTAGGAGGTCTTTACTTAATGATTACATGATACATGAG
>CABPWC010000021.1 GCA_902461025.1 uncultured Streptococcus sp.
CAGTTGGAATTGATTAAGCGTCAACGTCGTGGCGAGCTTTCTTCAGATGAAGAAAGATTGATTCATACAACTATTAACGGAATTGCTACAGGATTACGTAATTCAGGTTAATACAAGCAATATTTTCCAAAAACCGTAGGAATTTTCATAATTTTTTAAAATAATTCATGAAAATCCTTGACAAGTTTTAGTAAAATGATATAATTTAAGCATTCAGAAAGTAATCATCGAATTTTTTTAGCGAGTCTGTGGTTGGTGGAAACAGATAGATGAAGATGAAGAAATTGGGCTGAATGTTATTAGAATTTGAAATCATAAGAATTCGGTGAGCACACCTTACAGTGCAACTCGTGAAGCGAGTAAGAGCGATAGGAATAATTCCTATAATTGAGGTGGCACCGCGCATCGACGTCCTCACACAAGTTTTTTGTGTGAGGACTTTTTCTATGGGGAGGAAAAAATTATGGAAATCAAACGATGGCGACGCTTGGTAAAGTTATATTGAAAGTGACATGAACATTACTAAGTTTAAGTGAAATAAGGAGAAATAGATATGAATAAACGTTTAATTGGTATTATTGCAGCACTAGCACTTGTAGTTGGAGGAAGCTTGGTCTACTCTAACTTAACGAAACAAGATACTAAAACCGAGGCAGCTAACAAAACTGCTAAGGTTGGTGTTCTACAGTTCGTCAGTCACCCATCGCTTGACTTGATTTACCAAGGTATCCAAGATGGACTTGCTGAAGAAGGCTATAAAAGCGACCAAGTTAAAATCGACTTTATGAATTCAGAAGGTGACCAAAGTAAGGTTGCCACAATGAGTAAACAATTGGTGTCAAATGGAAATGATGTTGTTGTCGGAATTGCGACACCTGCAGCTCAGGGTCTAGCAAGTGCAACAAAAGACCTTCCTGTTATCATGGCAGCTATTACAGACCCAGTTGGAGCTAACCTTGTACAAAACTTGGAAAAACCAGGTGGAAACATCACAGGGGTATCTGACCATAACCCTGCTGAACAACAGGTTGAATTGATTAAAACATTGACTCCTGATGTCAAGACAGTTGGAGCTCTTTACTCAAGTAGTGAAGATAACTCTAAATCACAAGTTGAAGAGTTCAAAGCTTACGCTGAAAAAGCTGGTTTGAAAGTAGAAACATTCGCAGTTCCATCAACTAACGAAATTGCTTCTACAGTAAACGTTATGACTGGTAAAGTAGATGCAATCTGGGTTCCAATTGACAACACAATCGCATCTGCGTTCTCAACTGTAGTATCAAGTAATCAAACAGCTAAAAAACCAATCTACCCAAGTGCGACTGCCATGGTAGAAGCAGGTGGTTTGGCATCAGTCGTTGTGGACCAACACGATCTTGGTGTTGCTACCGGTAAGATGATTGCCAAAGTCTTGAAGGGTGAAAAACCTGCAGATACACCAGTTAATGTCTTCACAACTGGTAAATCAGTTATCAATAAAAAAGTGGCTCAAGAACTTGGAATCACTATACCTGAATCAGTTCTTAAAGAAGCTGGTCAAGTAATCGAATAAGAATAAAGGAGGAGTTGGAGACATCTCCTCCAATTTTTAAAAGAAGGAAATGAATGTAACATGATAGTATCGATTATTTCACAAGGATTTGTCTGGGCTATTCTAGGTTTGGGAATCTTTATGACCTTTCGAATCCTCAACTTTCCAGATATGACAACCGAGGGTTCCTTCCCGCTTGGAGGAGCGGTAGCAGTAACTCTAATTACACAAGGTGTCAATCCATTTCTTGCTACCTTAGTAGCTGTTGGAGCAGGCTGTCTTGCAGGTTTAGCGACTGGTCTTCTTTACACGAAAGGAAAGATTCCAACACTCTTGTCTGGTATTTTAGTGATGACTTCTTGCCATTCTATTATGCTCATGATTATGGGACGGGCAAACCTTGGGCTCTTAGGAACTAAACAAATCCAGGACGTTCTTCCTTTCTCATCTGAGGTTAATCAATTATTTACAGGTTTGATTTTTGTGACTTTGGTTATTCTTCTTATGCTTTTCTTCCTAGATACTAAATTGGGACAAGCTTATATCGCAACAGGAGATAATCCAGATATGGCTCGTAGTTTTGGTATCAATACTGGACGTATGGAGTTGATGGGCTTGGTCTTGTCAAATGGTGTGATCGCACTTGCTGGTGCTCTTATCGCCCAACAAGAAGGATATGCCGATGTCTCTCGTGGTATCGGGGTTATCGTAGTTGGTCTTGCAAGCTTAATTATCGGTGAAGTTCTCTTCAAGAGTCTAACTCTAGCAGAACGCCTAGTTACCATTGTAGTTGGTTCTATTAGTTACCAATTCCTAGTATGGGGAGTCATTGCTCTTGGCTTTAATACTAGTTACCTCCGTCTATACAGTGCTCTTATCCTAGCAACTTGTCTAGTCATTCCAACCCTTAAGGATAAATACTTGAAAGGAGTCAAGTTAAGCAAATGACAGCGATTGTAGAATTAAAAAATGCCACAAAAATTGTGAAAAATGGATTTGACGAGGAGAAAATTATCCTAAACGATGTTTCGCTTGATATTTATGAACACGACTTCATCACAATCTTGGGTGGAAATGGTGCAGGAAAATCAACACTCTTTAATAGCATTGCAGGAACTTTGCCCCTGACTAGTGGGACTATTCGTATTATGGGTGAGGATGTGACTCATTTTAGCCCTGAAAAACGGGCCAAGTACCTTTCTCGTGTCTTTCAGGATCCTAAGATGGGAACTGCCCCTCGTATGACGGTTGCAGAAAATCTCTTAATTGCTAAGTTTCGTGGTGAAAAACGTGGACTTTTTCCGAGAAGACTCTCAGCTTACAAGGAAGAATTTCAAGCAACCATTGAGAAAGTCGGAAATGGTCTAGAAAAACACTTGGATACACCGATTGAATTCTTGTCAGGTGGACAAAGACAGGCCTTGAGCCTCTTGATGGCAACCTTGAAACGTCCTGAACTTCTTTTGTTGGATGAACATACGGCAGCCCTTGACCCTAAAACAAGTGTGGCCTTGATGGAATTGACAGATGACTTTGTCAGCAAGGACCATCTAACAGCATTGATGATTACCCACCATATGGAAGATGCTCTCAAGTATGGAAATCGTCTCATTGTTATGAAGGAAGGACGAATCATCCAAGATTTAAACAAGGATGAAAAAGCCAAAATGAAGATTTCAGATTACTATAAACTATTTGAGTAGATGATTTTAAATAATTGATATAAAAACTTGGAAGTGGAATTTTTACTTCTAAGTTTTTTTAGTGGAATTTAAACTATATTTATATTTCCTTTATTGCCAGTTTTACTTTATAATAGAATCAATCTAAGAATCTTAAACTTTGATAGAAGTAGGAGATAAAAACATGGCATACACACAAGAAGATTTTCAGGAATGGATTTTTCAAATTGGATTTAAGATGGACTATTTCACAAGGGAGTTTGCGGAGAAAGAAGGGCTAAATTTAGACTATAGTATGCAGTCCTTGGATGATTTGGAGGCTTGGATCTTAGCTCACTACGAAGACCACCATGCTTTGATAGCAGACCGCAAGATGTTGGATTATTTGACAGTTTATATCGGCGAAACCTTTCGCAAACACCTAGGAGGTAAATGGTATATTGACCTTAAAAATAAAAAGAACGCCTATTATTCTATGCCTGTATTGACTGATCCATCCTATAGAGGAGTGGTATACAAAGCACCATTGACTTATGCAACAGCTTGTATCAGTAGAAAAGATGGTCAGTATATTAGTAGGATATTGAAAAATAACCTCGAAAATCAGGTGAAATAGTCTTTAATTTTTTCTATTTTTCTTTCAAATATTAGAATGGTTTGCTCAGAAGATTCCCTTTTTCATGATAGCTGGAAACTTATGAAATAGAAGCATGTAAAGTGTATGAAATGGTTTACTTTTTTTCAGAAATAAGCTATACTATATAAAGTAAACTGTGATAAAATGGAGGTATTGTCTATGGTTGACAAGAGAGTCATCGAAGAAATCAAAAACAATACCAATATTGTCGAAATCATAGGAGAAGTGATTTCTTTACAAAAATCTGGACGGAACTTTTTGGGGCTCTGTCCTTTTCATGGTGAAAAGACCCCTTCCTTTAACGTGGTCGAAGATAAGCAATTTTACCACTGTTTTGGTTGTGGTCGTTCTGGAGACGTCTTTAAGTTTATAGAGGAGTATCAACAAGTAACTTTTGCGGATGCGGTAAGGATGTTGGGCGAACGTCTCGGAATGCACCTTGAAGCTCCTGCACATAACCCTGTCCCACACACGTCACCCCATCAAAATCTCTATGAGATGCATGACAAGGCTGCACGCTTTTATCATGCAATCCTAATGACGACTAAAATGGGTGAGGAGGCGAGAAACTATCTCTATAAACGTGGCTTGACTGATGATGTCATTAAACACTTTATGATTGGTCTAGCTCCAGCAGAACGCTCTTATCTTTATCAGCGTTTAGCAGACGATTATAGTGAGAAGGACTTGCTGGACTCAGGTCTATTTTATCTATCTGAAAGTAACCAATTTTTTGATACTTTCCATAACCGGATTATATTTCCACTCTCAAACGACCAAGGAAAGGTAATTGCTTTCTCTGGACGGATTTGGCAAGAGACAGATTCTCAAACTGCCAAGTATAAAAATAGTCGAGCGACGGCGATTTTTAACAAGAGTTACGAATTATATCATTTGGATAGGATAAAAAAAGGCTCAGGTAAAGCTCCTGAAATGTACCTGATGGAAGGCTTTATGGATGTTATTGCAGCCTACCGTGCTGGTATTGAAAATGCAGTAGCTTCCATGGGAACGGCCTTGACTGCTGAACACGTCGAACATCTCAAACGCTTTACAAAAAAAGTGATTATCACTTATGACGGTGATAAGGCAGGTCAAGCTGCAACTGCTAAAGCTTTGGACGAGCTTAAAGATCTACCTGTACAAGTAGTCCAGATTCCTGATGCGATGGATCCTGATGAGTATTTACAAAAGAATTCTCCAGAGGATTTGGCTTATCTTTTATCCAATACTCGAATCAGTCCGATTGAGTTTTATATCCATCATTACAAACCTAGTAATAGTGAAAATCTCCAAGCACAGATTGAGTTCATTGAGAAAATTGCACCTCTTATCGTCAAAGAACCTTCTATCACAGCCCAGAACACCTATATTCATTTGTTGACGGATCATTTACCATCTTTTGATTATCAACAAGTTGAGCACATTATCAACGAAAGTCGTGTCAGACAAAGACAAGAAAAAGTGAAGCAGGTTGTAAATCCGACACCAATTACTATGTCGGTTTCTAAACAATTGACGGCAGTCATGAGAGCTGAAGCACATATTCTTTATCGTATGATGGAGCACCCCCTTGTGTTGAATGATTATCGTTTGAGAGATGATTTTGTATTTGAAACTCCAGAGTTTCAGACCTTGTATGGACTCTTGATTGATAATGGTTCGATTTCTTCTGAAGACTTGGCAAATCAGACTAGAGAAGTGGAAAATGCTTGGTACCAGGTGTTAGCTTTGGATCTACCTTCTGAGATGTCTCCAGAAGAACTAAAGGAAGTGGAGGAGTCTCGTAATCGTGCTCTTCTAAATCAACAAAACTTGCAAATTAAAAAGAAAGTTCAGGAAGCTAGTCATGTAGGCGACACAGATGCTGCTTTAGAAGAGCTTGAACGCTTAATTGCCCAAAAAAGAAGAATGGAGTAAGAATGGCAAAAAAACAAAAAGAAGTAACAACTTTTGATGTCCAAGTTGCAGAATTTATTCGTAACCATAAGAAAACTGGTACTGCGACAGATGATGAAATTAACAATGTCCTTGTAATTCCTTTTGCTCTTGATGTAGAAGGTATTGAGAACCTTTTGCAACGGATTCAAGATGCAGGTATTGCAATCACTGATAACGAAGGAAATCCGAGTGAACGTGTCTTAAGTACAGAGGAAGAACCAGAACTTAGCGATGAAGACTTAATTGGTTCAACATCTGCCAAAGTCAATGACCCTGTTCGTATGTATTTGAAGGAAATTGGTGTCGTACCTCTTCTTACTAACGAAGAAGAAAAAGAATTGGCTCTTGCTGTTGAAGCAGGAGATGTTGAAGCGAAACAACGTCTAGCAGAGGCTAACCTTCGTTTGGTAGTTTCTATCGCGAAACGCTATGTTGGACGAGGTATGCAATTCCTTGATTTGATCCAAGAAGGAAATATGGGATTGATGAAGGCCGTTGATAAGTTTGACTATTCAAAAGGATTCAAATTCTCAACTTATGCAACTTGGTGGATTCGTCAGGCCATTACGCGTGCCATTGCTGACCAAGCTCGTACCATTCGTATTCCAGTTCACATGGTAGAAACTATCAACAAGCTTGTTCGTGAACAGCGTAACCTTCTTCAAGAATTGGGACAAGATCCTACTCCTGAACAAATTGCTGAACGTATGGATATGACTCCTGACAAGGTTCGTGAAATTTTAAAGATTGCGCAAGAACCAGTTTCTCTTGAGACACCAATTGGGGAAGAGGACGATAGTCATCTTGGTGACTTTATCGAAGACGAAGTGATTGAAAATCCAGTGGACTACACAACTCGTATTGTCTTGCGTGAGCAGTTGGACGAAGTGCTAGACACCTTGACTGACCGTGAAGAAAATGTTCTTCGTCTACGTTTCGGTCTTGATGATGGTAAAATGCGTACTCTAGAAGATGTGGGTAAAGTCTTCAATGTCACTCGTGAGCGTATCCGTCAGATTGAGGCAAAAGCATTGAGAAAACTTCGCCAACCAAGTAGAAGCAAACCGCTTCGTGACTTTATCGAGGATTAAGATAGAGGAGACTGAATATGGCTTACACAGAAGAGCAAATTGAAAACATCAAAACACGGATTTTAACAGCTCTAGAAGAAGTTATCGACCCAGAATTAGGAATCGATATCGTCAACCTAGGTCTGATTTATGAGATTCGATTTGATGGTGATACCGGTGATACTGAGATTGATATGACCTTAACGACTATGGGTTGTCCATTAGCAGACCTCTTGACCGATCAAATTTATGATGCAATGACAGATGTACCAGAGGTTACTAACGTTGAAGTAAAATTAGTTTGGTATCCAGCTTGGACGGTTGAAAAAATGAGTCGCTATGCACGTATCGCTTTAGGTATTAAATAGAATGATATAAAAAAGAAATAGTATAAGTGTTAGGAAATTCCCTAGCTTTTATGCTATCTCTTTTTTAATTTGCTGATTTTCTTTCAATAAAATGATATAATGGATAGTATGGAAAAAGAGAAATTACGCATCAACATGCTAAGTTCGAGTGAAAAGGTAGCAGGACAAGGAGTTTCTGGAGCTTACCGTGAACTTGTGCAACTTTTGAAACGAGATGCGAAAGACCAACTAATTGTAACGGAGAATCTTCCTGTAGAAGCTGATGTTACTCATTTTCATACAATCGACCTTCCTTATTATCTGTCAACTTTTCAAAAGAAGCGTTCAGGTCGTAGGATTGGTTATGTCCACTTCTTGCCTGACACCTTAGAAGGTAGTTTGAAGATTCCATTCTTTCTAAAAGGGATTGTTAAGCGCTATGTGTTTTCTTTTTATGACCGTATGGAACACTTGGTTGTGGTTAATCCTACTTTTATCGAAGATTTGGTTGCAGCTGGTATTCCTCGTGAAAAGGTGACCTATATCCCTAACTTTGTTAACAAAGAAAAATGGCACCCACTTTCTGCAGAAAAAGTAAGGCAACTTCGACAAGATATGGGATTGAACGAAAATCAATTTGTAGTAGTAGGAGCTGGGCAGGTTCAGAAGCGTAAGGGAATCGATGATTTCATTACTCTTGCTGAGGAACTACCGGACATCACCTTTATTTGGGCTGGAGGCTTCTCATTTGGTGGGATTACAGATGGTTATGAACGCTATAAAAAAATCATGGATAATCCTCCAGAAAATCTGATTTTCCCTGGAATTGTTGAGCCAGAAAGGATGAAAGAACTGTATGCTTTGGCAGATTTGTTCTTACTTCCTAGCTACAATGAGCTCTTTCCGATGACTATTCTAGAAGCTGCGAGTTGTGAAGCTCCCATTATGCTTCGGGACTTAGATCTTTATAAGGTGATTCTAGAAGGAAATTACAGACCAACCACCGATGTGGAAGAGATGAAACACGCTATTGTGGAATATAGAGAGCATCCAGAAGCTTTGAAAGAGTTAAAAGAAAAGGCCAAGGCTATTTCAAGAGAATACTCAGAGGAGCATCTCCTTGAAATCTGGCTTAAATTTTATCAGGAGCAAGCGGCTTTAGGAAAAAAATGAGGTAGTATATGCGAATTGGATTATTTACAGATACTTATTTCCCACAGGTGTCGGGTGTTGCAACCAGCATTCGAACCTTAAAAACAGAGCTTGAAAAGCAAGGTCATGCAGTCTTTATCTTTACAACAACTGATAAGGATGTCAATCGTTATGAAGACTGGCAGATTATCCGTATTCCAAGCGTCCCTTTCTTTGCCTTTAAGGACCGTCGTTTTGCTTACCGCGGATTTACCAAAGCTCTTGAGATTGCAAAACAATATCAGTTAGACATCATTCATACGCAGACAGAATTTTCTCTTGGTTTGTTAGGTATCTGGATTGCGCGGGAATTGAAAATTCCAGTTATTCATACCTATCATACCCAGTACGAAGATTATGTTCACTATATTGCCAAGGGGATGTTGATTCGTCCTAGTATGGTCAAATATCTTGTTCGAGGTTTTCTGCATGATGTTGATGGGGTTATCTGTCCGAGTGAAATCGTGCGTGACCTTTTATCTGATTATAAGGTAAAAGTTGAAAAGCGTGTGATTCCTACAGGTATTGAGCTTGCTAAGTTTGAACGACCTGAGATTGGACCAGAACACATCAGTGACCTGCGAAATAAACTAGGTATCAAGAATGATGAAAAGATGCTTCTAAGTCTTTCTCGTGTGTCTTACGAAAAAAATATTCAAGCAATTCTTGCAGCTCTACCAGATGTTCTCAAAGAAGAACCAAAAGTTAAACTGGTTGTAGCTGGTGATGGACCTTATTTAGACACTCTTAAGGAACAAGCAGAAGATTTACAAATTCAAGATTCTGTTATCTTTACTGGTATGATTCCTCCGAGTGAAACAGCACTCTATTACAAGGCGGCTGACTTCTTTATTTCAGCTTCGACAAGTGAGACCCAGGGCTTGACTTATCTAGAAAGTTTAGCTAGTAAAACGCCTGTCATTGCCCATGGCAATCCCTATCTGGATAATCTTATCAACGATAAAATGTTTGGAACTCTTTATTACGAGGAAAGGGATTTAGCAGGAGCAATCCTAGAGGCAATACTTGTAACTCCATCAATGGATGAAAAACATTTGGCTGAAAAATTATATGAAATTTCTGCTGAGAATTTTGGTAGAAGAGTTCATGAGTTTTATCTAGACGTCATTATTTCAAATAATTTTGCCAAAGAAACAGGGGCTGACGAACCGGTTACAAAACGTATTTTAAAGACAGTCTTCTATATTCCGCAACAGGCTGTTACTATGCCAGTTAAAGGTTCGAAGCGTATGCTTAAGGCATCTAGAAAACAATTAAGAAATTTAAGAAAATATTTAAATGATTAATCAAATCAAAGAAAGGAAATAAAAATATGCAAAAGAAATTTATGAGAAGTGGTAGAGATCAAAAAATCGGTGGTGTATGCGCTGGTTTAGCACATTATTTTGATATTGACCCTACAATCGTACGAGTTATTTGGGGAGTTTTGGCTTTCTGTTATGGTGCAGGACTTATTGCTTACTTGATCTTGTGGGCAATCGCTCCTGTATCTGATGAGTATTAATATTAGAATATTAGAGTAAAGGAGAAAACATGGCATTCGGTGATAATGGTAAACGTAAAAAAACATTCTTTGAAAAACTTACAATGTTTGTCGTATTAGTGATGTTATTTGTAACATTGGCAGGTATCTTTGCTACTGCCATTGGTGTATTTAGCAGATTCTAAAAAGTTAATCATTTTATTGTTTGGCAATAAGTTGGGTGACTGGGATTTTCCCAGCCCTTTTTGAAGTGAGAAGAGAATATGAGTATGTTTTTAGATACAGCCAAGATTAAAGTAAAGGCTGGTAATGGTGGCGATGGTATGGTTGCCTTTCGCCGAGAAAAATACGTCCCTAACGGCGGTCCTTGGGGCGGTGATGGAGGACGTGGAGGTAACGTTGTTTTCGTAGTAGACGAAGGTTTGCGTACTCTAATGGATTTCCGTTACAATCGTCATTTTAAAGCCCAATCAGGTGAAAAAGGAATGACAAAAGGAATGCATGGTAGAGGAGCAGAAGACTTGATTGTCCGTGTGCCTCAAGGAACAACCGTGCGTGACGCTGAAACAGGAAAAATTATTACAGATTTGATTGAGAATGGGCAAGAGTTTATCGTAGCCCACGGTGGTCGTGGTGGTCGAGGAAACATCCGCTTTGCTACACCTAAAAATCCTGCTCCTGAGATATCTGAAAATGGAGAACCTGGTCAGGAACGTGAACTGCAGCTAGAACTAAAAATCCTTGCTGACGTTGGTCTAGTGGGCTTCCCTTCTGTTGGAAAATCAACTTTACTGAGTGTCATCACATCTGCAAAACCTAAGATTGGTGCTTACCATTTTACAACAATCGTTCCTAATCTGGGAATGGTTCGTACTCAATCAGGGGAGTCCTTTGCAGTAGCAGACCTTCCTGGATTGATTGAAGGTGCTAGTCAAGGTGTTGGTCTAGGAACTCAGTTCCTTCGCCATATCGAGCGTACTCGCGTTGTCCTGCATATCATTGACATGTCAGCTAGCGAAGGACGTGATCCTTACGAAGATTATCTAGCGATCAATAAAGAGCTTGAATCTTATAACCTTCGTCTGATGGAGCGTCCACAGATTATTGTTGCCAATAAAATGGATATGCCTGAGAGTCAAGAAAACCTTGAAGAGTTCAAGAAAAAATTGGCTGCTAACTATGATGAGTTTGAGGAATTACCGCCAATTTTCCCAATTTCAGGTTTGACTAAGCAAGGTCTTGCACCTTTACTAGATGCAACAGCTGAGCTTCTTGATAAGACTCCAGAATTCCTTCTTTATGACGAGTCAGAGATGGAAGAAGAAGCGTATTATGGCTTCGATGAAGAAGAGAAACCATTTGAAATTAGTCGGGATGACGATGCTACTTGGGTTCTTTCAGGTGAAAAACTCATAAAACTCTTTAACATGACTAATTTTGACCGTGATGAGTCTGTTATGAAATTTGCTCGTCAGTTACGTGGCATGGGAGTTGATGAAGCTCTTCGTGCTCGTGGTGCCAAAGATGGAGATCTAGTTCGTATTGGTAAATTTGAGTTTGAATTTGTAGACTAGGAGATAGCTATGGGTGATAAACCAATATCTTTCCGAGATGCTGACGGAAATTTTGTTTCAGCAGCTGATGTTTGGAATGAGAAGAAGTTGGAAGAACTTTTTAATCGCCTCAATCCAAATAGAGCATTGAGACTAGCTAGAACTAAAAAACAAGCAGCAGGAAAAAAATCTGAATAAAAGAACCCGTGATAAACTTATCACGGGTTTTCTGATTCACTAACTACTGTTGATAGGGAATTTCTAGACTAGACGTAGCAAGGTCTACAGTTAATTGATAATCTGTATTGTCACGGACAGTAATTTCAAAGTCAGTAGTATAAAGAACGAGTCGGATTGTATCGTCTTTTCTTAGTTTGTAAATTGTTGGTTGGAGTTCAAATTGGAATTCCATCCATTTATCTGGTTTAACTTCTTCAATTTTTAATAAATCATGACGATTTTGGAGGTTGAGATAGCCTTTGGTGATGACGCGCTGAGCATTTGGGCTAAATGGTAGCTCGCAAAGGTTTTCCAGCATATGGTAACGACCATTATCAATAGTACGAGCAGCCAGAACTCCAGGATAAGGTTGAAGGTATTTCTTTTGACCAAGTTCGAGAAGTTGAGCAGAGAGAAGGCCTTTATTGGTACTTGACTTGAGACGAAGGTTTAGTTTAACACGACCATTGATATGAAGATCTTCAGTCACTGGAAGATCAATGGTAACCTGATTAACCTTGCCTTGATAGAGTTCATTATTAAAGGTTTGGTAGTTTTTTCCAAAACGCTCGAAGTCTGAGTCCTGATAATGGTTTTGAATGACACTTTCTTCAGTACCTAATGCAAAAGTTTTATGGTTATCTTGATTTCCAAAATCTTCAAGGGTCATCCATGTTTGTGGACTAGTATTATCTTGCCAAACGACTCTTGGAAGTTGGTAGTCAGTTTCTTGACCCAATAATTTTTGTGTCAAAAGAGCGTTCATAGACTCACGAAAATCAATTGACTGCCAGTTGTTCATATAAACATGAGCGCCATTATGATAAAAGAGGTGCTTTTTAATAGGACTTGGAAGAGTATTGAACATTTGATAGACATGAAGTGGTTTTACATTCCAGTCTTGCGAACCGTGGGTAAAAACAACTTCAGCCTTAACTTTTTGAGTATTGAGTAGATAGTTTCTGTTATGCCAAAATTGGTTATAATCCCCAGTTTTACGATCTAGATTTTTCTTAAGTTCTTCTATGGATGCTTTATGAGCTTCGTTTCCACGAATAAAGTCACCAGCTAAGAGATTGCGAGAATAAGTTAATTCATCTAATGAATCGAAGTCCTCACCTGGATAACCACCAGGACTTGTCACAAGACCATTTTCACGGTAATAGTTGTACCAAGAAGAAATACCTGCTTCAGCAATGATGACCTCTAAACCATCAACTCCTGTAGTAGCAAGACCATTAGACATTGTCCCTAGGTAAGAAATACCAGTAGTTGCCACTTTACTATTTGACCAATCGGCCTCTACTTGACGTTTACGACTATGGTCTGTGAATGCACGACAACGACCATTAAGCCAATCGATAACATTCTTATAGGCTTCAACTTGGCGGTAATCTCCGTTGGTCATATGACCTTGAGAATCCTTGGTACCAAGACCTGATACGTAGATATTGGCAAATCCTCTTGGAAGGAAGTAGTCGTTAAGTGTGTAGCTGCTATTGATATGAGTGAGCTTTTCTTCAGCTTCTGGAACTAGTTCAGCTTCTACAACTGGTTCAACTAGGTCTAATGTCGGTTGCTCTAGTGAAATTTCATGTGGTTCCTTGACTGCTAGCTCAGCTTCCATCTTGTAAAGAGCCTTATCGCTTGCTTTGTCATTGGTTCCTTGATGATATGGACTTGCTGTCATAATAGCTGGAATCTTTCCATTGTAAGCTGGACGAATGACATTTACCTTAATAAGATCAGGAAGTCCATCTCTATCAGAATCAACACGAGTCTCTACATAAACTACTTCACGAATGACATTGTCAGTATTGAAGGTTGCTAAACTCTTGCCATTGAAGTAGTGATAGTTATTGTCCTCAGAAATGAGTCCATCACTAACTAACTGATCAATTAAGGTATTTCCTTTTTTAGTGCGTGTATTTAGAAGTTGATAGAGATTGTCGATTAAATCTCCGTAAACGATCGGAAACGCTGTTTCTTTGTGAAAAGCAAGACCATCTTCAAAGTCTACTAAGTAACTGAATCCAAGCAATTGAAAGGCAACAGTGTAGAAAATTTCTGCTGTCAATTCACGGTCTGAATTAAAGAAAGTAAGCAAATCAGTTTCTTTATCAACTGCTAAAGTAGTGAGGGGATAATCCGTATTTGTGTAATTAAAAAAACAAGTCCTAACAAAAGCTTCAAACTGTTCTTTATGTGAAGCTGAAAGATCAAGTTTGAATCCAAGCTCAGATAATTCCTGTAAAGCTTGTTGGGGTGTAACGGAATAATAACTAAATTGATTAAAACGCATGGATCTCTCCTTTTAAAGAATCATTCAAGAGTCATTATATCAAAAAATCATAGAAAATAACAGAAAGAGTAGAGATATGACTTATAGTCAGACATGATAAGAGAGCCAATTCTAAAACAAGGACAATTTTCATTTTTTGAGTATCCTCTAAGGTTATGCTATACTAGATATATGTTAGATTTGGAGAAATACGGTGTGACCATGTGGGAAGAGGAGAAAATTCTCTCTTTCCGTCAAAAACTGTTAGCTTGGTATGATGAAAATAAGCGAGATTTACCTTGGAGAAGAAGCAAGAATCCTTACCATATTTGGGTATCTGAAATTATGTTGCAGCAAACAAGAGTTGATACTGTCATTCCCTATTACGAGCGTTTCCTAGAATGGTTTCCGACTGTAGAGAGTTTAGCAATCGCACCTGAAGAACGTTTATTAAAAGCTTGGGAAGGTCTTGGTTATTATTCTCGTGTTCGTAATATGCAAATAGCAGCCCAGCAGATTATGAATGAGTTTAAAGGAGAATTTCCATCCACTTATGAAGGGATTTCAAGTCTGAAGGGGATTGGTCCCTATACGGCTGGAGCTATTTCAAGCATTGCTTTTAATCTTCCACAACCAGCAGTTGATGGGAATGTCATGCGTGTTCTGGCTCGTCTATTTGAAGTCAATCATGATATTGGAAATCCTAGCAATCGGAAAATATTTCAGGCTATGATGGAAATCTTAATTGATCCAAATCGTCCAGGTGATTTTAATCAGGCTTTGATGGATTTAGGTTCTGATATTGAAGCGCCGGTCAATCCTAGGCCTCAAGATAGTCCAATTAAGGAATTTAGCGCAGCTTATCAGCACGGGACTATGGATCGCTATCCCATCAAAGCGCCAAAGAAAAAGCCTGTTCCCGTCTATCTTAATGCTTTAGTTGTTCAAAATGCTAAAGGACAGTTTTTACTAGAAAAAAATGAAAGTGAAAAGTTACTTGCTGGATTTTGGCATTTTCCCTTGATTGAGGTAGATGAATTTTCTAAGAATGAAGAACTAAATCTCTTTAATCAGGTAGCTGAACCATCTATTCAACTTGGGCCATCACCGCAAGAAAGTTTTGAGCAGGATTATGATTTAGAGGTTGACTGGCAGGATAGTCATTTCGAAGAAGTCAAACATATCTTTAGTCATCGAAAGTGGCATGTACGAATCCTATCCGGGAAAGTAGTTGATAGCAAAGAATATTGTGATAAAGAGGTAGTTTGGTTAACTCCCCAAGAATTTGACCTCTACCCACTTGCAAAACCTCAACAAAAGATTTGGCAAGCATATTTAAAAAGATAGTGATAACACCAGTCATTCGTGTCTTCTTTGCATTTTTTTGGTATAATTGATATAAGGAAAAAGGTGACTATATGAAAAAAATATTGATTGTAGATGATGAAAAACCAATCTCAGATATTATTAAGTTTAATATGACAAAAGAAGGCTATGAAGTTGTGACAGCCTTTAATGGACGTGAAGCGATTGAATTGTTTGAAGCTGAAAAACCAGATATTATTATTTTGGACTTGATGCTTCCAGAGATTGATGGTCTGGAAGTTGCTAAAATGATTCGTAAGACAAGTAGTGTTCCGATTATCATGCTTTCAGCCAAAGATAGTGAGTTTGATAAGGTTATCGGTCTTGAACTTGGTGCGGATGATTATGTGACAAAACCATTTTCAAACCGTGAGTTACAAGCGCGTGTGAAGGCTCTTCTTCGTCGTACGGAGCTAATAGCAGTGGATAACCAAGAAGAAGATACAAAATTACAAAGTCTTCAAATTGGAGATTTAGAGATTCTTCCAGATGCTTATGTAGCCAAAAAATATGGAGAAGAATTGGACCTAACTCACAGAGAGTTTGAGTTGTTGCATCACTTAGCTTCTCATCTTGGTCAAGTTATTACCCGTGAACATCTCCTTGAGACTGTTTGGGGCTATGACTATTTTGGTGATGTTCGTACTGTCGATGTTACCATTAGACGTCTACGTGAGAAGATTGAAGACACACCAAGTAGACCTGAATATATCTTAACTCGTCGTGGTGTGGGTTATTATATGAGAAATAATGATTGATATAATTAAACAAACAATTTTAACCAGAGATTTCGTCTTTGTACTCATATTAATTGGTTTTATCATGCTTGTTAGCTTTCTCTTGCTTGAAGGCCGTAGAGATAATATTCGACTCAAACAGTTAAATCAAAAGATTAAAGATTTAATTGCTGGTGATTATTCTCAGGTATTAGATATGCAGGGGAATACTGAAATCACTAACATTACGAATAACTTAAATGATTTGTCTGAAGTTATTCGTCTAACTCAAGAAAACCTTGAGCAGGAAAGTAAAAGATTGCATAGTATCCTGTCATATATGACAGATGGGGTTCTTGCAACCAATCGTCGTGGTCAAATCACTATGATTAATGATATGGCTAAAAGACAACTTGGGATCGAAAGTGATGATGCGCTCAATCAGAACATTTTAGAGTTGCTCAAGATTGAAGATGAGTATGAACTGAGAGACTTGATTACTCAAAGTCCTGAATTGATGATTTATTCCCAAAATGTAAATGGGGAGTACGTCAGTTTGCGTGTACGTTTTGCCTTGATTCGAAGAGAATCTGGCTTTATCTCTGGTTTGGTAGCAGTTCTACATGATACGACTGAACAAGAGAAGGAAGAACGCGAGAGAAGGCTTTTCGTTTCCAACGTTAGTCATGAATTGCGAACTCCATTGACCAGTGTAAAATCTTATCTTGAGGCCTTGGATGAAGGTGCATTATATGAACCTGTTGCTCCTGATTTTATCAAAGTATCT
>CABPWC010000022.1 GCA_902461025.1 uncultured Streptococcus sp.
AATAAAAGCCACTTGCAATAGCTGGTCCAAGTGCACCTACTATATGTAATGTTCTCCCTATAATCGTTTCTAATCCCAAAATATGAGATTGCGTAATTATGGCGAGAAGCCCCCATGTTATATAAGTAATTCCAAATGTAATATAAAGATAATTTTTTAAATTCCTTTTATCAATTTCTGTCATTTCATCTCCATATCTTGATTATTTTAAATGTAATATTTGTTACTGCTTATTAGTTGGTCTTGATTATAACTACCTATATTCTATCATAAAAACACAAAAAAAGCCTTACATTCAAGGCTTTACATTATTGATTCATATCAAGATTTCTAGGCTTTTACGAGCAACACTACACACTAGGAGCTTCGCTGTTACCGTATCGTTTCGTCGTAAACTCCTCACTCTACGACAGCTATACCATGGGCGGAAATCTGCTTCTACTTTGCTGATGTCTCAGCTTGTACAAGCAGTGATACTGCCTCAACATGATGCGTTTGTGGGACTCAAAAGGTTTGGGTGAACCTTTTGAGGATTAAGCACGTTTCACTAACAAACTCACGCACTCAACATGGTGCGTCTGCGGAAATAAATCCACAGGCTGGACTTTCTTCAATTCATAACCCAACTCTTGATAGAGTTTGATATCACGCGCCATGGTGGCGACATTACAGGAGATATAGGCGATGCGGTCAGCGCCTGTTTGGGCGCTTGCTTTGATGAAGCTTTCGGTCAATCCCTTGCGTGGTGGATCGACTAGGATAGCAGTTGGTTGAACGCCTTCCTTGAGCCAATTCTTCATGGCATTTTCAGCAGCTTCACAGACATAGTGGGCATTGGTGATGCCGTTCAATTCTGCATTCTTCTGGCTATTTTCTACTGCTTCTGGGATAACCTCTACGCCATAGACTTCCTTGACATGCTTAGCGACAGATAAGCCGATAGTCCCTATTCCTGAATAGGCATCGATCACCACATCATCTTCTTTTAACTCCGCAAAGTCAATGGCTGTTTGATAGAGTTTCTCCGCCATTTCTGTATTGACCTGGTAAAAGGCTGGTCCAGAGATTTGGAAATCATTGCCCAACATTTGGTCGGTAATGTAATCTTGACCATAAAGTGTACGCCATTCTTTCCCGAAAATCGCATTGGTGTTTTGGTCATTGATGTTCTGCATGACAGACACAATTTCTGGAAATTGCTTGACCAGTTGTTCAATCAATTGTTCAACCCGGAAAATTTTAGGACGAGTTGTCACCAAAACAACCATGATTTGACCTGAATGATGTCCGCGACGTACAACAAGGTTACGAATCAAGCCTGACTGTTCTTTCTCATCAAATGGCTTCAAGTCATAACGACGAAGCAAATCACGCAGTGCAAGTATGACCTGGTCAATAACTGGATCCTGAATGTAAAAATCTTCCAATGGCATAAGGTCATGAGAATTTTTACGGAAAAAGCCAGTTTCTAGAACACCATTTACTCGGCGAATAGGAACCTGGGCCTTGTTACGGTACTTAATCGGATGTTCCATACCAAGAGTATCAGCAACCTCTACATCCGTGATACTAGCAATCTTGTATAGGCTGTCTTTTACTTGCTTGGTTTTGAACTTGAGTTGCTCTGGATAAGCTAGATGACCTAGGTCTGCAATCCCTGAACGCAGGTAAGCCAAATCTAAGTCTTGATTACGATGTGGAGATTGAAGAAGGTATTCCTCGACCTTACCAAAACCAACCTTTTTATTAACTTTAAGGACACGCATGAGGATTTTCTCAGTCGGTAGAGCATTCTCAACAAAAAAGACCAAGCCATCTACCTTGGCAACTCCTGCTCCTTCATGTGTCAAATCGACAATCTCTACTTCTACAATATCATTTTTCTTTAACATATGTTTCACTTTCTATGAGCCGACAAAAAAAGACGGCAACAATCCTGTTACCATCTATTATACCATGAATTGACCTAAGCACCAAAACTCTTGAAGAAATCAAGGATGGCTTGCCAAATAGAGCTAAGGATATTCCCACCGTCTTGAATAGCTTTATTGGCATCAAAGTTAAGGTCGATATTACTGAAGCTGTCACCAGCTTGCGCAACGATACTTTGTTTCAAATCTTTTAGAGTCTTTGTAAAGTCTTCATTGTTGAGAATATCGCTCTTTGATAGATTGAAGGCAAAGTTGATAATGACATTGACCTGGTTGCCTGTAACAACTTGATCCAGTTTGTAGTTCTTCAAAGTATCTTCGACAATCTTACGAACATCGTCTTCTGTAAGTTCACCTTTGGACTCTTTTGCCTTAGCGACTGCAGCCTTGATATCAGCAAGTGCAACGTTCAGTTTATTGGCATCGAATCCTGATTTGTCCTTGTTTTCATCGTTAATATCAGACAAGGCCTTGAGCTCTTCCTGAGCCAAGTCTTTATTTTCTTGTGGTAATTTTACACCATTTGACTCAAGGGAATAGTAAATACCTGCTAGGGCACTTTCCCCAGTAACTGGAATTGGAGCTGCAACGGTGATACGCGCGTGTTCGACACCCAAGGTAACAGCTGCATTACGGTACATGTCTTGGGTTACTTTTGTGATATTTTCAGGTGTTTCAATCTTGACTTCAAGTGGAGATTTATCTCCTAATTTTTGAATTTTTGCTGATGAATAAAGCTGAAGACTAGAATCGTTTGCGACATTCATAATCTTTGAATAGACATCGGGTGTCATTGTCTTCAAGTCTTTAGTATCTTTAGAGGCATCATAGCCTAGTTTTTTTAGTGTTTGATTTTTTTGATCTTCTGTTAGTGAAGAACCCAAGACGTACTCAGGTTGAACATAGGTTTCATCAATTACTTTTTGAACATCAGTTGCTGCATAAACGTTTTGCAATGTTGCAACCGCCAAAAGAACTGCAGCACTCGTCAGAAAGAATTTCTTTCGCATGATACGTTCCTCCTTTTCCACTCTAGCATATTAAAGTATCCTTAAAGAAAACTTATAAAAGCACCTAGAATTTCTATAAGCTTAAAATAGATTAAAAATTTTCATGATATAGAGATTTACTTGAACCTGTCTAGAGTAATAATAGTTTCCCCCATCGACATAGAGTTCTCCACCCTGAAAGATAGAAATGGGATTGATGTAGCGATAGGTTTTTCCTGTTGTATTCCCTAATGTCGGCGCAACCGTATCTCTAGAATATTGTTTAGCTAGGACAAGAGTATTCTTTTTCCCATTCTGGGCGATAAAATCGATATAAGCAGGTCCAAAGTTATAAGCTTGAATGGCTGTCCAGACATCCACTCCTTTTTCTTGAGCTAGATAGAGATTTTCTGTCAAGGTTTGAACCCCTTGCCGAATACTACTTGCATTATCGTTTATGGTATCAGTAGAGCCACTAGCAGATTCACTTGACTGCATCACGTCTCCTTCTTTACCCTTAGTTTCTGTATAAATCATGGCGAGCACAAGCTCTTCGTTTGCTGGGGTATCTCTTTCATTCAAGATTTCGCGAACCATGGGTTGGTAGGTCATGACTTGTTTAACATCCTGACGAATCAGATAAGCTTTATATCCAGCGAAAAGGAAGACTGCTAGTACCAGCATTCTTCGTATAAATTTAAACATTATTTATTTTGTATATCCTCGATGTTTTTGATTAAGATAGAATAGGTTCCATTATCGTTTTGGATGAACTCAACAGATTCCGCATCTTGATAGACATTGTTTGGTACGATTAGTTCAATCCCGTTTGACAAGGAAAGTTTCTGATTTTCAAATCTCTTCAACTGACGACTAGCATCAATCTCATCAAACTGTACAGGCTCTGGCACTGCTTCTTTGACCTGGTCAATAAAACTGAGACGAGCTGTTAGATTATTATCAAAGAGATCATTAGCTAATTTTTCTGGAGAGAGCTCATTGTTTTCCTCAAGATTGTTGAAAATCGCAGATTTTACTTTTGATTGAAATTGAAAATCATCCGTGTTAAAGGTTTCGGCAATTTTCTGAGCAGTTTTTTCAAGTTCCTTGATTGATTTCTTAGGTGAAATCTTTGGTTGAGCTTGAATAAGATTCTCAGAAAAATAGTTTAAAAAGGCTCCATTGTACTTGATCCGTTTTTCAATCAGGTGATACTTGCGGTTTTGAAGATTAACCACAAGGGCTTCATCAGCTCCAGTACCAAAACCTGGTAGATTATTCTGAGTCAGTTTGATTGGATTATCAACTTCACCACCTAGGTGTGTTAAGGTTTCTCGCAATGCAATTCGAAGGAAGGCAAAGTGTCCCACTCCTTCTTTTGAAAACTGTACAAAGACTAAATCGTTTGTCTTTTGATTTTCAGATACAGAGAATTCCTCTTTCCAAAGGTTAGCTATTGTCACAGATGTTTCCATTAAATCTTCTGTAATGTTGTTGAAAAAAGGATTATCCTCTTCAAAAATACCAGTTTTGGCATCATCCGAGTACACACGCTCCACTTTTTTACGCAAGTATTCCTCGATTTTAGGAGTGATATTGAGAAACTTATCCGCCAAGAACAACTCTGTGTCATCAGGGCTGAACTGATGGATAATGGCTTTCTTAATATAAATATCCATAAAATATTAGTCCTCATATAATGGGAAGGCATCTGTCAAGGATTTGACTGCACTTCTCACTTCTTCTAAGACAGCTTCGTTTTCTGCATTCTTAAGGGCTTTAATAATAAGTTCAGCAACTTGACGGCTTTCTTTTTCACCAAAACCACGAGCAGTAATTGCTGCCGCTCCGATACGAATCCCACTTGTCTTGAAAGGTGACAATGTTTCGTAAGGGATTGAGTTTTTATTTAGGGTAATGTTAACCTCATCAAGTAGGTTTTGAGCAACCTTTCCGTTCTCTACAACCTTGGTTACATCAACAAGGAAAAGATGGTTTTCAGTTCCGCCAGAAATAATACGGAAATCAGGATCTTGCAAGAAGACATCTGCCATAGCCTTGCTGTTCTTGATGACATTAGCAGCATACTCTTTAAAGGCTGGATCCAATACTTCTTTGAAGGCTACAGCCTTAGCAGCAACAACATGCTCTAATGGTCCACCTTGAATACCAGGGAAAATAGCTGAGTTAATTTTCTTAGCAAGTTCTTCATCGTTAGTCAAAATCAAGCCACCACGAGGTCCACGAAGGGTTTTGTGGGTTGTTGTTGTTGTAATATGAGCGTAAGGCACTGGACTTGGATGAAGACCTGCAGCAACCAAACCAGCGATATGAGCCATATCAACCATGAGTTTTGCACCAACAGCATCTGCGATTTCACGGAATTTTGAAAAATCGATAATTTGCGAATAAGCTGAAGCTCCAGCAACAATTAGTTTTGGTTTAACTTCCTGGGCTTGTTTCAGGATAGCATCAAAGTCCAAGACTTCTGTCTCAGGATCGACACTGTAAGAGACAAAGTTGTAGGTTTGACCTGAGAAGCTAACAGGAGCTCCGTGAGTCAAGTGCCCACCTGCTGCCAAATCCATCCCCAAGACAGTGTCACCTGGCTTAATCAAAGCCATATAGGCAGCACAGTTGGCTTGACTTCCTGAGTGGGGTTGTACATTAGCAAACTTAGCACCAAAGATTTCTTTTGCACGTTCAATAGCTAGACTTTCGATAACATCCACTACATCAGTACCACCATAGTAACGACGTCCAGGATATCCTTCTGCGTATTTATTAGTCAAGATAGAACCTTGAGCAGCCATAACAGCCTTAGAGACAACGTTTTCGGATGCGATCAACTCAATGTTATTTTGTTGGCGCTCTTCTTCTCTAGCAATAGCATTCCAAAGGTCTGCGTCATATGTTTTAAAATCATCTTTGTCAAAAATCATAGGTATTCTCCTTTTAGTAATTTAATAAATCGTTTCTGCATTTTATCACAGGTATAACCAACTTTTTCGTAAAATGCATGCGCACTTATACGATGGTCTGCAGAGTTCAAACGTATAAACTTGTAGCCACGTTTTTCTGCTTCCTGCTCTAATCCTTGGAGCAAAGTTTTTCCGATTCCTTTACCTTGTGTTTGAGGCAAAACAGCTAAAGCTAGGATATTAAAACCTGGTTTTGAATAAAGGGATTCATAAACCTCAGCATGAACATAACCAAGTAAGTCATGGCTGGTCGGTTCCTCAAATCCCAGTAGGAAGTGATGGGGGTCTTGAGACAACTTAGCTAGTTGACTAGACGTTTCCTCAGGGCTAAAATCATAACCTAAAGAATCTTTGTTAATCTCATAAATAGATTCAACATCTGTTTCTTTCAAAGCACGTAGCATATTATACCTCCTTAAAAGGGATTGCTGGTATCTTGGCAAGAATATCTTCTCGAGTAATTGAACCTTGGCGTAGAATTTTCGCCTTGTCACCAGATAAGTCTATAATAGTCGAATCTTGACCTGTTAAAAAAGCATCATCTTCGAGTCCCAGAACCTCTTGTCCGAAGTCTTTTAAAATTTCTTTAAACCTAACTCCACTTGATTGGCCTGAGATATTGGCAGACGGGCCGATTAAGGGACCAAACTCACGAATCAATTCTAGAGTTATAGGGTGACTGGGCATCCGAAATCCAACAGTCGTTAAGTCTGAATTGACCCAGTAAGGGACCTTGTCATTAGCTTCTAGGATAATGGTCAATGGACCAGGAAGAAAACTATCACAAAGTTTTTGTAAATAAGGTGGCTGATTCTTTGAAAAGTTCAAGATATCATCTAAATTAGCAACATTGAGATTGAGTGCCTTATCTCTTGGACGACGTTTTAGCTGGTAGACATGGTCAACAGCCTTCTCATCTAATGCTTTTGCAAAGAGACCATAGACTGTTTCGGTCGGCAAAACTACTGCTCCACCCTTTTCCAATTCTTGCTTAATTTTCTCCATCATCAATGACTACCATCCTATCTTGGCCAAATTGGTCTTTGAGCGTTCGAACTCGCTTCTCAGGAAGATTTTCCATAAAGAGAGCGGGCACACTTTGACCTTGTTTGTAGCCAATTTCAAGATAAATCTTACCACCATCATTTAGATAGTCCTTGGAGTCTTCCGCGATTCTACGGTAGATAGCTAGGCCATCCTCGTCAGCAAAAAGTGCCAAATGTGGTTCTGAATGTAGAACATTCAAACCAACTTCTACCTCATCTGCTCGAGAAATGTATGGTGGATTGGATACAATTATATCATATTTTGAAGAAATTTCGGAGAAACAGTCAGTTCTGATAAATGTGAGATCTAGATCTTGCCTCTTGGCATTCTCTGTTGCAAGCTCTAATGCATCCCTTGAAATATCCGCAGCTGTGACCGACCAATCTAGTCTATTTTTAGCTAAAGCAAGGGCTATTGCACCGCTTCCTGTTCCGATATCTAGTACTTTGAGATTTTTCTCAGGATTTTCAGTCAAGATGAGTTCTACTAACTCTTCTGTCTCTGGACGGGGAATCAAGACCCTCTCATCTACCTTTAACTCCATCCCAAAGAATTCAGCATGACCGATGATGTATTGGGCAGGTATATGTGCTGCCAATTTTTTGTAGATTTCCTCCACAAATTGCTTTTCTTCCTCTGTTACTTCTTTCTGAAGGGTGAAGATGAAGTCTGTAAAAGATAGATTTTTTAGGCTACGATAGACAAAGGAGAGGCTTTCTGCTTCCTCTCCTTGTACTATCAACTTTTCCTCAAAATCTTTAAAAATTTGAGCTAATTTCATTATTTGTTTAATTCTTCCAATTTTTGTGTTTGGTCATAAAGAACCAAGGCATCTACCACTTCATCTAATTTACCAGCTAGAATTGTATCAAGTTTTTGTAGAGTTAAACCGATACGATGGTCTGTTACACGGTTTTGTGGGAAGTTATAAGTACGAATACGCTCTGAACGATCACCAGTACCGATTGTAGACTTACGCTCAGCGTCTTGCTCATCTTGGGCAATCTGAGCAAAGTGGTCAGCAACACGCGCACGAATGATCTTCATGGCCTTTTCACGGTTTTTCTGCTGGGTACGTTCTTCCTGCATCTCAACCTTGATATTGGTTGGCAAGTGAACGATACGAACGGCAGTCGCAACCTTGTTGACGTTCTGTCCACCAGCACCAGATGCGTGGTAGATATCAACACGAAGGTCTTTAGGATCAATGTCATACTCGACTTCTTCGATTTCTGGCATAACGAGAACTGTCGCTGTTGAGGTATGCACACGACCTTGACTTTCTGTCACAGGAACACGTTGCACACGATGAGCACCTGACTCATACTTAAGCTTAGAGTAAACTGACTGACCAGAAACCATAGCAACCACTTCTTTGAAGCCACCGACCCCGTTCATTGAGGCTTCCATGACTTCAAAGCGCCAGCCTTGGGCTTCAGCGTACTTCTGATACATAGTTAGAAGGTCTCCAGCAAAAAGTGCTGCCTCATCTCCACCAGCTGCTCCACGGATTTCAAGGATGATGTTCTTATCATCGTTTGGATCTTTTGGAAGAAGCAAGATTTTCAATTTTTCTTCGTATTCTTCTTTTTCTGCCTTAGCATCCTTGAGTTCTTGCTTAGCCATTTCTTCCAAGTCGGCATCTCCGCCTGATTCCTTAATCATCTCTTCAGCATCAACGATGTTTTGGAGGACTTGTTTGTATTCACGGTAGGCGATTACGGTGTCACGAGTTGAAGCTTCCTCTTTTGAAAGCTCCATGAAACGCTTGGTATCAGATACCACATCAGGGTCGCTCAGCAATTCTCCCAACTCTTCATAACGGTCTTCTACAGCTTGTAGTTGATCATAGATGTTCATTTTTTCTCCTTATTTCTGAATTGTTAAATCATAGATTGCTACTACTTCGTTCTCGGATATTTCCCCAGTTTCTTTAAATCCATAACTGAGGTAACAAGATCTTGCATGTTCATTTTCTGGTTCATAAGACAACCAAAGTTTATTGGATAAACCTGCTGGCGCTTTCCGAACATAGTCTAGCACCTTATCCATAATTGGTTTAAAATAACCTTGATCTTGAAAATGCTTATCAATCATGAAACGAAATAGTAAATAATTTCCATTACTAATTTCGATTTTTTTATAATAAGCTAACATTACAAAACCTATGATTTCATTATTATCGTAAACTGCCAATGGAGCTACAAAATCTCCATTTTTTGTGTAGACATATGCTTCAGCTAAACTAATTGCGTTAGTAGCAATAAATTGTTTTTGATATTCCTTAACATCCAAATTCAGAACATCAAAATAATTTTTCATTGTAACATCTCTTAGTTCAATTGTCATAGTCTTGTTCCTTTTTAGATGTTATCAGTGGGGCAAAATAATGTTTACGGCAAACCGAGATATAGGTTTCATTGCCACCTATCTGTATTTGTTCACCATCATAAACAGGCAGTCCGTCTTGCGTACGCAACACCATGGTCGCCTTTTTCTTACAATACTGACAAATGGTTTTGATCTCATCAATTTTATCTGCTAATAACAATAGATGTTTAGATCCTTCGAACAGCTCATTGCGAAAGTCATTCTTCAAACCGAATGCCATAACAGGTATGTCTAACTCATCGACAACACGCGCTAGGTCGTAAACATGATGACGCTTCAGAAACTGGGCTTCATCGACCAAAACACAGTAGGGTTTTTCAGGCAAATCTCGAATAAAACCAAAAATATCCGTAGTATCATCGATAGCAACTGCTGGTCGCTTCATGCCAATCCGACTCGACACATAGCCTATACCATCTCTTGTATCCAGAGCCGAAGTCATGATAACAACTCCCTTTCCTTGCTCCTCATAGTTATAGGCTACCTTGAGAATCTCGATGGTCTTTCCTGAATTCATGGTCCCATAACGATAATACAACTGTGCCATGTTTCTATTTCACGTCCATTTCTAATTTTCTGCTACATTCTAGTATATCATATTTTCCAAAAGCTTTAAACGGCAAAATGTGGTAAAATAGAAGAAATCAAAAACTAGTGGAGGAAGCTATTATGCCATTTGTACGCATCGATTTATTTGAAGGTCGCACGCTCGAGCAAAAGAAAGCCCTAGCAAAGGAAGTAACCGAAGCTGTGGTTCGTAACACTGGTGCACCACAATCTGCTGTTCATGTCATCATCAACGATATGCCTGAAGGAACTTACTTCCCGCAAGGGGAAATGCGCACTAAGTAAAGCTTAAGCGATATGCTTAGGCTTTTCTTTATAAGTGGCATCCGTTGATTAAAAAACTTTATTTTGTTACAATTTTAAGAGATATTTGTATATAAATTGTTAAAAGGAAATGAAATGATTACACGTGAATTTGATACCATTGCTGCAATCTCCACACCTCTCGGAGAAGGAGCCATTGGTATTGTCCGCTTGAGCGGAACAGACAGTTTTGCCATAGCGCAAAAGATTTTTAAAGGTAAAGACTTGAGCAAGGTTGCTAGCCACACACTTAATTACGGCCACATTGTTGACCCTTTAACTGGTAAAGTTATGGACGAGGTCATGGTTGGGGCTATGAAGTCTCCGAAGACCTTTACTCGTGAGGATATTATCGAGATTAACACCCACGGTGGGATTGCCGTGACCAATGAAATCCTGCAATTGGCTATCCGTGAAGGGGCTCGCATGGCAGAACCTGGTGAGTTTACCAAACGTGCCTTCCTCAATGGTCGTGTGGACTTGACTCAGGCTGAGGCAGTGATGGATATCATTCGTGCTAAGACTGACAAGGCTATGAATATAGCAGTCAAACAACTTGATGGATCCCTGTCTGACCTCATTAACAATACTCGTCAGGAAATTCTCAATACCTTGGCTCAGGTTGAGGTTAATATCGATTACCCTGAGTATGACGATGTGGAAGAAGCCACTACTGCTGTTGTCCGCGAAAAAACTATGGAGTTTGAACAACTCTTGACCAATCTCCTAAAAACTGCACGTCGTGGTAAAATTCTCCGCGAAGGAATTGCAACGGCCATCATTGGTCGTCCTAACGTTGGGAAATCAAGTCTTCTCAACAACCTCCTCCGTGAAGATAAGGCCATTGTAACGGATATTGCAGGGACTACTCGAGATGTCATTGAAGAATACGTCAATATCAACGGTGTTCCACTGAAGTTGATTGATACTGCTGGTATTCGTGAAACAGATGATATCGTGGAACAGATCGGTGTTGAACGCTCCAAAAAAGCCCTCAAGGAAGCTGACTTGGTTCTACTGGTGCTAAATGCTAGTGAACCACTAACAGCACAAGACAGACAACTTCTAGAAATCAGTCAGGACACTAATCGTATCATTCTTCTCAACAAAACTGACCTCCCAGAAGCGATTGAAACTGCTGAACTTCCAGATGATGTCATCCGTATTTCAGTCCTTAAAAATCAAAACATTGATAAGATTGAAGAGCGCATCAACAACCTCTTCTTTGAAAATGCAGGCTTGGTCGAACAAGATGCTACCTATCTATCCAACGCCCGTCATATTTCATTAATCGAAAAGGCTGTTGAAAGCTTACAAGCAGTTAACGAAGGTCTTGAACTGGGTATGCCAGTTGATCTGCTTCAAGTTGATTTAACTCGAACCTGGGAAATTCTTGGCGAGATAACTGGTGATGCTGCGCCAGATGAGCTTATTACCCAGTTGTTTAGTCAATTTTGTCTGGGTAAATAACATAAAAACTAAGTCAAAAAATACTATTCACCTAAAAAGAGGTTGGGACAAAAAGATCCCGACCTCACTTTTTATTATCAATCATAATTTGACGCGGTAGCTGATTGAACTTTTTGTTCGTCTTTTAGACTCCAAAAAGCTCCTAATCATCCTCGCGGGGCTGAGACTACGAAATCAAGACTTTGTCTATCGATTTCTGTCCCACCGCCTTTTCTTTCACCTTCTAAGTATATCCTGCCTTAGCAGATATTTGAAACAAAATTTACCAGTTCTTTTCTATTTTCACTTAGTCTTTAGGTAATTTGCCAGCTTTTTCAAGCATTTTTTTGATTAAATAGGGCATCTTGACATTTTCACGACCTTTTTTCTCAATTAATTTTTTAACAAATTCTGGCATTTGTAAGTCTTGTGATTCATCTAAAATATTCTTAGTTTCATCCGAAGGTACTAATTCATCAAAGGTTTCTTCTTCTGGGAGGAATTCTCTAAATTCTTTATGTTCATTAGCTCGGATAATATTGACCAAGGCATCAATCAAACGAGAATCTGTATTTGGCATTGGTGGACGATGGTAGTTCACCTCCAATTCCTGACACAAGTCATGACATTCCACATCGTTGTCAAACAAGACTTCAATATGCTCACTGATAAAACTAATAGGCACAAAAATATAATGCTCTGGATGTTCTTCCTGTTCTCTAAGATACTCCAATACATCTGGTTTAATCCAAGGAATACCAATATCACTTTCGCTCTGCCAAGTGTTGGTATATTGATCTGGTTTCAAGCCTAATTTCTCAGCAATTAACTTGCTATTTTCGAAAATCTGGTCGATATAGGGATCACCAAAATCCAAGGCAAAAATGGGTACACTGTGGGCAGAAAAGATGACTTTAAAGCTATCCTGTTTCACCTTTTCTTTTAAAATTTTAGCAATTTCAGCTGTCCAATAGTTTAATAGTGCTTCTTCTTGATACCAGTCCTTAATAACTAAAAACTGAATTTGTTTGCTTTCCAGAAACTTTTCGTACCCCATGACAGAGTAAAAGGAATAGTGTGGCTCCAAAATTAAGCAAATACACTTTTCAATTCCATCTACTTCCATTTGCCGAATTATATCTGGAATAAAAGGGGTTGAAAATTTATTGGCAAAATAGACACTATATTCATTACCTAACCTAGCTTCTACCAAGGCAACTTCTTCACGGGTAATTTTTTGAAGTGGAGTTCCTCCAATTCGAACATAATTATCATAAAGGGTTTGAATCTCGTGGTCTTGAGGTCGAACTCCTCGACGAATGTTGGTAAAAAAGTCGGCTACTCCTTCAAAGGTAATCTCTTCTGGTGAACCAAATGTCATCATTAAAATTGCTCTTTTCATCTCTGCATCCTTGTGATATTTTTATCTTTCTTATTGTATCACTAAAGAAGCTATAAGTAAACGCTAACATAAGGATTTTATCTCCCTTCCGACTTTTGTTTTTCTCTTCTTTCTATGATACAATGGTTTTAAAGAAGGAAAAAAAGGAGTTATGATGAACTATCCAACACTACTAGAACGCTTCTTGACATACGTCAAAGTCAACACACGTTCAGACGAAAATTCTACTACTACACCAAGCACTCAGAGTCAAGTAGACTTTGCTACTAATGTCCTCATCCCAGAAATGAAACGTGTCGGTTTGCAAAATGTCTATTATTTGCCAAACGGTTTTGCTATCGGTACTCTTCCAGCTAACGATCCAAGTTTAACTCGCAAGATTGGTTTTATCTCCCACATGGATACGGCAGATTTTAATGCTGAAGGTGTCAATCCACAAGTTATTGAAAACTATGACGGTGGGGTTATCGAACTTGGCATTTCTGGTTTCAAGCTAGATCCAGCTGATTTTAAGAGCTTAGAAAAATATCATGAACAGACATTGATTACTACTGATGGAACTACCCTTCTCGGTGCTGATGATAAATCTGGTATCGCCGAAATCATGACAGCTATCGAATACTTGACTGCTCATCCTGCAATTAAGCACTGCGAAATTCGTGTTGGCTTTGGACCTGATGAGGAGATTGGTGTTGGTGCCAATAAATTTGATGCAGAAGATTTCGATGTCGACTTTGCTTATACAGTTGACGGTGGACCTCTTGGTGAACTTCAATACGAAACCTTCTCCGCGGCAGGTGCAGAACTTCACTTCCAAGGTCGTAATGTACACCCTGGAACTGCTAAGGGACAAATGGTTAACGCTCTTCAGTTGGCAATTGAATTCCACAACCAACTCCCAGCTGGTAACCGCCCTGAATTGACTGAGGGCTATCAAGGTTTCTACCATCTCATGGATGTATCTGGTAGTGTTGAGGAAGCGCGTGCTAGCTATATCATTCGTGACTTCGAAAAAGAAAACTTTGAAGCGCGTAAAGTTGCTATGCAAGCTATCGCTAATAAGATGAACCAAGAACTTGGTAGCGATCGTGTAACCTTGACTTTGACAGACCAGTATTACAACATGAAAGAAGTCATTGAAAAGGATATGACACCAGTAACCATTGCCAAAGCGGTTATGGAAGACCTTGATATCACACCTATTATCGAGCCTATCCGTGGAGGAACAGATGGTTCTAAGATTTCCTTTATGGGAATTCCAACGCCGAATATCTTCGCTGGCGGTGAAAACATGCATGGCCGTTTTGAATATGTCAGCCTTCAAACAATGGAACGTGCAGTTGATACCATCATTGGTATCGTATCTTACAAAGACTAAAAAAGAAGTAGCAATGCTACTTCTTTTTAATTTACTTCTTTGTCACTTGTTTCAGGACTTGTAGTAGTTGAATGTGAACTTGATTCTTCACTTGTTACTTCGGTGCTAGCTTGACCTGGTGTTTCTTGTTTTGCTTCAACAGGTGTTTCTTGACTTGGCGTTGCTTTAGATCTAAGCTCTTGATTTAACAAGACTATTTCTTGGGCAACTGCTAGAAGAGCCTGCTTATCCTTACTTGCTGCTGCTAGTTTATCAAACAGAGCATCTACTTTTTCAAAGTCAGCATCTGAACCATTATTCATCTCCAAATAGCTATGGAGAGCAATGACTCCGTTATAGAGTTTTTGGTAAAGAACTAAAACCTCTGGGTCTTGTTTCGAATTATCACGTTCATTTTGGATTGTTAGTGAAATACGTTTCAAAAGATCTTGGACCTGTGTATTTAATTCATCAAGGTCTGCGTCTTCTTTCTCCAAAGCAGCCTTCAGATTTTTCACTTCGTCAGAGAGTGAAGCTTTAACCCCTTCCTCATTGACTTGATTCACTAATTCTTCAGCTTTTGTTAGTAACTCTTCTACTTGCCCTTTTAAGACATGATTACTTTGTTCCTCAGGTTTAATATCATCATACAAACCTTTCAAGAACTCATAGACTGCAGTTTTAGCACTATGGCCATCCACTTTTTCTGTATCTAAGATTGTTTCAGAAGCCTTGCTTGCAACTGGCTCATTTTTCAGTGCTTCCTCTACTTCCAGTTTTGTTTGGTAGATCTCTGGGAAGAGTTTGTTCAAGTCAGTTGCCTTAAGGAAGGATTGTGACTGATAAAGTGTCCAAGTTAGGTTGGCAACTTTATCTCGTAACTTGTCATTTAAGCGACCGTCAGATAGATGTTGGTAGAAATACTTGATGTATTCTACAGTTGTAACTCCAGTACGGTCATTAAAATCTTGCAAAGCTTGTAATTTAGCTTCGACTGCATCTAAACCTGCTTCATCTTGGGCTAGTTTATTTTCTTGAAGCTGAGTCAATAAATCCTTCTTAGGAAGTCCATAAGCATCTGTGTCTAAGGTATTAATCTTATCTACTAAAGCTTGATATTTCTTGTCTAAAGGACTGATTTCTGTTGGTTTGACACTAGAATCAATATGAATATACTGCTTGTCAAACAAATCCAAAGCTGCCAAATATCCTGCAGTTGAGTTGGTTGAGAGTTTCTTCATATTTTCAGAGAATTGCCCCAAAGCAAGCTCAATCTGTCTTTGCAGACTTGGCTTATCTTTGTAAAGTTCACGACTTTCTGCGAGAAGTTGATCAACCTTATACTGTACTGCTTTTTCATCAAAAGCACCAGGTTGGTAAGTTGACTGTAATGCAGGAATTTTGTTTTTTAAAGCGACTTCATAACCTTTAGTTTGAACTTTGATGTAGTGGTTATGGTCTCCATGAGGAATGACGAAACTACCATTTTCAACCTGCAAACTATATGGAGAGACTCCATCACGTAGAGCGGTTGTATAGAGCTCATTTAGAAAATCAAGCTCTGCATCACCTGTTTGAAGCGGAATACGAACGTGTTCCTTACGAACGGCGTAAGGGTGAATGTGAGTTGGATCATAAGCTTGGTCTGGATTACCAAATACAAAGAATCCATTTGAAATTCTGATAGCTTCAAGAGGAACGCCATATGTTTTAGAAATATAAGCTATTTTTTCTTCATCGCTGGCATCTCGAGAGAAACTTTCAACCGTCTTGGCAAGAGGTTTAACAGGTTCTGTCTGCTGATGGCCATGAAGATGGTCTTGTGCAGCCTTAATCTGCTCTGCTGATAAATCTTTCTTAAAGAAATAATGGGCATGGTCTCCATGTGAAACTACAAAACCTTGCTCATCTTCACTTATCACTCGGTCAGCATCGAATCCGTGATCGTGGTCTTCACCATGGTGATGATCATGCCCGTCTTCATCATGGTGCTCATCTGATGGATTAGGTTTAACTTCGGTTTTACCTTTCAAGTGTTCCTGAGCTTCTTTAATCTGTTGAGCCGTTAAATCTTTCTTGTAAAAATAATGATTGTGGTCTCCATGTGAAACTACAAAACCTTGCTCATCTTCACTTATCACTCGGTCAGCATCGAATCCGTGATCGTGGTCTTCACCATGGTGATGATCATGCCCGTCTTCATCATGGTGCTCATCTGATGGATTAGGTTTAACTTCGGTTTTACCTTTCAAGTGTTCCTGAGCTTCTTTAATCTGTTGAGCCGTTAAATCTTTCTTGTAAAAATAATGATTGTGGTCTCCATGTGAAACTAC
>CABPWC010000023.1 GCA_902461025.1 uncultured Streptococcus sp.
AAGATGTCCCAGGAACAACTATTGAATCTTGCGGAAACTACAAGGATCACAGCCTCTTTTCTGCTAAGGAATGGGCAAAATTGATTCTCCAACAAGGAATCTCAGACGATGCCTTTGAACGTCATGTCATCTAATAATAAAAAAAGGAACCAGCTTTTGAACTGGTTCCTTTTTTATACTCAAAATTTTAATTTAGGCTTTTTCACGAATGACCAAAACCCCATCTTCCATGTCAGCTTCTAGGTGTTTAGCATCAAGATTATCCAAGTGGAAATCTGTCACTTTATCACGGATTTGTTGTTCAACTACCCGACGGAGTGGACGAACACCCATGACTTCATCATAACCTTCTTCAGTCATGTATTCTTTGGCAGCTTCGCTCACTGCCAAGTCGATTTCTTTCTTAGCAAGTGTCTTATTGACATCAATCAACATCAAATCAACAATCTTAGAAAGATCTTCCTTACTCAAGTGTGAGAATTCAATCACAGCGTTGAAACGGTTCAAGAATTCTGGACGGAAGTAAGGTTTCAAACGATCCATCAATTCTGGTTTGTCTGCATCTTCTGTCAAGTTTGCTTCATAACCAAAGCCAGCGTTTGAAGTTGCGATAATCACAGTATTCTTGAAGTTTACAGTGTTACCTTGACCATCTGTCAAACGACCATCATCCAATACTTGAAGAAGAAGAGTAATCACTTGAGGGTCAGCCTTTTCAATTTCGTCGAGAAGGACGATTGAGTAAGGGTTACGGCGAACACGTTCTGTCAAAGTATTGCTGTTGTCATCGTAACCAACATAACCAGCTGTTGTACCAATCAATTTAGAAACGGCTGTTCGGTCGCTGTATTCAGACATGTCCAAACGGATGATAGCATCTTTAGTACCAAACATATCAAGTGCTAATTGTTTAGCCAACTCAGTTTTACCAACACCAGTTGGACCTACAAAGAGGAAGCTACCGATTGGGCGATTTCCTTCGTCAAAGCCTGCACGGTTCCGACGAATTGCACGTGCTACTGCTTCAACAGCCTTATCTTGACCGATAACCTTGGTTTGCAAACGGTGACCCATATCTTTCAAACGTTCGATATCAGTTGCACCCATTTGAGAAACTGGAATACCCGTCATCCGTTCTACTGATTCAGCCACATCGTTGATTGTTGCTGTTACTTTATGGTCTTCCGTATGGTTGGCAATTTTCTTTTCAAGTTCTTCAATACGAACCTTAGCATTAAGGGCTGCTTCATAGTCTTCTTTAGCGGCAGCTTCTTCTTGTTTGGTTTTTTCCGCTTGAATTTCGTGCTCAACCGCATGTACATCTGTCACAGGGTGTTGAGCCGCCAAGTGAGCCGCTGTCACATCGACCAAGTCAATCGCCTTATCTGGCAAGCTACGTTGTGGAATGTATTGAACAGAATAGTCAACTGCAGCTTTCAAGACTTCATCTGGCAAGACAACATTGTGGTGTTGTTGATAAAGATCACGGATCCCTTGGAGAATCTTGAAGGTATCTTCAGCAGATGGAGCATTCACCTTGACTTCGTTGAAACGACGAGCAAGGGCAGCATTTTTCAAGATGGTATTACGGTATTCATCCTGAGTAGTTGCACCAATCACTGTCAATTCACCACGAGAAAGGGCTGGTTTCAAGATGTCCGCAAGACCTTTAGATCCTTGACCATCACCTGTGCTACCTGCACCTAGAATTTGGTGGATTTCATCGAAGAAGAGGATAATGTTTCCAGCTTCTTTAACCTCATTTACCAAGTTTTGAATGTTTTCTTCAAAGCTACCACGGTATTGAGTACCAGCTTCAAGTCCTGAAATATCAATAGAGATAATTTCTTTATTTTTGATGGCAGCCGGAACATCACCATTCACGATAGCTTGAGCAAGACCTTCTACTACTGCTGTTTTACCAACACCTGCATCACCAACAAGAACAGGATTGTTCTTAGTACGGCGAGAAAGAATTTCAGAAGTTTCTTGAATCTCTTTATTACGTCCAATAACTGGATCCAACTTACCTTCACGAGCTTCTGCTGTTAAGTTTCGTCCAAGTTTTGCAAGAATCCCATCTTGTTTCATAGCTTTGCCTTGAACGTACTGAGCTTGTTCACTACCTTCGCTTGGTAGTTGACCTGTTTGACGGTAAATAGCAAATTCTTCAGGTGTTACTTCACGACCGTTTATCAGGTAACGACGGTTTTCTGAACTGTATCCACGCATACCGCCCATCAATTGGTTAAATAAATCATCCATATTGTTAAAGTTATTAAAATTGTTATTCATATTTCATACCTCGTTTAATTAAAAATTTACTTAGTCAAAATAATTTGACTTTCTCTGACCTTTGTTTTAAAAAATTTAGACTAGCTGTTAGCTACTCTACGTATAATTTCTGGTTTTTCTTTATCAGATACAAATTTTGTCATTGTATTTCTAAAAATACTAATGTTAAACATAGGTTGCACCTCTTTTCTAGGTTTTAACCATACTTGATTTCAAGATAAACCATATTATCACCTTGAAATCAATAGTTTCTAAGGATTTCCTAATCCTTATGTTCTTAGTATATCACATTAGTCAGTTTTAGTCAAGAGATTTGATCAAAATTGACCATTTTTTTTAAAAAAGTTTTATAACAAAAAAAACCAGTCATATTGACTGGTTTTTCAATTGCTATTTATGAATCTTAGCTCAATGCATCATCCATTGAAAGTACTTCGTGGAAGACACGTTGTGTCAATTCAGTTTTTTGTTCTGGAGTGAGGTATTTAGTGTTTACACAGTATCCAGAGATACGTACGATAACGTCTTCACCTGACATGATCTTTTCGTAAACATCGTTCAAGTCCATAACGTTCAAGTTCACGTGTTGTCCACCGTTTTCGAAGTAACCATCGAGGATTGTTACCAAGTTATCAACTTGTTCGTCACGAGTTTTACCAAGAGCACGTGGTGATACTTGAGTTGTCAATGAGATACCATCAGCTGCGTAACCAAAGTCAAGGCTAGCAAGTGAGTTCAAGTTTTGCAACCATCCACCTTTAGCTTTGTTAGATGGGTTAGCACCTGGTGAGAAGAATTCCAATTTAGACAAGTTCACAGAACCATCTTCGTTGAGGTATACACCTTTGTGGACTGGTGAGTTACCAGTTTGTTTAGAGTATGCAACGTTAGATGTGATTGTCAAAAGTGATACTGTAGCTTCTGCGTCTTTGTATAGTTTGTGGCTACGTAGACGAGTTGTATAAGCTTCGATCAACCATTCTGCCAATTCGTTTGAACGTGGGTCATCTTCACCCCAACGTGGGTATTCACCGATTGTTTCGTAATCGTAGATGTAGCCATTTTCGTCACGGATTGGTTTAACTGTAGCGTATTTGATAGCTGACAATGTATCAACAGTGTTGGCAAATCCACAGATACCGAATCCCATGTTGGCACGTTGTTTAGTTGGCAAGAAGGCCATTTGAACAGCTTCGTAGTTGTACTTGTCAGTCATGTAGTGGATGATGTTCAAAGCATCTACGTAAGTGTCAGTCAACCAGTCAAGAGATTTTTCAAAGTTAGCTTTAACTGATTCGAATTCAAGAACTTCGTCACGGATTGGTTCGATGTCAAATACTTTATAGTCTTTATGAACATCGTCGTAACCACCGTTCAAACCAGTAAGAAGAGCTTTAAGAACGTTAACGCGAGCACCGAAGTACTGGATGTTGTGACGTTGTTCTTCGTTTTCTGGGTCAAGTGGAGATACACAACATGAGATACAGCTCATTTCACCGTATCCGTCTTTAGCCATAGTAGTTACACCTTCGTATTGGATAGAAGAGTGTTTGTGGCTCATGTGCATACAGTAGCGACGGAAGTTGTATGGCAATTTATCAGTCCAAAGAACTGTCAAGTTTGGTTCTGGAGAGTTACCGATGTTGTCAAGAGTGTTCAAGAAACGGTAGTCCATCTTAGTAACACGGTGACGACCGTCGTTACCCATACCAGCCATAGAAGTTGTGATGAAGGTTGGGTCACCTGAGTACAATTGGTCGTAAGCTTTTGTACGAGCAAATTTAACTGTACGAAGTTTCATAACGAAATCATCAACGAATTCTTGGATTTCTGATTCAGTAAATGTACCACGAGCAAGGTCACGTTCTGCAAAAATATCCAATACGATTGGCACACGTCCAAGAGATGTAGCGGCACCGTTGATAACACGGCAGACAGCCATGAAGGCAATGTTTACCCATTGGATAGCTTCTTTAACGTTCATCGCTGGTTTGCGAACGTCAACTCCGTAAAGGTCACCCAAGCGAACAACTTGTTGCAATGCTTGGTATTGAAGGTTAATTTCTTCACGAAGACGGATTGTTTCTTCATCGATTTCTTCAATTGAGTTCCAGTCGTTTACTTTTTCTTGCATCAAGTAGTCTGCACCGTAAAGAGCAAGACGAGCGTAAACACCAATGATACGTCCACGTGAGTATGCATCTGGAAGACCAGTTACAGTGTGAGCGTGACGAGCGCGACGAATGTTTGAAGTGTAAGCGCGGAAGATACCGTCGTTAACAGTTGTTACGTATTTAGTGAAAATTTCGTGAACAGCTGGATCTGGTTCGTATCCATTTTCTTTCAAAGTAGTTTCAGCCATACGGATACCACCTTTTGGCATGAAGTTCAATTTGAAGAGTTCATCGTTTTGGATACCATAAATAACTTCGTTTTCTTTGTCGATGAATCCTGCAGGGATGTCAGCGATAGAAGTTGGACGAGTGTCCATTGGGAAACGAGTTTCTTCGTAGTGTGCTTTAGTTTCTTCTACGATTTTTTTGATGTGAAGTGAACGTTCTGTTGGTCCTGCAAGGAAGCTTTCATCTCCATCATAAGGTGTGTAGTTAGCTTGTACAAAGCGTGATACACTTGCTTTTTCTTTCCAGTCAACACCTTTAAAGCCTTCCCAGGCTTTGTCAAAAATGTCCTGTGCTTCAACAACTGTCTTAACAACCATGTTAATGTCCTCTTTTATCTTTCTAGTAACAGTCATCTGTTACATTCATATATTCAGTATAACACACAGTAAACGATTTCAACAAGTAAAATCACACTTTTTAACCACTTTCTTTTATAATACAGTTGCGTTTTTCTTATAAACTGTAGTATAGTTTTGAAAAAGGGTTGACTATTTCCTATTTTTTCAGAAAAGGGGTATAATAAAGCTAGCAAATCTATCAAAGAAAGGCCATTTCATGCTGATATTTCCACTGATGAATGATTTATCTCGTAAAATCATCCATATTGACATGGATGCCTTTTTTGCTGCTGTTGAAATTCGTGACAATCCCAAACTAAAAGGGAAACCAGTTATTATCGGTAACGATCCAAGAAAAACAGGTGGTCGAGGCGTTGTTTCAACCTGTAGTTATGAAGCGAGAGCATTCGGCATCCACTCAGCTATGAGTTCTAAAGAGGCTTATGATCGTTGTCCTCAAGCTATTTTTATTTCCGGAAATTACGAAAAATATAGGGAAGTTGGTCAACAGATTCGGGCTATTTTTAAACGATATACGGATAAGATTGAACCAATGAGTATCGATGAAGCCTATCTAGATGTGACCGAAAACAAGCTTGGTATCAAATCCGCTGTTAAAATCGCTCGTTTAATCCAGCAGGATATTTGGCAAGAATTACAATTAACAGCATCAGCTGGTGTATCATACAATAAATTTTTAGCTAAAATGGCAAGTGACTATCAAAAACCTAAAGGTTTGACTGTCATTTTACCTGATGAAGCTGAAGATTTTCTCAAACAAATGGATATTGCTAAGTTCCACGGTGTAGGCAAGAAAACAGTCGAAAAATTGCATCATATGGGTGTAGTTACGGGAGCTGATCTTCTAGAAATCTCTGAAATTACTCTCATTGATCGTTTTGGTCGCCTCGGATTTGACCTATACCGTAAAGCTCGTGGCATAGATAATTCTCCAGTCAAATCAAATCGTATCCGTAAGTCCATCGGTAAAGAAAAAACCTACAGCAAAATTCTCAACATAGAAGAAGATATCAAAAAAGAGCTAAGTCTCCTTTCGGAAAAAGTCGCCCTTAATCTTCAAAAACACGAGAAATCTGGAAAGATTGTCATTTTAAAAATTCGCTACTCTGATTTTTCCACCTTGACGAAACGAAAAACTTTAGAACAGCAAACGCAAGACCCTGAACAAATTGCTCAAAGCATTATCCAACTCTACGAAACACTGAGTGATAAAGACAAGGGTGTTCGCTTATTGGGTGTTACTGTAACTGGATTTTAAAAACCTTGAAGGAATCTCCCCTCAAGGTTTTTTCTTATACAAATAAACGAACAAAGCTATAAAGTAGTAAGACACTACCAAGGACAATACGGTATTTACCAAACACCGTAAAGTCGTGTTTTTTGACATAGCTAGTTAAGAAACGAATGGATACCATGCTGACTGCAAAAGCAACTACCATAGCTACCAAGAGCAAGAAGAATTGACCAAAGCTCAACACTTCTCCCGCTTTGATAAATTTAAAAATCTTCAAAGCGCTGGCTCCAAACATAACTGGAATACCTAGATAGAAGGTAAATTCAGTCACCACTGAACGACTAGTACCGTTCAACAAACCACCTACGATAGTGGCACCTGAACGACTAGTACCTGGCAAAAGGGCCAAGACTTGGAAAAGTCCAATATAGAGGGCTGTTTTATACGGTAATTTGTCTAACTCAGTGACTGTTGGCTCAATTGCTTGCGCTTTGTTGCGTTTTTCAAGAAAGATAAAGGCAACCCCATAAACAATCAACATAATGGCTACTGATACCATATTGTGAAAGTGAGTGTCAAACCAATCATCAAACTTAAAGACTAGAAGCAGAGGTAAAGTCGCAACAAAAACTTTGGACCATAACTGCCAAGTTTTACGAACTTGTACCTTATCCTTACCTGGCTTGAAGGGATTCAGCTTGTTAAAGTAGATAACCATAACGGCTAAGATCGCACCAAGTTGAATAACTACATTAAACATAGACATGAAGGCTTCATTTTGATCTTTATACTGGATAAACTCTTCCGCTAGGATTAAGTGGCCAGTACTTGAAATCGGCAACCATTCCGTAATTCCTTCAACAATACCAAAAAAGATTGATTTTAAAATTTCAATAAAATACATAGATTTCTCCTTTTTCTATCCTCCATTATATCATACTTTTAAAGGCTGTGTTTAGTTTTCTTTAGAAAGCACCAACACTTCCTCCACCGCCACCGCCTGAGAAGCCTCCACCAGAGCCACCACTTCCAGATGATACAGAGAAGGTACTTGCTGTATTTGCGACCGAAGTGTATTGATGAATGTGAGCAGTAGACGTATGAAACTGTTTATCCCATCCAGCAGATACATAAAGATTCATATCTGCATTTTCAAGTTGGATATTGCGAAGCTTCATAATTTTATTCACTTTCTTGGCGTATCCATAGAGAGTTGCATAGACCAAAAGACGATTCCAAAGTGCAATGCTCTCTAGTTCAGCCTTATCAAGATGAGCTATATCCCGAAGCATGTTTTCAAAACTTGTCCAGAGATAAAAGGCTTCTGCTCCCTCTTCATTTAAGACTCCATCACGAGACGGTCCTCGAGTCACAAAATGAACCAAAGCACTAGCTAGCAAGCCCATTAAACCGAGTGACAGTAAAGGAAGTGAAAAATAACCATGTGTTTGTAAGCTATAGTAGAAGATGAGAAGGCCGAGAATACCCGTTACAGCCGAACAGACTTTCATTTTTTTCACAAGATTATTTTCTTTTTCCGTCAAAGGACGATAATAACTTGGAATTCGTAAAATGTTCACCTTGTCTCGAACACAACTTTGCATACGTTCAAGTCGTCTCTCGAAAGAACGCTTGAGGTGTAAGCCGAATTCTCGAATATGCTTCTCATCAGCTTCCTTAGCTCCATGGAACAAAACGGAAGAAACTTGATACTCAGGGAAAAGATCTGAAAGAGCCAGTTCTTTATTTGTAGAGAGAGTCATCCGTAGGCATTCCTTCTCAAAATTAGACAAACCTTTTTCACTGTTAATTTTGATCCATGGCTCTTCTTCACCTTGAAAAATGGATAAATGTCCGCGATCGACTAAATCTAACAAGGTTGCCTGGATTAGTTGTTCAAAACTGAACTTACCAAACTTCTGCTTGTTTAAAGGGCTAACTTCCTCTAAGGATGTTGAATAGATTGCTTCTGCCAAAATCATTGGAGGTAGGTCCATTGGGGGTTCGTAGAGACGATGATTCTTTGGATATACCTTTTTAAGAGTCGTATGCTGACGAAATTCTCTATAATAGTGGATTGTTACTAGCAACAGAGCTATAAAGAAGATTGGAAAAATCCATTTTATCATGACATTGGCCTGGACTTTTTCAGCCTTTATTTCTACCTCAACTCGTTTAAAGTTACTTAGATTATCTTCGTCCAGTCCTTGACTCGGAGCACTTGAGAAAGCTTCTCTCGGCCAATAGGCATGTAGCTCAACTTGACGGTTTCTAGGAAGATTTTTCATCTTCACTCGATAAATATCGTTTACTTTTTCGACACTACCCTCATTGAGGAGTTTACCGGTATGGAAAAAGAGTTTCTCGGCTGGTTTGTCCGATGTTACTCGAAATTCTAAATCTTTAATATCCCCTGAACTATCTGTCAGTGGTTGCCAATTCAGCTCAGCAATATCCTGATATAAGAAAAGAAGATTTTTCAATTGCCAAGTAACAGTTACCCGAACAGTATCTCCTGCATTTCCCGGATTAAAAATGGTGACCTTGTAGCCTTCCTCTTCTTCCTTAGTATATGAGAGGACATCTTGAACAAGTTGGCCATTTTTGGATACTAAGACAGTTGGTTCATCGTCAATTTCAAATCCGTTGGGCATTTTCCCTGCTTTTCCGAGTCCAATCAATTGACCATTAAAATCGTCTTTAAAACGGTAGGTGATTGTTTGTTGGAAAACTGCTGTATTATCTGCATGAATATTCAAATCACCCTTATAGGATAGAATGTCGAAGTCTACTGCAAAAACAAGGCTCGGTACAAATAGTAAAAAAGTAAATACCAGGGTAAGTAACCATCTCTTTTTCATCTTACATTCCCTTTCACGTTTTTTCACTATTATATCATTTTTTAGAACTTAAGGTTTGCTTGTATTGAAAATCTCACTATTTTTAGATACAATAGAGGAAGCCATTTTTAGACTAGAAATAGGAGAAAATATGAAAAAAATATGCTTATCTATCCTTGCTAGCCTAGCCCTGACCCTAGGACTAGTTAGCCAGGTCCAAGCCGATGAATATTTACGCATCGGGATGGAAGCAGCTTACGCACCTTTTAACTGGACTCAAGACGACGATAGCAACGGTGCTGTCAAGATTGACGGAACCAACCAGTACGCCAATGGTTATGATGTTCAAATTGCAAAAAAAATCGCTAAAGATCTCGGCAAAGAACCACTGATTGTGAAAACAAAATGGGAAGGACTTGTTCCAGCTCTGACTTCTGGCAAGATCGATATGATTATTGCTGGTATGAGCCCAACTGCTGAACGTAAGCAAGAAATTGCCTTCTCAAGCAGTTACTACACTAGTGAGCCTGTTCTCTTAGTGAAAAAAGACTCTAGCTATGCTAATGCTACTAGCTTAAATGACTTTGAAGGTGCTAAAATCACTTCTCAACAAGGTGTTTATCTTTATGATTTGATTTCACAAATCCCCGGAGCTAAAAAGGAAACAGCTATGGGTGATTTTGCACAAATGCGTCAAGCTCTTGAAGCTGGTGTCATCGACGCCTATGTTTCTGAACGTCCTGAGGCTCTAACTGCCGAGTCAGCCAACGCTAAGTTCAAAATGATTCAACCTGAACCTGGCTTTAAAACCGGAGAAGAAGACACCTCTATCGCTATCGGTCTTCGTAAAGATGATGACCGTATCAGCCAAATCAACGCTAGCATCGAAACCATTTCTAAAGATGAACAAGTTGCGCTCATGGATCGTATGATTAAGGAGCAACCTGTAGAAGCTACAACGACAGAAGAAAACAGTAGTAATTTCTTTAGCCAAGTTGCTAAAATTCTAACTGAAAACTGGCAACAACTCTTGCGTGGTGCTGGAATCACACTTTTAATTTCAATTATCGGTACCATCGTTGGTCTCGTTATTGGTCTTGCTATCGGTGTTTTCCGTACTGCACCTCAATCTGAAAATCAATTTATCTACGTCATTCAAAATATAGTTGGTTGGATTCTCAATATCTATATTGAAATTTTCCGTGGAACTCCTATGATTGTACAATCTATGGTTATCTACTATGGAACTGCTCAAGCATTCGGAATCAACCTGGATCGCACTCTCGCTGCTATCTTTATCGTTTCGATTAATACCGGTGCCTACATGACCGAAATCGTTCGTGGTGGTATTTTGGCTGTCGACAAGGGACAATTTGAAGCGGCAACTGCACTTGGTATGACTCACAATCAAACCATGCGTAAGATCGTTCTACCTCAAGTAGTTCGCAACATCCTACCTGCAACTGGTAATGAGTTTGTTATCAATATCAAGGATACTTCTGTATTGAATGTTATCTCTGTTGTAGAACTTTACTTCTCAGGAAATACGGTAGCGACACAAACCTACCAATACTTCCAAACCTTTACCATCATCGCAGTTATTTACTTTGTCCTCACCTTTACAGTGACACGTATCCTCCGCTATATCGAAAAACGGATGGATATGGATACCTATACTACAGGTGCTAACCAAATGCAAACGGAGGATTTGAAATAATGAATCAACCCATTCTTGAAATCAAACACCTCAAAAAATCCTATGGACAAAACGAGGTTCTAAAAGATATCTCTCTCACCATCCATAAAGGAGAAGTTATTTCTATTATCGGTAGTTCTGGTAGTGGTAAATCAACCTTCCTACGTTCAATCAACTTACTTGAAACACCAACTGAAGGTAAAATCCTTTATCACGGTGAAAATGTCCTCGAAAAAGGATATAACCTCACTCACTATCGAGAAAAACTAGGAATGGTCTTCCAGTCCTTCAACCTTTTTGAAAATCTAAACGTGCTTGAAAATACAATCGTTGCCCAAACAACTGTACTCAAACGTGATCGCTCAGAAGCAGAGAAAATTGCAAAAGAAAATCTTGAAAAAGTTGGCATGGGAGAACGTTACTGGCAAGCTAAACCAAAACAACTTTCCGGTGGTCAAAAGCAACGTGTTGCGATTGCTCGCGCACTTTCAATGAATCCTGATGCCATTCTCTTTGACGAACCTACTTCAGCCCTTGACCCTGAAATGGTCGGTGAAGTTCTTAAAATTATGCAAGATTTAGCCCAAGAAGGTTTGACCATGATCGTCGTAACCCACGAAATGGAATTTGCTCGCGATGTATCACACCGTGTTATCTTTATGGATAAGGGTGTCATTGCTGAAGAAGGCAAACCAGAAGAACTATTTACAAATCCTAAAGAAGACCGTACAAAAGAATTTTTACAACGTTATCTTCGATAAAAAAAGACTGCAAATGCAGTCTTTTTTCTATTCTTACAAATGAAAAGGCAGATTCTTTTCGAACCTGCCTATATCCAAAGACTAATCTTCAAATTTTTCATGATTTTTATTGTAGAAATCAATTAAGCCGAGGGCTGTTTCAAAGGAAATGTTTTTAACTTTTGCACGTCCTTGAGCCAAAGCAATGATAGACATCTCACGCGCATTCGTTTCCTTAGAAATACGATACCCTGTGATCTTCTTATCACGAACCCAGCTAACAACTGCTTCTACTTTTTCAAAGTTAGACTTAGCCATGTTATTCTCCTATTTTTTTCTTTACGCAATCTCATTCTATATGTTTTTATAGTGTTTGTCAATTAAAACACATATATTAATAACATTATTGCGTTAAGATTGTAATTATTTAGCTTTCAAAGCTGATAATATATGGGTTCGAATATCTTCAACTCCATTAGGATTTGCTGGCAAGAATATTGTATTATTTCCTTGTTTATCTGCAAAATTATTCAATGTATCCAAATACTGATTGGTTAATAGGATTGACATAATTTGTTCTTCAGTTAATTCGACATTGGCTCCTTTTAACTCTTTAATAGAATCAGCAAGTCCATCAACAATTGCTTTTCGCTGCTCTGCGATCCCCACACCATGGAGACGATCTTTTTCTGCCTCAGCTTCTGCCGCTGTAACGATCTTAATCTTATCTGCTTCAGCCAATTCTTGAGCTGCCACTCTCTTACGTTGGGCAGCATTAATCTCGTTCATGGATTGTTTGACTTCTGCATCCGGCTCAACTTTGGTAATGAGCGTCTTAACGATAATGTACCCATACGTCGACATTTCTTCTGCTACTTGCTTTTGAACTTCTAATGCAATTTCATCTTTTTTCTCAAACAATTCATCCAAAGTTAACTTAGGAACAGATGAGCGCAATGCATCTTCAATATAAGATTTAATTTGAGCTTCAGGTCTCATCAATTTATAGTAAGCGTCTGTAACGTTTAACTCATTTACACGGTACTGAGTTGCGACATTCATCGTCACAAAAACGTTATCTTGGGTTTTGGTTTCAACCACGATCTCACTCTGTAAAAGGCGTAGCTGCACACGAGCCGCAATTTTGTCAATGCCAAATGGTGCCCGTAGATGAATACCACTATTACTTAACTTTTGATACTTACCAAATCGTTCGATAATTGCAACAGACTGTTGACGAACGACATAAACAGAGCTCACTAACACAGCTCCCACAATAAGCATTAGAATAACTAGAACAAGTAAAACTTGTAAAACCATGGGAATCTCCCCCTTTCTTCACTTACATTATAGCACTCGTATATAGGTTAGGCAAATAATATGATAAAAATTTAATAGGATTTTAAACAAGCATATTATATAGGGTTTCGTTCCCATTCAAGTTAATATAAGACGGGTCAAACTTCTCCATCCGGTGGATTAAACCAGCATAGTCATGCTTGTTAGCAAGGGCGATTCCGATTAAGACAGGTCCTGTTCCCTTGCTGGCACGTTTAATATACTCAAAACGTGTGATGTCGTCATTCGGTCCTAAAATATCATTTACAAATTCTCGAAGAGCCCCTGGACGTTGCGGGAAGTTGACCACAAAGTAATGCTTGATACCATCATAAATCAAGGCACGTTCTTCCATCTCTGGCATACGATTGATATCGTTATTCCCTCCAGAGATGATACAACAAATGGTCTTACCTTTTATATAATCTGACAGTACTTCCAAGGCAGCCACACTAGCAGCGCCTGCAGGCTCCGCTACAATCCCTTGTTTAGAGTATAGATCAATCAATGTTTCAGAAATCAAACCTTCATCCACTCCGATAAGCGTTTCAACGTTTTGACGAGTTGCTTCATAAGTCAACTGACCTACTTTTTGCACAGCAATCCCATCCGCAAACTTATCAATTTCTTTGAGTTTGACTGGACCACCAGCCTCAAAAGCTGCCTTCATGGAACGAGCTCCGTTAGCTTCTACACCGATCACTTCAATGGTTGGATTTGTTTCTTTGATATATGTAGAAACTCCCGCAATGAGGCCTCCACCTCCTACAGGCACCAAGACAGTATCAAAATCAATAGATTCTTTTCGTGCTTCTTCTAACATTTCGTAGGCTACAGTTCCTTGACCTGCTTGAACATCGGGGTCATCAAAGGGATCAATAAAAGTACGATTTTCAGCTACTGTATAGTCTTGAGCTGCTTTGGCCGAGGCATCAAAAGTATCACCAACTAATTTGATGGTTACAAAATCTCCACCAAAGAAACGAACTTGCCCAATCTTCTGTTGAGGTGTTGTAATGGGCATAAAAATGGTTGCAGGAATTTTCATCTCGTTACAAGTGTAAGCAACACCTTGAGCGTGATTTCCCGCTGATGCACAGACAACTCCACGTTCACGTTCCTCTTTTGTCAATTGTGAGATAGCGTAATAAGCCCCACGAATTTTAAAAGAGCGGACACGTTGAGCATTTTCCTTTTTAAGATAAATTTTCGCACCGTATTTTTCAGATAAATAATGATCGTAATCAAGTGGGGTATTGACCACTACACCACTCAGAACCTTGTGGGCTTTCACCACATCTTTTGCACTAAGCATAATCTTCTCCTTGATTCGTTTTCAAGATAAAAAGCGGGTTAGGTACCCCCAACTCGCCTTCTATTTTTATTCTCAAAAATTAGTTGTAGATTTTGAATGCGTCATCGTCGTTTTTACCAACAAATGGCATTGCTTTACGCAACTCTGCACCAACCTTTTCAATTTCAAGGTTAGCTGCTTGTTCACGGTAAGCAGTCAATTTTGGACGACCAGCTTTGTAGTCGTTCACAAAGTCGTTGGCAAATTTACCATTTTGGATATCAGCAAGAACGGCTTTCATGTTTTCTTTGACTTGTTCAGTAATCACACGTGGACCTGAAACGTAGTCACCGTATTCAGCTGTGTTAGAGATTGATTGACGCATTTTCTTGAATCCACCTTCGTAGATCAAGTCAACGATCAATTTCATTTCGTGAAGCACTTCAAAGTAAGCCAATTCTGGAGCATATCCAGCTTCAGTCAAGACTTCAAAACCAGCTTCGATAAGGGCAGTCAAACCACCACAAAGAACTGCTTGTTCACCAAACAAATCTTCTTCAGTTTCTTCTTTGTATGTTGTTTCAAGAAGACCTACACGAGCTGCACCAACACCTTTACACCAGTCCATAGCGATGTCTTTTGCATTTCCTGTAGCATCTTGGTATACAGCGTAAAGCGCTGGAACACCAAATCCTTCTTCATAAGTACGACGTACCAAGTGTCCTGGTCCTTTAGGCGCGCACATGAAGACATCAACATCTGCAGGAACTTTGATGAATTCGAAGTGAATGTTGAAACCATGTGCAAAACCAACGGCATTTCCAGCTTCCAAGTTTGGAGCGATTTCTGCCTCGTACAATTCTTGTTGAATTTCGTCTGGAGCCAAAATCATGATAACATCAGCCAATTTAGTTGCTTCTGCTACTGTGTAAGTATCAAAACCATCTTCTTTAGCTTTATCAAATGATTTACCTGGACGAACACCGATAATCACATCGTGACCTGAATCACGCAAGTTTTGAGCATGCGCATGTCCTTGTGAACCATAACCGATAACGGCGATTTTTTTACCGTCAAGTGCTGCTACTTTTACGTCTTTTTCATATTCCATTTGAACTGCCATAGTGTTTTCTCTCTTTTCTATTATTTATTGCCTTTTAGGCTGGTTTAACAAATTTAAGTTATTTTTTACTCAATGAAAATCAAAGAGCAAATTAGGAAGCTAGGCGCAGGCTGTACTTGAGTACGGCAAGGTAAAGCTGACGTGATTTGAATTTGATTTTCGAAGAGTATTAATCGCGGGTGAATCCAGTTGCACCCGTACGAGCAATATTCTTGATACCGTATGGTCGAATAACACGAATCAAGGCTTCACTCTTTTCTGCATTTCCCGTCATCTGAACGGTAATGGAGCTTGGGGCTACATCGACCACAGTTGCACGGAAAGGTTGAATGATGGCCAAAATTTCTGCTCGCTTCTCAGCTGGTGCAGCAATCTTAACTAAGATAACTTCTCGCTCTAGGTGAGGTTTATCAGTGATATCACGAACACGGATAACATCGACCTGACGGTTGAGTTGCTTGATGATTTGTTCCACTTCATCCTGAGATGCGACATCAATGATAATCGTAATCCGTGACACATTGGGATTTTCTGTCGCCCCTACCGAGATGCTCTCAATATTGACTTGGCGTCTAGACAAGACTCCTGTAAAGCGATTGAGAACACCTGAACGGTTTTGAAGTTTGGCTGTTAACATTCTACGCATTAAACTTCACCCCCAACATCTCATGATTGCTTTTACCAGCTGGTACCATCGGTAAGACATGCTCTTTGCGAGAAATATCTACTTCGATAAACATTGGTACATCCTCTTTGATGACTTCCAAATCCTTCTCTAAGGTTTCAGGATTGTCAAATTTATAATTTTTAATCCCGTAGGCTTGAGCCATCAATTGGAAGTCAGGAAGACTGTCAAAGACCGACTCTGATGTTCGCCCTTCATAAAAGGCTTCTTGCCACTGACGAACCATGCCTAGTGAATGGTTATTAAGCATGATGACTTTGATTGGAATCTTGTAGATGTTTAAGATTGCCAATTCCTGGTTGGTCATTTGGAAACCACCATCTCCAACAAAGAGAACGACTTCTTTATCTGGATTGGCAATTTTTGCTCCAATGGCTGCAGGAACTCCGAATCCCATAGTCCCTAGGCCGCCTGAAGTTACCAACTGCCGTTCATTTTGGTAGGGATAGTATTGAGCTGTCCACATTTGGTGTTGCCCAACGTCTGTTACGACAATGGCATCACCCTTAGTCAATTCACCTATACGTTCAATAACTGCTTGTGGTTGGACGACACGTTCCTTCTTATCATAAG